>JADGOH010000103.1 GCA_017883025.1 Acidimicrobiales bacterium
CAGGGCACGAAGCACTGCCAGCGGTACTCACCCGGTCCGGGAGTCACGAACGAGAACTTGATGGTGTTGCTCACGCTGTCCGACCCGCAAGGCGCCTCGCTGCAGACGTTGGTGGCGTTCGGGTCCACCCCGACCAGCGGCACGCTGATCCCGAGCGCCGGGACGGCGAACGTGTGGCCGACCCCGTTGCCGGTGTTCGAGTCGTACACTGCGACCGGCTTGCCGTTGAGCACCTCGACGTTGCCCAACACCCCTTGGACACGGCCCCACTGCTGATTGCGCAGGGGACTGCCCGAGTCGAACTGATGGACGGTCACGTTGATCCGGGTGTGCGCCGGGATCTTCCACGTCGTGTCGTGCATCCACTGGCCGTTCGGCGCCCGGACGACGTACGTCACCCAGGTCGGATGCGCGCCGTACCCGATCGAACCAACCGTCTGGACCGTCAGGTTGACCGGGGCGCCGGCCGACTGCGCCGACGTGAAGTCGACCACTCCGGACTGCGGAAGGAGGTACGTCACCACGGTGTAGACGACCAGGGCGGCGGCGATTGCGAGCAGCGCAAGGAACGTCGAGAGTCTCCCCCTGAATGACATGCTGTTCTCCCCGAACCGTCGCGAGTCGCTCGCACTACTGATGCATCGGGACTACCGACCCGATGCGTGGAACCGTACCCCCTCGGCCGCCATGTCCGAGCGATCCACCCGGAGCGACAATCGAACCCTCTAGGAGACGAACGTAAGCGGGACTGCGGGCCTGGTCAAGTACTTCTGCTTTCGGGGGGTCGGCGCTCCCTCGTGTCGGGCGGTGCCGGCTCAGGCCGGGCCGGACGATTCGGCCTTCGGACTCCGGAACTCCTCCGCCGTCGGGACGGCACCGCGACCGGTCAGCCGGTCGAGCACATTGGACAACGACCCGTCGCTGTCGATCGCCCGCTTGAACACGACGATGAGCGCCGGAACCGCCCAGAAGTCGCCGCACACCCAGAGGATCGCCGCGCCGATCTGCTGGTCCGCGAACGGGGAGAGCGTCACGCCCGGGTCGTGGGCGTAGCCCGGGTACCAACTCGACGCGGTGAGGATGCTGAGTGACATGGCGAGGACGAACATCGCCACGTTGGTCCCGATGATCGCCCCGGCCTGCCAGACGGCGCTGGCCTGGGGCTTCATCGGGTGGGACGGGATGATCTGCAGCCAGAACAGGATCCCGGTCACGAAGAAGCTCCCGTGCATGAGCCAGACGTGGGTCAGCTGGTTCCGCTCGGAGAGTTCGAACAGCGCGGGCACGTGCCACAGGACCATGACCGCGTTGAACGAGATGACCGCCACCCACGGGTTCCGGACGAACCGGCCGACGGCTCGGAGCCCTCCGGCCCAGGTGCCGAGGAGGAAGAACCGCCCCATCCGGCGCCGGGCGCCGACCGGCAGTGCGAACAGGAGCGGGATCCAGGGTGCGCCGACCACGATCAGGATCGGGGCGTAGAAGGCGATGAGCAGGTGCTCGAACATGTGGACGAAGAAGTACTCGCCTGCCCAGTAGTCGATCGGCGACTCCACCGAGAGCAGGAGGAGGAGGAGGCCGCCGTAGAGGGCGAGGGAGCGGAGCCGTCGGTGCCGGGTGTGAGCCTCCGTCGACCGGGCCCGCAGACGGGCGAGGCCGAGCTCGTGCGCCACTACGACGAACGCCACGACGATCAGGAACGGGTCGAACGACCAGTTGTTGGTGAGGTAGTGCACCTGCGGTCTCCCCCGGTCCGCACCGTGGCGGCGGACGTGCCCGACGATACCTGCACCGCCTCCCCCCGGCGTCCGACGCGGCACCGACGTACGACTGATCCCGTCAGCCCGTCGATCCCCCACCGGCGGACGTGCTCCCGAACTGGAGAGGAATGTGCAACTCCTGCACCCGGTGCCATCCGGCCGGTCCGAGCCGGTCGACGTCGAGGACGGCGCCGGACGGCACCAGCGCCTCGACGGCACCGTCATCGGCGCCGTAGGCGATCACCGCAGTGCCGACCGGAGGCACCGGCAGCACGTGCCAGGGCAGAGCCGGCGCTACCACGGCCGCCTCACCCCTCCCGCCACCCCCCCCGTCGCCGCCCAGTAGGACGACGAAGCCTCCGGTTGTGGTGACCGCGGTGGATACCACCGGTCGGGCCGCTGCGAACGGCGCCGACACGGTCCACGTGGCGGCGCCGTCGGTGCTCGTCGCCAATTCGAGCGATGCGTCGGCACCGGTCCCTTTCACCACCAGCGCGGACAGCACTCCGCCGGTCGCCACCAGCCGAACCACCCGGACCTCGGCTCCGACTGCCGAGGAGACTCGTGGCCCGAGCGCGGCCACGGGCGCCGACCGGCCGTCCGTTCCGACCCGGAAGATCCCGGCCCTCCCCCCACCGGCGCAGTCCCCCGCCACCAGGTCGTCCCCGTGTGCGGTGATGGCCACGGCGGTCAGCCGGCCGAGCGCACAGCCAGCAGCGGTCGCGGCCGAGGTCACCGCACCCCGGCCCGCCAATCGGGCCCATGTCGAGAGATCGTTGGTACTGGCGAGCAGGCCACCGTTGCCGACCGGCGCGGGCGCCTCCAGCGCGAGCCGCTGCGTCCCACGGGCGGCCGCGAGGGCGTCGGGCACGGCGGCCAGGGCGACCGGCAGTATCCCGCCGGTCCACACGGATCCGGCGTCGGTCGTCTCGGCCAGCGGGGAGAACCGGAGGTCGAGCGAGATCCCGAATCCGGCGGTCAGGCCGCCATCGGGTCCGGCGGCCACCATGATGCCGCCGTTGCTCGCCACCCCAGGCGGTGTGGCGAGGGACCATTCGTGCCCTCCGCCGCCGCAACTGGACCCGCCGCCGCATCCGGAGCGGAAGAACAGCTCGCCGAACGTGTCGAGCGGGTCGTCGAGACGGCCCATGGCCAAGGTCGCCCAGGTGCCGCCCGACCCCGGAAGGGCCTGTGCGGGAGGCAGCCCAGCCGGGACCGGCGACGCATCGATGGAGGGGGTCGTCGTCCCGCAGGCGGCCAGGACGATCGCGAGGGCCCCGATGCCCGCCAACGCCGGTAGGTGCCAGCGGAGCCTGCCGATCACGTGCGGAGGAGCTGTCGGACCTGCTGGGCCACGGTGGACGAGAACGAGGAGTGGAGCGCCGCGTCGCCCTGCGCACCCGGATCCGACGTGAGGACCACCCGGAGCCGACCGGTCCGGTCGATCAGGAAGACGAGGTCGCTGTGGGCGACCATCGCCCCGGCCGGGGAGACTGCCGTCTGCACTCCGTAGGCGTCCCACGCGTGATGGAGCTGGTCGAGGCTCCCGGTGAGGAAGCTCCAGTTCGCGAGCTGGCCCATGCCCTCCTGGCGGTCGAAGGCTGCGGTGGCGGCCGGCGATGTGTAGAGGGGGTTGTTCACGATCGAGACCAGCGCCACACGCGCTGCGTCGGCGCCGAGCTGCTCGTCGGCGACCCGCAGCTCCTGGGCGATCAGCGGGCAGTCCGAGGTGCACGTCGGGTCGAGGAACGTGAGGACCACCGTGCGGCCCGCCAGATCGTGCAGGCTCACTTTGGCCCCGGACTCGTTGGTGAGTGTGAAGCCCGGCGCCGGTGAGTCCACGAGGTTCGGGGTGCCGTTCAGCGCCGAATTGACGATCGGATCCGCCGTCGGGTTGACGGAGGCCAGCGCCATCGGCGCGGCGCCTACGAGCACGATGCCGACCGCACCGAGGGCGGCCGTACAGCGGACCAGGTAGGAGGGATGCAGCCCGAGGATCCGCGAGCCGGCCACGGCGGGCGGGCGCCCGGTCGTATCGACCGGCTCCGGCACCTCGGGTGCGACGTGGCCCGGCACGCCAACCGGAGCCGAGGGCACACCCGGCTCCACCGCGCCGGGCGTCACGGGCGCGGTGGACGAGACCGGGAGGCGGACCATGGCGAAGTACCCCGAGGTGAACACGACCAGCATCGGCAGCATCGAATTCGGGTCGGTCCCCAGACCGCCGAGGAACCCGAGGTCCTGGACCAATACCCAGGTACCGAGGCACAGGACCGACCCGGCGATTACCCCGGAGCGCACCAGCGCGGGTCGGGCCGACAGGAAGCAGGTACCAATCCCCACGAGCGCGACCACGACCACGAAGTTGACCAACCAGCCATGCGCCGTGGTGAAGGACCCGAACGCCCTCACCCAGGAGGCCGTCACCGACGGCTGAGACAGTCGGGCCATCTGGTGCTCCATTGCGGCCAGCGTCGCACCGGTCCCGTCCGGACCCGGCCGACCAGACCAGAATCCTCGGCCCGGCCACGCCTCGAGCACTCCCATGGCGAGGAAGAACACCCCCATCGCCCGCACGACCGCCCGGCCGACCCGCTCGGTCTCCCACTCCCGGTCGGGCAGTGCCACCAGTCCGCCGGCGACCACGTAGAACAGTGCGGCGCCCGGCGACCCGAAGAGCCAGCTGCTCCCGACGCCGAGGAGGCCACCGAACGCCTCACCGAAGCTCCACACCACCAAGCCCCAGCCGGCGCTCACCAGTCCCGCCGTGCGCGACCACCGGCCGCGGGGGGCCACCAGGAGGAAGAGTCCGATCCCGACCTGGATCCACACGGCGGATGCCGCCGCCGACACCGGGTGGTCATTCCAGATCGTCACGCCGGAATTGACCAGGTGCTGAACCCAACCAGGCGACGACGACGCAGCCGGGGTGATCACGCCGCTGGTCAGTCCGAGCGGCATCGAGGACTGGGTCTGCAGGAGACCGTCGATGATCCAGAAGATGCCAAACGCGATTCGCAGCATGCGCCGGGCGACCGGTTCGGGGTACTCACGAACCATCGGCTGCGGCTCCTCGACACCGCCCGCCAGAACGGCTCGCCGGTACCGGACCGTGCGGATCGAGTTCCACAGGATGGCGAGCCCAGTCGCCAGGAACACGATGAGGAGGAACTGGTGGATCAGCGCAGTGCGGAACGCGGCAGTGACGGTGGGGTCGTTGGCGGACAGCCCGTGCCCCATGTTCATCGGCGAACCACGCTTCCTCCACGTTCCCAACAGGTGTCATCCCTGAGGACGCACCCCCGCTGCGGGGCCATCGGTCCCGGGCGCCGCTGTTCACTGTAGGTCGCGTCACCCGCCCGGCAGTACGCGGCGGGGCCGGCGGCGGAAGCGGCGGACCCTCATGCACCGGGTCGGCTCAGTCGTCGGTGCGGCTTCCCTCACCTCGGACCGAACCGTCGTCGGGCCCGGGGGCTTGCTCGTCCTCTGCCTGGGCGGCCCGAAGCTCACGCTGGTGGGTCTGCCACGCGTCGAGCATCCCGGCGTAGCGCGGATCCACCGCCGGTGTGGGCTTCGCAGGCCGACGGCGGCGGACGGCGGCACCGCCATGGAGAACGTTCCACCACATGTAGACGGCGAACCCGGCGAACAGCGGCCACTCGAACACGTACGCCCAGCTCAAACCGTTCCCGGCGAGGGCGCGCCGTATCTCGAACCAGAAGGCGACGCTGCACACGGCCAGCCCTCCCGCGAGGGTGGCGTGGACCTTGGCGGCGTCGACTCCCGACAGGCGGTCAGGCCGGTCCGGCGGCGGCCCGTCGAGCCCGTCCGGCCCGTCCGGCTCGTCCGGCACAGGGTCAGGGTCAGGTGCGCCGGTTCCGCGGTCTCCGTCCGGGCTGCCGGCTGCGTCCATCGGGACCCACCCTACCGGGCCCTGGAACCCGTACCCCGGCTGGCGATCCGGCCCCGGGCCCGCCGTGGCTCAGGTAACGGTCAGCGGCAAGGCACTGGTGCCCGTCCCGTACTTGGTGACCACGGCGATGGACCCGGTCGCGGCCCGGGCCGGCACGGTCACCACGATCCGGTTCACCGTCCCGGACCAGATGACCGCCTTCTTGCCGCCGATGGTCACCCGCCTGGCCCCGCCGAGCCCGGATCCGGAGATGGTCACCGTCCCGCCCCGCGGCGCCGACGTCGGGGCGAACGTGGCGATCGAGGGCGCCAGGTGGAACACGGCACCGCTGGTGGCCGTCCCGCGGGGGCTGACGACGGTGACCACGCCGTCGGCGGCGCCCGCAGGCACGACCGCCGTGATGGCCGTCAGCGTGTCCGACAGCACCATGGCCGGCGTGCCGGCGAAGGCGACCGACGTCGCCCCGCCGAGGTTGGACCCGCTGACGGTCACCGTCGTCCCGGCGGCCGCCGAGGCGGGCGACACCGAAGACACCACTGGCGCGAACACGTAGTCCGGCTCTCCGTCGGAGCACGCCCCCTTGCCGCCGTTGGCCCGGTTCGACCAGGTCCCCTGCACGGCGATGGTTCCGGTGGCGAGCACCAGGTCGAAGGCGGGTCCCGCTGCCGGGGCCGACAC
>JADGOH010000104.1 GCA_017883025.1 Acidimicrobiales bacterium
GGCGGAGGATCGACCGGCGGCACGAACCCCGGCCCGATCGGCGGCGGGACGAGCCGCGGCGGCAACCAGGGCACCGGCGGCGGCACCTGCGACACGGGCACCGGGACGACTGACCCGTCCACGACGACGACCACGGACCCGACCGGCACGACGACCACGACCGGACCCTCCGCAACGGGGGCCGGCTGCGGCCACCATCCACGCCACGGCGGCTCAGGGTCGGGCAGCGCCACGGGAACCGGATCCAACCCCACGGCGACCACCACGCCCTGACCCGGCCGGCGCGGCTGACCGGTGGCCGACCCACGGGTAGGCGCAGGGGGCATTGCGGGCACCGGGCGGTTCCCGAGCCGGAGGTCGGGTGCCCGACGGGAAGCCCGGGAGTTGCGCCCGCCCTCCGCCGGCTGGCGATGCCGGCTCGCACCGGACATGGGAGTGCCGTCCGCTGGCCGGCCGGGCGGCCTGCTAGACCCAGTGGAACCACGGGGGGTACCGCCAGGCGGTGACGATCCCCGGCTGACGCAGCAAGGAGCACACGATGAGCGACCCGAATCCGCACGCCGTCGATCCGTCCGACGAGGGACGGCACGAGCCATCGGACGACCCGCTGTGGAACGAGTCGCACTACCTCGACGTCGTGTCGCACGACGGCTCGGTGTCCGGCTATGCCCGCATCGGCCTTTACCCCAACCTGGGCGTCACGTGGTGGACGACGACGGTGGTGCGCGAGGGCCGCCCGCTCGTGGCGTCGTTCGCCTACGACCTGCCCGTCGCCCCCGAGCCCGGGCTGGCCGTGGACTCCGCCGGGCACGCCTTCGCCGGTGTCGTGGGCAAGCCGCTGGACTCGTTCCTCCTGACCGCGTCGGTGCCCGCCGTGCTCCACGACGACCCGGCTGACGTCTACCGGGGTGCCGTCGGCACGCCCACCACGCTCGACCTCGACCTCACGTGGACGACCGACGGCGTGCCCTACCACTATGACGTCACGACCCGTTATGAGATCCCCTGCCTGGTCGGTGGAACCGTCACGGTGGGCGACGAGTGCATCCCGGTCGTGGGTCACGGGCAGCGCGACCACTCGTGGGGCGTCCGGGACTGGTGGGCATTCACGTGGTGCTGGTTCGCCGGGCGGCTCGACGACGGGACGCGTGTGCACGGTGCCGACATCCGGATCCCCGGCACCCGCATCCCCTTCGGGTACGTCCAGCACCCGGACGGCGAGGTGGTGCCGGTCACCGGCCTCGATGTGACCGAGGTGCTCGGCCCCGAGGGCCTGCCGTCGTCGGCCCGCGCCCGGATCGACCCGGTCGGGTTCGACCTCGCCATCGAGCCGCTGGGCTTCGGTCCGCTCCTGCTCACGTCGACCGACGGCCGGGTGAGCCGGTTCCCCCGCGCCGTGGCCCGGTTCACGACCGGCGACGGGCGCACGGGGACGGGATGGATCGAGTGGAACCAGCCTCAGGTCGGGGCGGGCGGGCAGTAGCCTCGCCGAGGTGCGCCTCTCGTTGCAGCCGTCACTCGACGCCTCGGACTACCGGTTCACCCACGCGTTGCGGACACGCTTCGCGGAAACCGATGCCATGGGCATCATCCACCACGGCGCCTACCCGGCCTACCTCGAGGAGGCCCGTTCGGCCATGCTGCGCGACGCCGGCTTCCCCTACGAGGTGGTCCGGTCCGGGCCGGAGGGCGTCGACTTCGCCGTACTCGAGCTGTACGTCCGCCATCGCAAGCCGCTGCGGTTCGATGACGAGGTCGGCATCCACGTGCTGGTCGACTGCCTGACCAGAACCACGTTCCAGGTCGGCTACCTCCTCGAGGTCGGCGGCGTGCCCCGGGCCACCGCCGTCACCGTGCACGGGGCGGTCGACCCGGCGGGCCGTCCCTCGCGCATGCCGGCCTTCCTGGCCGGGCTGGCAGGGGCCCGGTAGCGCCGTGCGCGTCTCGTACGGGCTGCCCACCCATCGGGTCGACTGCGGCGAGGAGTTCCTGGCGCCCGGCGCCATCGGGGAGCTGGCCGCCGCCGCCGAAGCCGCCGGGTTCGGTGCCGTCTATACGACCGACCACCCCTTCCCGGGGAACGACTGGTTGGCCCACGGGGGCCACCATGCCCTCGACCCGCTGGTCGCGCTGTCCTTCGCGGCCGCGGCCACCTCGACGGTCCTGCTCCACACCAATCTGTTCGTCCTCGCCTACCGCAACCCGTTCCTGGCCGCCAAGGGGATCGCCACGCTCGACGTCCTGAGCGGCGGGCGGACGGTGGTGGGGCTGGGGGCGGGCTATCTCGAGCCGGAGTTCGAGGCACTGGGCGCACCCTTCGCCGAGCGGAACGACCGCATGGACGAGGCACTGGCCGCGTTGGAGGCCGCGTGGACGGGGGAGAGCGTCACCTTCGAGGGGACGGGCTACCGGGCCCCCGGCAACACCATGCTTCCCCGGCCGCGCCAGCGGCCTCGGCCTCCGCTGTGGATCGGCGGGAACAGCCGTCGGGCCATCCGGCGGGCCGTCGAGTCCGCCGACGGCTGGTGTCCGTTCCCCAACCCGGGAAAGTTCGCGGCGCGGACCCGGACGGCGCCGCTCGAGACCGCCGCCGACCTGGCCGTCGCCCTCGACTACGCACGAGAACACGCCGCCCAGGTGGGACGGAGCTCGCCACTCACCGTGTGCTTCATCCCCGAGGGGCTGTCGATGGGGGCCAGGCCCGTCGACGACGCCCGGGTGGTCGCCTCCATCAGGGAGCTCGAGGCCATCGGGGTCGAGTGGGTGAGCGTGGCACTGCCGGGCGACACCCGCGATGCACAGCTCGTGGCCATCGAGGCATTCGGCCGCACGGTGCTCAGCGTGGTCTGAGCCCCAGTCCCGGCCCCGACTCCCCGAAGGCGCACCCCGTCGTCGGTACCCTGGGGGCGTGAGCGCGCCGCGGTGAGTCGATCGGAGTACCCCTCCCCGGGCGGGGCCCTGGCCCGGATCCTCAGGTCCGACGTGGCCGGTAGCTGGGTGCTCGTGCTCGCCGTCGCCGTCGCCCTCGTCTGGGCGAACGGTCCGTGGTCGTCCACCTATGCGTCGACGTGGCTCCATCCGACCCATGTCGGCGGCCGCGCCTTCCAAGACTTCACCACGGTCCGCGACTGGGTCAACGGCGGACTCATGGCGGTGTTCTTCCTGGTGGTCGGCTTGGAGATCGGACGCGAACGGCGCCACGGCGACCTGGCCGACACCCGCACCGCGGTGGTACCGGTGGCCGGTGCGCTGGGCGGGATGGCGGGGGCCGGACTCGTCTACGCCGCCGTCGCCCACGGGGGCCCGGGCTCGTCGGGCTGGGGTATCCCGATGGCCACCGACATCGCCTTCGCCCTCGGTGCGCTGGCCCTGCTGGGACGCCGGGTGCCGACCGGGCTGCGCGTGGTCCTCCTCACGTTGGCCGTCGCCGACGACATCGGCTCGGTGGTGGTGCTGGCCATCTTCTACTCGTCGCGGACCTATGTGCCGGCGCTGGCCGCCGCCGTGGCCGTGGTGGTCGTGCTCGTGCTCCTGCGCCGCTCCACCCGGGCCTCGGCGGCCGTGGCCCTGGTCGGTGGAGCGGTGCTGTGGGTGTTGCTGGCGGCGGGTGGCATCGAGCCGGCGCTGGCCGGCGTCGTCGCCGGGCTGCTGGTCCCCGGCACGGCGGGAGCCGGACGGGTTCGCCGACCGAGCCGGGCCGCCGACCCCGCCGCCGACCTCGAGGCGCGGGTGGCGCCGTGGTCCGCCTTCGCCGTCCTGCCGATGTTCGCCCTGGCGAATGCCGGGATCACCTTCCACACCGGGATCCTCGGCCCGCCCGGGGCCACCGCCGTCTTCGTGGGCGTCGGCCTCGCCCGCGTGCTCGGCAAGCTGGGCGGGATCACGCTGGCCTGCCTCGCGGTGGTCCGGCTCCGGCTCGGGCGCCTGCCCGACGGGGTGCGGTGGCGGCACCTGGCCGGCGGGGCAGCGGTCGCCGGGATCGGCTTCACCGTCCCGCTGCTCATCGCCGAGCTGGCGTTCGCCCACGACCCCCCGCTGGTGACCGCAGCCGAGCTCGGCCTGTTCGCCGGCTCGGCGGCAGCGTTCGCCGTCGGCGCGTCCGTCCTGGTGTGGGCCGGCCCCGGACCGACGGCCGAGGCGACCGGCTCCCCGGACCTGCCCCCGCTGGACGAGGGGCCCCGGATCCCTTGGTGACCGACTCCGGCCGGTGAACCGTATGCTGCGTGCAGCGGCGTGAGAGCCGTGCCACCGATTCACCCGACGACCGTCCCCGGACCGTCCGGGTAGACGCCCAGGAGAAGAACCATGAGCATTGCCGTAGGCGACCGGATCCCCGACATCCCGGTCATGACGACTGTGGGGGGCAACCCGACCCACGTCCGGACCGCCGACGTCCTGGGCACCGGCAAGGTCGTCCTCTTCGCCGTGCCCGGCGCCTTCACGCCGACCTGCTCCGACTACCACCTACCGAGCTTCGTGATCCGTCACGACGACCTCGCGGCCAAGGGTGTCGAGACGGTCGCCTGCATCTCGGTCAACGACCCCTTCGTCATGAGCGCCTGGGGCGACTCGCAGAACGTCGGCGACAGCGTCCTGATGCTGGCTGACGGTAACGGCGAATTCGCCGCTGCCGTGGGGCTCGAGATGGACGGCAGCGGTTTGGGCCTCGGTACCCGGTCCCGGCGCTACGCCATGGTGATCGAGGACGGTGTGGTCACCGCGCTGCAGGTGGAGCCGGGCGGCGGACTGACGGTCAGCGCGGCCGACGCCATTCTCGAGATCCTCTAGGCCGGGGGCGGCCGTGGACCTGGCTGAGGCGCTCCGCACCACGGGGGCCGTGCGCGACTACACCGACGAGCCCGTCGACGACGCCGTCGTCTACCGGCTGCTGGAGACCGCCCGGTTCGCGCCCAACGGCGGCAACCGCCAGGCGTGGCGGGTCGTGGTGGTCAAGGATCCGGCCACCCGTCGGGCCCTGCGCGACATCTACCTGCCAGGCTGGTACCAGTACCTGGCCCAGGTGTCGGCCGGCCTCACCCCGTGGGCGGTCGTCACCGACCGCGAGCTCGAGGAGTCCTCGTTGGCCGGTGCTGGAGCGATCGCGGCCGCGGCCGCGGCCGGGCCCGGCGGGTTTGCCGAGCACCTCGACGAGGTCCCGGTGATGCTGGTCCTGCTCGCCGATTTCACCCGGCTCGCCACGGTCGACCGGGACAGCGACCACTACACCCTGGTCGGCGGGGCCTCGATCTACCCGTTCGCCTGGAGCGTGCTCCTGGCCGCGCGGACCGAGGGGCTGTCCGGCGTGATGACGACGATGGTGGTGCGGGACGAGCAGGCCGTCACCGAGCTGTTGGGCGTCCCCGACACCCACGCCGTGGTCGGCCTGCTCGCGCTCGGCCACCCGGTCAAGCAGCCGACGAAACTTCGACGCGGCGCGGTGGAGGAGTTCACCACTGTCGACCGGTTCGACGGTCCGCCGCTGGCGGCCGGGTGAAGGTCCGCATCGGGGTCGGCATGGGCGCCCTCGATGGCGACCCGGCCGGCCTGGGCCGCCTGGTCGACGACCTCGACGAACTGGGGTTCGACTCGCTGTGGCTTCCCGAGGTGCTGACGGCGCCCACGCTGGACCCGCTGGCCGCACTGGCGTATGCGGCCGGCCACAACCCGAGGCTGAAGCTCGGCACCACGATGCTGCTCCCGGGGCGCAACGTCGTCCGGGTGGCCAAGCAGCTCGCCACGCTCGACCGCCTGTCGGAGGGCCGCCTGCTCGTCACCTTCGTGCCCGGGCTGGCCCAGGCCCCCGAGTCCGGGGCGGTCGGGGTGGTCGGCAAGGAGAAGGGACCGCTGATGGAGGAGGCCTTCCCCGTGCTGCGTCGGCTGTGGGCGGGGGAGACGGTCGACCACCACGGTGCGGTGGGGGAGTTCGACGGCGTGACGCTGGCGCCTTTGCCCGTCCAGGATCCGCTCGAGTTCTGGCTCGGCGGTATGGTGCCGGCCGCGCTCGAGCGGTGCGGACGCTCCGCCGACGGCTGGTTGCCCTCGGCGTGCACGCCGGCCGAGGCTGCGGCGGGCAAGGTCGTGATCGACGAGGTGGCCGATGCTGCCGGCCGGGCCATCAGTCCCGAGCACTTCGGCGTGTCCCTCGCCTACGCGCCGGGCCCGCTCGATCCGTCACTGCTGGCTGCCCTCGGCCGGTCCCGCAAGGGCGTGGACCCCGCGCTGGTCGTCCCGGCCGGGCTGGACGCGCTGCGGGCTTTCCTCGAGGCGTTCCTCGAGGTCGGGTTCTCGAAGTTCGTCGTGCGCCCACTGGCCCGCCCCGACTCGTGGCGGGCGGAGCTCGAGGACCTCGCCGCAGCGGTGGGGGACCTCCAGACGTGACGTGGCTGACGTGAGTCGGCGGACGTGACCCGCAACCGCCCTGTCGACTTCGGGTTCGTCGCCCACGACGATGCCGAACTGCTGGCGCAGATGGCGATGGTCCGGGCGGGCGGGACCGGGTGGATCAACATCGCGCCGGTGATCGATGAGGAGCACCAGCCGCCCGAGCCCGGCCCGTTCGCCTTCCTCGGCGGGTCGACCCACCAGGTACCGGTCATCACGTGGATGCCGGGGAAGCGCCATGCCGGGCGCCCCGTCAAGCCGACGACCGTCGGGCTGCAGCACGCCTCGGGGCCGCGGGTGGCCTGGCGCCTGCGCGACCTCGGCCAGCCGGTGCCGGCTGGATGGCGGGTCACCCAGGACCACCCGCGGCGCGGGCTCGTGGCCGAGGTGCCGGCCGACGCCGACAACCGTGAGGTGATCGGCTGGCTGCTGCGGGCGGCGACGACCGTGTGCCAGGTCGAGATGACCGGCCGCTGGACGGCCGCCGTCCACCCCGGATTGCCCTGAGCATCGCCCTCCCGGGCCGCGTTGCCGGAACCAGGGTGGCTGCCGAAGGGTCGACCTACGGGGGTGCGGATGCCGGGGTCGCAGTGCGACCACGCCGAGCGTACAGTCGTGGGCGAGGCGCCGGCCGGCGCCGGAGGGCCGAGCGCGAGAGGTGTGTCGATGATCAAGGAGTTCAAGGAGTTCCTGCTGCGGGGGAACCTGCTCGACCTGGCGGTGGCCGTGGTCATCGGCGCCGCGTTCACCGCGGTGGTCACCTCGATCACCGTGAACATCATCACGCCGCTGATCAAGGCGATCTTCGGAGGGAGCAGTCAGTTCGACAGCCTCTCCTTCAAGATCAACGGCTCGACGATCCACTACGGCCTGGTGCTCAACGCGGTACTGAACTTCGTGATCGTCGCCGCGGTGATCTTCTTCGTGGTGATCAAGCCGGTCAACGCACTGATGGCCAGGCTCGGCCGCACCCCGACCGAGGAGCCGGTGCGCGAGTGTCCCGAGTGCCTGTCCAAGGTGCCCGACGCGGCGACGAAGTGCGCCTACTGCACCTCGGCGCTGACACCCACGGTCGGCTGAGCCGCCCCGGTCGGGGGCGACGTCGGGGACACCACGACGCCAAGGTCGTCCCCGACCGTCGCCGGCGCCACGTCGACCGCGTGGAGCTCGGCATGCACGTGCCCGGGAACCCGCCGCCAGACGATCGCCGCCACGACCAGTGCACCCGCGGTCAGGACGGCGGCCGACAGGAACGGCAGCCACGCGGCGACGGCGAAGGCGGCGCCGGCCAGAGCGGCCGACACCGCGGTCAGGGCGGTCTGCGTGGTCCCGAACATCCCCTGGATGCGCCCGACCTCCGACGGTTCGGACCCCTGGGTCAGCAGCGACTGCAGGGCGGGCATGGCCGCGGCAAACCCGAGCGCCTCGGTGCCGCCCAGCACCATCAGGGCCGGGACCCAGTGGATGAACGGGTAGGACGCGCAGAACACCGTGGCCAGGCCCAGGCCACCGAGCACCAGCAGGCGCCGGTCCATGTGGTCGGCCAGCCAGCCGCTCGGTCGTGCGGCAATGACGAACGGCACCGCGAACAGCGTCCACGAGACGCCGATCTGCCAGCTGGTGGCCCCGCGGGACACGAGCAGCAGGGTCCAGCAGATGTCGTAGATGCCGGTGGTCAGCCCGAGGGCGGCCGCGGCGATGAGCGCACCGGTCATCGACGGGCTCCAGTGCAGCGGGGCCAGCCGGTTGACGGTCCCGTCCCCGTTGGTCCGGGCCCTGCGGAGCGCGGCCTCCTCGGCCGGTTCGATGATGCGGGCGGCCGGGACGGCAGCGGCGCACGCCATCACGCCCGATGCGAGGAACATGATCCACATGTGGCGGGCGCCGACGATCGAGCCGATGAGCGGTCCCACGGCCATCCCGGCTATCTCGGCGCTGAAGATCGACGCGAACGCCCGGCCGCGCCGCTCGACGGCGACGGCGCCCGACACCATGGCGAGTGCGGCGATGGCGGCACCCCCTGCGCCCAGGCCCTGGAGGCCGCGCAACACGATGGCCATCGTCGGCGCGATGGGAGCCAGGAAGGCGAAGCTGGCAAGGGCGTAGATGCCGAGTCCGGCCAGCAGCACCGGCTTGCGGCCGACCCGGTCCGCCAGTTTGCCCACCGGGTACTGGAACAGCACGCCGGCGGCGAAGAACGACGCCATGACCAGCCCGGCCAGCGTGTCGGTCCCGCCGAGGCTGCGGATGTAGACGGGCAGCATCGGGATGATCGACGTGGACCCCAGCCACAGCAGGAAGACGGTGACCGTGAGGGTGCGGATGAGCGCGACCGAGGCGTCGGTCGGCGGTGCGACGGGCGCGGCGGGTCCGCGGCGGATCATGACGGCACCCGGGCCATCTGCTCGAGGGCGATGCTCACCGACGCCAGGAGCTCGCCGTGGGGGGCGGCGAGCCCGAAGAGCCCGCAGAGCCACAGGCCGTCGCAGGCCAGTCGGATGAGCGTGACCAGGGTGGGGTCGAGCCCGTCCTCCATCAGTCGGTTCTGCCAGCGGGCGGCGGCCTCCTGGAGCGGGACCACCAGCTCCGGTTCGGCGGCAGCGGCGGCCAGCAGTGCTGCGCCCAAGCGCTCCTCGCCCGGGGTCACCGGCTCGAGGGTGGCGCGCACATAGGCGCGGGCGTAGGCGCCGGGCAGCTCGGCCTCGGGGGTCCCGGACTCGGGGAGGTAGGAGGCGATGTCGTCGTCGAACTGCTCGATGATCCGGGTGACCATGGCGGCCACCAGGGCGTCACGGGTGGGGAAGTGGTACAGGACGCCGCCCTTGGACAGACCTGCTTCGCCGGCGGCGGCCTCGAGGGTGAGGTGGCCGACGCCGTCGCGCATCACGACGCGCTCGGACGCGTCCAGGATCCGCCGCTTGGTGGCGGCGCTGTCCCGGTGGGTCGTCCGCGCGCCGGTGCGCGCCGGTGTCGGCGAAGCGGTCGTGGTGGCCATGCCGTTACTATACCGTCCGGACGGTACAGTTGATCCACACTGCAGATCAGTCCCGGCGGTTGGCCAGGTGCCACTGGTGGCAGATCCCGCATGTGTACGGTTCGAGGTCCACGCCGTGCTCGAGCCGGGCCTGGAGGGTGGCCCGGTTGGCCTCGTCGGCGGACCCGTAGGCGACCTTGGGGGTGCCGTCGGACCGCCAGTGCTCGCGCCCCCCGTCACCGGCGTCCGGATCGCTCGGCCGGCGGTGCTGCTTGCGCCCGCGGCGGGCCTTGGCCATGGCCACTACTCCGTGTAGACCGGGCGCCGCTTCTCCTTGAAGGCGGCGGCGGCCTCGTTCAGGTTGCCGGTGAAGCCGGCCAGCAGTTGGGTCCGGTTCTCCAGGTCGACGGCGGTCTGGAGGCTCCCCACTTCGAGCGAGCCCCACAGGGTGTCCTTGGTGAGGGTCAGGCCGAGCGGGCTGAGTGCGGTCATCCCGACCGCCATCTCGACGGCGCGGTCGAGCACCTCGTCGTCCCCCACCAGCCGCGACACGAGGCCGATCCGCTCCGCCTCCTCGGCGTCGACCTTGCGCCCGGTCAGGAGGATCTCGTTCGACCTGGACGTCCCGACGGCCCGGGGGAGCAGCCAGCTGACCCCGAGCTCGCACCCGGTCAGCCCGTTGGTGATCCCGGCGCCGCAGAACACCGCCGAGCGCCCGGCCAGCCGGATGTCGGCCCCCAGGCTGAGGCACATGCCCCCGCCGTAGGCGGGGCCCTTGATGGCGGCGATCACCGGCTGGGGCAGGTTGCGCAGGGCCGGCACGATCCCGCCCATGTACTCCATGGCCCGCAGGCCCATGCGGTGGCGGCCGAGGTTCTCGGCGCCGGGCGGCAACCCGGCGTGCTCGAGCTCGAGGCCCGAGCAGAAGGCACGGCCTGCTCCCGTGAGCACCACGACGAGGCAGTCGTTGTCGGCCGCCACCGAGGCGATGGCCTCGTAGAGGTCGGCGACCAGGGCGAACGACATCGAGTTGAGCCGGGCCGGGTTGTCGAGCGTGATGACCCGGACGTGGGGCGCGGCGGTGGTGACGGAGACAAGTGCCATGGCGACAGCCTTTCCGCTTCGGGCCCGGCGCGCCATTCGTCGGCGTGGCCGTCGTCGACACGGTGCCGCCGGCGTGCCGACGTGGCCCCGGATGCGCCATCATCGGGGCGTGCCGATCGACCCGTTCAGCGAGTTCGACCCCTACGGGGGCGAGCCCGCCCCCGAGGCCCTTCCCGGCAACCTGCTCGTCGCCACGCCCCAGCTCGAGGACCCGAACTTCGCCCGCCGGGTGATCCTCCTGCTCGACCACGGCGCGCACGGTACCCTCGGCGTGGTCATCGACCGTCCTGGCGGAGTGGCCGTCGACCAGCTGTTGCCCCGGTGGCACGCCTTGGCCACGGCCCCGGCCGAGCTGTTCACCGGCGGCCCGGTGTCCCGCAACTCCTTGATCGGCCTGGTCCGGCTCGGTTCACGTGGGGCCGCCGTCGAGGGTGCACCGGGCCGTCCGGTGGGCTGGCGACTGCTCGTGGACGACGACCGGCCGATCGGCACGGTCGACCTGAACGCCGACCCGGCGGACTACGCCGACTCGGTCGTCGGGGCGCGCCTGTTCTCGGGGTACGCCGGATGGGAAACGGGACAGCTCGAGGAGGAGATCGCCGAGGGATCCTGGTATGTGGTGAGGGCCGAGGGCCGGGACCCGATCTCGGCCGACCCCGAAGGGCTGTGGCGCCGTGTCCTACGCCGCCAGGGCGGCGCGCTGGCGCTCGTCTCGGGTTTCCCCGCGGACCCGGCCCACAACTGAGTCGGGTCCGGTGGTCGGCGCGGCAGGCCTGCTCAGGCGGGGAGGTGGAGGCCCTGCGGCCGGCCCTCGGGCTGGGCCACCGTGGTGCGGACCAGGTCGATGAGGGCCCGGGTGGGGGCCGACGGCAGTCCCCGGCTGCGCTGGGCGACGCCGACACGCCGACGGGGGAGTCCGGTGATCGGGACCGGCCGGAACCGGTCGCGCAGGATGGCGGGGATGGCCGTGGCCGGCAGGATGGCCGGCCCGTAGCCCTCGAAGGTCAGCGAGGCGATGAGACGGAGCCCGTCGATTTCGGCGGCGGGCAGGAGGGTGATACCGAGCGGGCGGGTGAGGGCGTCGAGCTCGTCGCGGTAGGAGGTGCCGGGCAGCGGCAGCAGGAGCTCCAGGTCGGCGAGGTCGTCGAGGGTGAGCGGGCGGTCGGTGTCGGCGAGGGCGTGCCCCTCGGGCACCACCAGCATCAGGTCCTCCTCGAACAGCTGGCGGGTGACCAGGTCGCGGCCGCTGACCGGCAGGTGGAGGACGGCGACGTCGAGCTGGCCATTGGCGAGCTGGGGCTCGAGGCCGGTCGTCGTCCCCTCGACGATGATCAGGCGGAGCTTCGGGTGGCGCTGGGCCACCGCGTCCATGAGGCGGGGGACGAGCCACCGGGCCGTGGTGCCGATCATGCCCACCCGGACCGTCCCGGTCACCTCGTCCTTGCACGCGGCCACGTCGGACAGCAGGGCGTCGAGCTCGGACAGGATCCGGCGCGCCCGGGCCACCACGACGGTGCCCTCCTCGGTGAGCCGGCCGTCGGCCCGGTCGATGAGCGGTGCGCCCAGCTCCTTCTCCAGCCGGGCGACGTGGGCGGAGATGTTGGACTGCACCGTTCCGAGGTGGTCGGCCGCCGCAGAGAAGGTCCCGTGGTCGCTGATGGCGGTCAGTGCCTGGAGGTGTCGGAGTTCCATCGCATCAAACGATACCAGGTATCTAGACAAACTGGTTGACTGATTGCTCGCGGTTGTTATACATTTGTTTCTGCAACCACAGGACATAGGAATCCCCCTCCTTTCCTTGTTGCGTCAGTGCGAAGGGACCACCTCTCCCCCCCGGTGGTCCCTTTGCCGCGTCAAGGGGCCGTTTCCCCAACCATGGCCCGTGACCTGGTTGTCCGCCCGTGCGACATCCCTGGGTCCCACGCCGCCGCGGCTGCCACCAGGCGCTGGCGGCCGGCAGTAGGTTGAGAGGATGACCGACGCCGCCGGTGCTGTCTTCGTCGACCTGGACCGCACGCTCATCCGCTCGGCCAGCGGGCCGATCCTGCAGTCCGCCATGGTGGCCGAGGGGGTGCTTCCGTCGGGGCGCTCGCTGCCCGGCGAGCGCTATCTGTACGGCTTCTACAATACGTTCGGCGAGACGGCGGCCTTCATGAGCCTGGCCCGGGCGGCCGCACGACTGATGAAGGGCCGGTCGGCCGACGCGGTGCGCACCGCCGGCGAGTCGGCCGTCGAGGAGCTGATCGACCTGGTCCAGCCCTGGGCCCTCGAACAGCTCGGTCAGCACCGGGCCGAGGGGCGTCTCATCGTGCTCGCCACGACCTCGCCCCTCGACCTGGTCACGCCCCTGGCCCGGGCGCTCGACTTCGACGACGTCATCGCCACCCGCTACGAGGAGGTGGACGGTGACTACACCGGCCGGCTGGTGGGCAAGTTCGCCTGGGGGCGGGGCAAGCGGGACAAGGTCCGGGAGTGGGCGGCCTCCAACGCCATCGACCTGGCGGACTGCCACGTCTACTCCGACAGCGTCTTCGACGTCCCGGTCCTGAGCGCGGTCGGCCATCCCCATCCGCTCAACGCCGACCCGAGGTTGGCCGCGGTGGCCCTGGCCCGTCGGTGGCCGCTCGAGAACTGGGACCGGCCACCGGGGGTGCCGAGCGTCGTCGGCCTCGAGCCCTACCACCTGCTGCGGCCGTTCATCCGCCCCGAGTCCTTCCCCTACGCCCGGTTCACCGTGAACGGGATCGAGCACATCCCGGCGGAGGGCCCGGTGCTCCTGGTCTCCAACCACCGCAGCTACTTCGACGTGGCCGCGCTCGCGCTGGTGGCCGCCCGCCTGCGCCGTCCGGTGCGGTTCATGGGCAAGCAGGAGGTGTTCGACGCACCGGTGGTCGGGCAACTGGCCCGGGCGCTCGGCGGCATCCCGGTCGACCGTGACACGGCGCCCGGCCAGTCCATGGCGAAGGCGACCGCCGCGCTGCGGGCCGGCGAGGCCGTCTTCGTGCTGCCCCAGGGCACCATCCCGCGGGGTGAGGCCTTCTTCGACCCGGTGCTGCACGGCAAGACGGGCGCGGCCCGCCTGGCCGCCGCCACCGGTGCCCCCGTCGTCCCGATCGGGGTGTGGGGCACCGAGAAGGTGTGGCCCCGGTCGTCCAAGGTGCCGAACGTGGCCAACCTTCCCCACCCACCGCGGGTGACCGTCACCGTCGGGCCTCCGGTGCACCTGGGTGGTACCGACGCCGTGGCCGACACGGCGACCCTGATGTCCGCCGTCGTCGACCTCCTCCCGCCCGAGGCGCGAGAGGCGCACGTCCCCACCGACGAGGAACTGGCCGCCACCCGACCATCCGCGTGACGGTCCGACCCACCGCTCGTCCCCTCCCGCCGACCGGCGTGCGCGCCTCGGTGGCCGTGGCCGCCGTGTCGGCCGTCAACCGGTTGTCACGGGCCCTCGGCAGGGGCAGCGGCACGGTGGCCGGCGGACGGGCCGGTCTCGCGCTCGACCCCGGGCTGCTGACGACACTGGCCCGTGGCCGACGGGTGGCGCTGGTGTCGGGCACCAACGGCAAGACGACGACGACGCGCCTCCTGGCGACGGCGCTCGCCGGGGCCGGCGATGCGTCGTCGGTGGTGACCAACGAGACGGGGTCCAACATGCCGGCCGGCCACGTGGCCGCGCTGGCGGACGCCCCCGACGCCACCGTGGCCGTGCTCGAGGTGGACGAGGGCTACCTCGGCCGGCTCATCGAGGAGACCCATCCCGAGGTGGTGGTCCTCCTCAACCTGTCGCGTGACCAGCTCGACCGGATCGCCGAGGTGCGGATGTTGGTCGACCGGTGGCGCAATGCACTCGGCCGCCTGCCCGTAGCCGGTGCGGGGTCGACCGGGACCCTGGTCGTGGCGAACGCGGACGACCCCATGGTCGCCTACGCCGCCGGCACGGCACCCGCGGTCCGGTGGATCGGGGCCGGCCAGGTGTGGCATGACGACGCCGTCGGCTGCCCTGCGTGCGGCGGCCGGATCACGTACGCCGACGACAGCCGGTGGGCGTGTGATCGCTGCGACTTCGCCCGGCCCGCGGTGGCCGCCGACGTGGTCGGCGACGAGCTCGTCCTGGCTGACGGCACCCGCCACCCGATCCGGATCGCTCTGCCCGGGCAGTTCAACCGGGCCAATGCCGCCATGGCGGCCATCGCGGCCCTACCCCTGCTCGAGGGGGTGGGTGAACGGGGCGCCGACGGGGGACCGGCCACCATCGACCTCGTGCTCGGGCGCCTGGCGTCGGTCACCGAGGTGGCCGGCCGGTTCTCCACGATCTCCCGGGCCGGGCACGACGTACGCCTCCTGCTGGCCAAGAACCCGGCGGGGTGGACGGCGATCTTCGATCTCCTGGACGAGACCGGTGACGCGGGCTCCCCGGTGGTCCTGTCGGTGAACGCCCGCATCGCGGACGGCCTCGACACCAGTTGGCTGTGGGACGTCCCCTTCGAGCGCCTGGCCGGACGGTCGGTGGTCGCAACCGGCGACCGGCGCCTCGACCTCGGCGTTCGCCTCCGCTACGCCGAGGTCGATCACGACGTCGTCGACGGGCCGCTGGCCGCGCTCGACCACGCGCTCGGACGCTCGGACGCCAAGGTGCCCGTGGAGTTCCTCGGGAACTACACCGCGTTCGCCGACCTGCGGCGGGCGAGGTGAGCCGGCCGGTGGGGCAGCACCTGGTCGTCTGCGTCGTGTACCCCGACCTGCTCGGCACCTACGGCGACGGCGGCAACGGGTTGATCCTGGCCAAGCGTGCCGCCTGGCGGGGGATCGACGTCGAACTGGTGCAGGCGCCGTCGGACCGCCCGCTTCCCGAGGCCGATCTCTACACGATCGGCGGAGGGGAGGACGGCCCCCAGGTCCGGGCGGCGACGACGCTCGCGGAAGAGGGGACCCTGGCCCGCCGGGTGGAGGAGGGTGCGGTGGTGCTCGGGGTGTGCGCGGGCTTCCAGCTGATCGGACGCTCCTTCCCGGACGCGTCGGACCGGCCCCAGGAAGGGCTCGGCCTGCTCGACCTCACCACCCGCAAGGGCAGCGGTGCACGGGCCGTGGGTGAGCTGGTGGCGACCCCGTTCGCCGCCGCACCTTCCGCCGGAACCGGAGTGAGCCTGCCGAGGCTCACGGGATTCGAGAACCACGGTGGCGTGTCGGTCGTGGGTCCGCACGCCCAGCCGCTGGCCAGGGTGGAGCTCGGCGTGGGCAACGGCGGGGGCGACGGCACCGAGGGAGCCTGGTCCGGCCGGGTGCTCGGCACTTACCTGCACGGCCCGGTGCTGGCCCGGAACACGGCGCTCGCCGACCTGCTGCTCGGGTGGGCACTGGGCCGCGCCAGCGCACCGGTCGACGCGGTGGCCGACCTCGAACCGCTGGACGACTACGAGGAGCTGGCACTGCGGGCCGAACGACTCGAGGCAGTGGGCGCGCCCGATGCACATGGGTGGCGGAGGGTGCTCGACCGTGTGCGCCGGCGTGACTGACCGCAGTTCGCTACCGAGAGCCGCCCTGTGACCGACGACGAGTTCGCGGCCTGGCTCGACGGCCGGTCGGACGATCAGGTCACGGCGATGCGCTGGCTCCGGAGAATCGTGGTCGACCACTCGGGTGGCCTCGACGAGTACGTGAACACCGGCCGCTGGCTCGAGGGCTTCGTCTTCTACGGCATGCACGACCAGATGGTGTTCGCCATCGGCCCGAAGGGGAAGACGAAGACGACGTTCCACATGATGCCGTACTACGGGTCACCGGTACTGCGGGAACGGCACGGGCCGGTGCTCGCCCCGTTCGTCACGGGGAAGAGCTGCATCGCGTTCGGGCGCGTGGGGGACGTCCCACGGGAGGCCTTGACCGACATCGTCGGACGGCGGACCCCCGTCATGCGGGCGATGCTCGAGCAGCGTGCCGGATCTGCGCCGTCCCCGCCCGAGCGCCACCACCGGTGAGGCCGGCGGCCCGGCCCGGCGTCACCGCCGGTGGACGGTCTCGTCCATCGACCGCGCGACCTGTGCCTCGGGAGAGTCGGAGCCGAACGCCTCGAGGCCGGCGATCACCCCGGCGACGTCGGCGTCGGACCGGTTCTGGGACAGCTTCCACTTCCCCTCCAGCGTCGTCAGCCGGACCTCGAATCCGACGATCGCCAGCAGCATCGCGTCGACGTACTCCGCCGGGGCGTCATCGACGGACCACGGGGTCGGGAGCCTGCCTTCGTGGAACTCGGTGAGCGAGGTGACCTGACCACGCTTCCACTCGTCTTCCTCGTGGAACGTCAGCGTGCCCCGAGCCTGCACGGTGATGAAGTTCCAGGTGGGCACCACCATCCCGTGCTCCTGCTTCGACGGGTAGTAGTTCGGGGAGACGTAGGCCGCGGCGCCGACCCAGGTGACCAACGCCTCCACCGATGGGTCGGCACGCCGCCACTGGCGGTTGGCCCGGGCCAGGTGTCCGGTGACCGTGCCCGCGTCGTCGGACATCAGGAGCGGGAGGTACGACGATTCGAGCCCCTCGGAACCCAGGGTGACGAGGTGCCCGGCCCGGATCGACCGGACCGCGTCGCGCAGGACTTCGGGATCGGACTCGGCGAAGTGCGGCGGTGCGTACATCACCCCAGGCAACCCATGGTCGGGACCGACGTCAAGCGCGCCGTCGCCACCGGGGGGGGCGCACCGCCCTGGGTAGGCTCCGTCCATGAAGGTGAGCACGGTGATCCTGCCCCACGAGCGCTGGGACCGGGCCCGGTCGACGTGGGAGCGGGCCGAGGCGCTCGGCTTCCACGCCGCCTACACCTACGACCACCTCAGCTGGCGGTCGTTCCGCGACGGGCCCTGGTTCGACGCCATGACGACCTTGACCGCCGCCTCGGTGGTCACCTCGTCGATCCGGCTCGGCACGATGGTGACCTCGCCGAACTTCCGCCACCCGGTGCCCCTGGCCAAGGAGCTGCTCTCCATCGACGACGTGTCGCGGGGTCGCCTGGTGGTGGGGATCGGGTCCGGGGGCACAGGCTTCGACGCTGACGCTCTCGGCGGTCCGGGCTGGTCCGCCCGGGAGCGGACCGAGCGATTCGCCGAATTCGTCGAGCGGCTCCACCAGCTCCTGACCCGGACCGAGACCACGGAGCCGGGTCGCTACTACTCGGCGCACGAGGTCGTGCGGCACCCGGCTCCGCTGGCGGCGCCCCGCCCGCCGTTCGTGGTGTCCGCCCTGGGCCCGAGGGCGATGGCGGTGGCCGCCGGGTTCGGCCAGGGCTGGGTCACCATCGGAGGACTGCCCGACAGCGGGCACACCTCCACCGAATCTGCGGTGGCCGATCAGCTGCGCTCGCTGGACGCTGCGCTCGAGGCGCGCGGACGTGACACGGGGTCGGTGGAGCGGGTCTTCCTCGACGGGTTCACCGAGGAGCGGCCGCTCGAGTCCGTCGACGCCTTCGTGGACATGGCCGGGCGGTTCGGGCGCCTCGGGATCACCGAGCTCGTCGTGCACTGGCCGATCCCGGGCTGCCAGTTCGACGTGGACCCCACGCTGTTCGAGCGGATCGTCACCGACGGCGTGGCTCAGCTGGGGGGGTAGCGGAGCATCCGGCCCGCCCGACGTGGACGGCGGGCGTCAGGTTGCAGCGCCCATCCGGTGGGCGTCGGGATCGGCGGCGAACGTGTCGGCGCAGCCCTGGCAGCAGAACCACACGTCGGTGCCGCGGTGGGTGAGGTGTGCGCCGGCGTGCTCGGGGTCGACGGTCATCCCGCACACCGGGTCGACTGCGTGTGCGTGGGGCATGGTGCCCGCGCCGTCGGCCGGCGAGCCGCGGTGGTCGTGGTCCCCCGTGGCCGCGGCCCCGGCGAATTTCGCCGGGCCGGCTTCGAACCGGTGGCGGCAGTGGTCGGAGCAGAAGTAGACGGTGCGGGCGTCGTGGACGATCGCGGCCGGGGCGTTGGCCGTCTGGACCTGCATGCCGCACACGGGGTCGAGTGCGTACCCGCTTCCCCCGCCCAGCCGCACGCGGTTGCGGTAGGTCCAGTACAGGACGGCGAAGAGCACCAGGAAGACCAGGTTCAGGTAGGTGGTGTAGTTCCACTGGAAATGGGCCGGCG
This sequence comes from Acidimicrobiales bacterium, assembly GCA_017883025.1. Taxonomy (GTDB): domain Bacteria; phylum Actinomycetota; class Acidimicrobiia; order Acidimicrobiales; family RAAP-2; genus Bog-756. The sequence goes on from JADGOH010000104.1 coordinate 18,580, forward strand.
CCACCGTCTCGGGCCGCGTGGTCGGGATGAGGCCGAGGGCGCCGAAGATGCCCTCGGTGATGAGGCCTGCGGTGGCCATCACCCCCCAGAAGAGCACCAGCATGCGCAGGGCCAGTCGCCCGCCGTAGTACCGGCGGTAGATGAGCAGCAGGGGGAGCGCGATCAGGTCGGCGAAGATGAACGAGATCACGCCGCCGAAGGAGATCCCCCCGTGCCACAGGGCCGCGGCCAGCGGGACGTTCCCGATCGAGCAGACGAAGCTGATGATGGCGATGAACGGCCCGACGATGACGTTCTCGAGACTGGTCCAGAAGCCGTGGCCGTGGAGGAACACCACGTTCCACGCGCTGGTGGGGACGAGCACTGCCAGGAACCCGGCCACGACGTACCCGATGACGAGCTCCTTCCGGAGCATGGTGAGGTCGGCCATCGTGTAGGTGGCGGCGTCGGCCCAACCTCCCCTGCTGCGGAGCTTGGTCGACCACGGCTCGGCCTCGCGCCCGGGGTTCTCCGCGGGACCGTGCAGGTGGGTCGACGCGGCTTCGGACGCCAGGTGCCCGCGCGCCTCGGCGACGGTCCGACCGCGGAACCACAGTCCGCCGAGGGAGGCCAGCAGGACGATCATGATGGCCCCGCCGACGTACTCGGCTGCCGCGAACTGCCAGCCCATCAGGACGACGAGCACGATGCCGAGCTCGAGGACGAGGTTGGTCGAGGCGAACATGAACACCAGCGATGCCACGAAGTCGGCACCCTTGACGAAGAGCGACTTGGACATGGCCGAGGCCGCGTACGAGCAGGACGACGAGATCATCCCGTAGCCGCTGGCCCGGGCGATGGAGGCCGGTCCGTGGTCGCCGAGCTTGCGTTGCATCGACTCGCGGCCGACGAACGCCTGGACGGCACCCGACAGGCCGAAGCCGAGGATGAGGGGCCAGAGGGTCTCCCAGAACATGAAGAAGCCCTCGCGCAGGCTGCGGGCGATGTCGGCGAGTACCGGCACCGAGGAGACCACGGCGGCGCTCACGACCGCACCAGGCGGGCGATGGCCGCCGACGCCTCGGCCAGCTTGGCCTCGGCCTCGTCACCGCCGGCACGCACGGCGTCGGACACGCAGTGGGACAGGTGCTCGTCGACCAGCAGCAGGGCGACCGACTGGAGTGCGGAGGTTGCGGCGGACACCTGGCCGAGGATGTCGATGCAGTACCGGTCGTCCTCCACCATGCGCTGGATGCCGCGGATCTGGCCCTCGATGCGCCGCAGGCGCTTGAGCACCTGGTCCTTCTCGTCGGAGTAGCCGGGTGCGGCGGAAGCCGTCGCTGCGGTCGAGCCGATTATCATACCTATACCCCCTAGGTGTATCTCGTCATCCTACACCGAAGGTCCGGCCCGCCGGTAGGGGCACCGCCAGGGCGAGGCGACCGGTGCTCGACTCCTCACTACGCTGACGCGGTGACCGACGACCCCGGCACGGACCGGGCCGCCCACTGGGCGGAGGTGTACGACACGAAGGCGATGGACGAGGTCAGCTGGCACCAGCCGGATCCGACGGTGTCGTTGGAACTGGTCGAGGCGCTCGCCCCCGCCCACGACGTGGCCGTGGTCGACGTGGGGGGCGGCGCGTCGTTCCTGGTCGACCGGTTGGTGCAGCGTGGGTACCCCCATGTCGCCGTGCTCGACATCGCCGTCGGGGCATTGGCCGCAGGCCGGTCGAGGCTGGGGGACACCGCCGTCGAGTGGATCGTCGCCGACGTCCTGACGTGGGTACCCCGCAGGAGCTATGGCCTGTGGCACGACCGCGCCGTGCTGCACTTCCTGGCCGGCGACGACGTCGACCGCTATCGGACGACGTTGGAGCGTGCGCTCGCCCCGGGTGGTTCCGTCGTGATCGGCACGTTCGCCCCCGACGGGCCAACGCACTGCTCGGGGCTCCCGGTGACCCGGTACGACGCGGACGGCCTGGCCACCTTGCTCGGTGACGGGTTCGCGGTGGTCGACCGCCGGAACGAGGTGCACGTGACGCCGTCGGGGGCGGAGCAGTCGTTCACCTGGGTGGCCGCCCGCCGCCGGGACTCCTGACCGGCCCGGTGGGTCCCCGGCGGTGGTCCCGACAGGCGTCATGTGCTGGGTCCGTCAGGTCACCGTGAGCACGTCGAACATGCCCGCGGCATAATGCCAGGGCTGGTCGCACATGAGCTCGTAGCGGCCGGGCCCCAGGGTGATCGTGGTCCAGCCTGTACTGCCAGGGGCGATGCCGTCCCCGGTACCGGATGCGCACGACCTCGACGCCTCCCCACGGCTCGCAGACTCGTCGATCTTCCCGTCGGTGCCCGTGGTGCGGGTGCCCGGACCGTCGGCTGGCAGCGGCAGGACGACCAGCTCGTGCACGAGTGCGCCGGTGTTCGGGACCACGAAGGAGACCCGACCCGCCGGAACGCTCGTCGGGGATGCCACCAGGGTCGCCCGTATCGGGGCCTGGGCCATCATCATGGCACCGGAGTCGCCGACCCGGACGGTGACGGTGGTGCCCGGGAGGGACGGCTCCGTGCACGAGATGGCCCCGAATGCGTTGTTGACCGGCGTCGAGTTGTTGCGGTCGACCAGGACGACGGTGGTGGTCCCGGCCACCAGGAGCGCCACACCGGCGACCACCGCGGCGACCAGGAGGCCACGGTGCCCCGTGGCCTGCGTCATCCCGATCCTTCGATGACCGCCCGCCGGCGGCGGTACTCCTCCTCGTCGATCTCGCCACGGGCGAACCGCTCGTCGAGGATACGTCGACCGGATGCTCCCGTCGGGTCGATCGCGGGACCAGGCGCCGCGACCGGGCCACCGCGGTGGCGCACGAGGGTCACGATGATCCAGGCGACCGCCCCCCAGAAGACGACCATCGCCACGAGCATGAGGACCCACAGGCCCCCGTGACCGCTGCCGCTGTACCCGTAGTGCATCATGTCCGGTTCCTCGCTCGCGGCGGTGCCGCTCGGTCCAGCATCGGCGTTCGACGCTCGGCGCAACAGGGCCGAAGGTCCCCGCTACCGGTCCCCGTCGATGCCAGGACTCCTGTGCCGACGGCCGGCTGGGGGGTCAGGCGGGCACCATCACCGGGTCGCGCCCGTGCCGTTGGTGCACTCCCCGCCCTTCTCCCCGCCCTGACCGCCACCTGCGTACCGGGCGGTGAAGGCGGCCAGGCGCGGGTCGGCCGGACCGGTCAGGTCGACCTGGGCGCCCCACGTCGAGGCGACGACCGGTGAGCCGAGACCGGGATAGGGGCTGAGCAGGACGTAGCCCTGCGAACCGGTCTCGTGGCCGCGCGCGAACACCTGGAGTGCGGCGACCGAACCGGTGTCCAGGTCGGGCCGGTAGGTGATCCAGACGGCCCCGTGCTCCATGGAATGGACGGCGTGCTCGTTCAGCACCGGCCGGTCGTAGACCCCGCAGTTCTGCCAGACCGCACTGTGGGCGCCACCAGCGGGCGGGGTCCGGTCGTAGGCGACCGGACCGGTGACGTGGTGGTGGTCCTTCTCGGGGAACGTCTTGAGTCCGCTGATGCCGGTGGCCGCCGTCGTGCCACTGCCGGTCGATCCGCTGCCGGAGGTGAGCACGACGGTGCCGACGATCGCGAGCAACACGACGACGGTGCCGACGATCACGTAGGGACGTCGGGCGCGGCGCCGTTCCGCCCGCCGGGTGGCCTCGCGTGCGGCTGCGCGATCGGCGTCACGGTGTGCGCTGCGTGCCTGCTTGCCCATCGGGTCTCCTCACTCCGGCCTCGCCGCCGGGCGGTCGCCGGATCCGATCCTCCCATGGGGCACCCCCGAATGGCGCGTTCCCGAGGGTTGGGGCCTGACGTCCCGGCCTGTACGAGTGGTTCCGCTCTCAGCGCTTCGTGCGGGGCCAGTCGTTGCCCTCGGCGTCGATGGCCGGGGTCCGGTCGGGGGCGGGGGCCAGCGCCCAGGCACGCCGCCACGGGGCGACGTCGGGGCCCTGGAGCGACGGCGTCCCGCCCGTGGCCGCCTGCTTGCGGGCCGTCCACCAGTCGGTGGTCGACTCGTTGGCGAGGGTGGCGACGGCGGATTCGATCCGCTCGGCGAACCGGCGGGCGTCCTCGCCCTCGGCGGGCCACAGCGGCGTCCCGAAGGTGACGGTGGTGCGGGTCCGCTTCGGCATGCCGCCCCCCTTGGGCAGGATGTGGCGGGTGCCGTCCAGGTGGACGGGAACGACCGGACGCCCGGTGCGTGCCGCAAGGTAGGCGGCTCCGCCCCGGAACTGCTGGGCCCATCCGTCGGGCGAGCGCCCACCCTCGGGAAAGATGACCAGGTTCCAGTCGTCGGCCAGCAGCTCGGCGGCCAGGTCGGCGGACCGCCGGTTGACCTTGGTGCGCTCGATGGGGATGGCCCCAAGCAGGAACGAGAACGCGTCGGCCTTCCACCGCCGGTCGAAGAAGTAGTCGGCCGCGGCCGCCACCACCGTACGGTGCCGGAACTTCAAAGGCAGGCAGGCGAGCAGGAGCGGCGTGTCGACGTGGCTGGCGTGGTTGGCGGCGAAGATGACCGGCCCGTCCAGGTCGGCCAGGTACTCGTCGCCCCGCAGCTGGGGCTGGGCCACGACCCGGGCCAGCGGACGGGTCACATTGTCGAGCACCATCGCCCGGGCCAGGCGCACCGGGTACTTCCGCGACCAGGCGGTGTCGTAGTGGACGCCCAGTTCCGGCTCGGGCGCCGGACGCGGCACCGAGCCGGGCCACGTGGGGGCGGCCAACGGGAACGTGCTCCGGCCGGCCCTCGCCAGGAGCGCCGAGGGGCGCAGGCGCGCAGGCGCGGCTGCGTCGTCTCCGAGCGCGGCATCGGTGCGAACCGCCCGCCGCGATCGCAGGGTACGGGAGGAGTCCCGTGTCGTGCTCACTGCACGTCGGCCATGAGGATCGGCGGGGAGTGGAGATGGGTGAGCGTGGGGGAGGGTCCGACCACGTCCCGGGCCATCTCGAGGGCGTCCGCCATCGTCGAGGCCGCCCGGAATCCGAGCCGGTGCACGGCCTTGGCGTCGCCGCCCACGATGATGACCGCGCCGAGGTGCTCGAGTGCGTGCGCGCACCAATACCACATGTAGAAGGGGTGGACACCGTGGTAGGCGTGCCCGGTGCGGTAGAGGTGGATGTACCACGGGTCAGTGGCGAAACCGTGCTCGTACTGCTCCGACATGACGTTCGCGTCCGTCGTCTCGCTGAGGACCTGCTCGAAGAAGTCGATGTAGCTCGGGTGGTGGACCGGGTTGAACTCCCACCGGGTCGGGTGGGTCATGATCAGCACGCCACCCTCGCGCACCAGCGGCTTGCCCCGGTAGAGGTTGAAGAAGTATCCGAGTCCGAGGCAGGCCACCAGGATCGGGTTGAGGATCGAGTTGACGTTGTACGGGCTGATGTAGGGGAGCCCCATCGTCAGGATGTCGGTCTGGCCCTCGACCACGACGCCCTGCTGCTCCCACACGTTGGCGGTGGTGATGGCGTGGACGGCCTCGACTTCGCCGGCCTGCACCGAGGTCATCCGGTGCGGCGCCTTCACGGAGTGGAAGATCTGGCGGGCGTAGCGGGCGGGCACCCGGTCGAGCGCCTTGGACGCGCCCAGGAAGGCGATCCGGTCCTTCGCCTTCCACTCCCACTCGCGCTTCTGCAGGAACTTGAAAGCGTCGGGGAACGTGTCGGTGTTGAGGGTCGTCTCGATCTGGAAGACCTTCACCCCGGCGTCGCGGATGAGCCGGCCCATCCGCCAGTTGGCCGTGTGCAGCTCGGACTTGTGCTGGTCCATGAACGACTTGGACTTCCGCATGGTGGCGGGGTTGTGGTGGTGGCGCAGGCTCTTGTAGCTGGCCAGACCGGTGGCGACGCTCTTGTGCCCCCCGTCCATCGCCACGAGGTTGATGTTGACGTAGACCAGCAGGTCGGACTCGGCGGCCCGCTTGTTGATCTCCACGTCCTCGTCGTGGTCGGTCTTGCCCAGGTGGATCAGGTTGTCCGGGTCCTCGGCGTCGTGCTGGGTGAGGAGGCCGTTCGGGGCGAAGGCATCGTAGATCCGGTCGCCGACGGCGTGGCGCAATTCGGACTCGGTCATCCGCCGGTGCAGGGCGAGGGCCACGATCAGCTCGACGTCGTCCACGCCGGCGTCGGCCGCCATGTCGAGGACCTGCTCGATCACCAGCTGGCGGATGTCCGGGCGCTCCATGGGGGGCAGTGGGAGCGAAATGTCATCGAAGGCGATGGTGAGCCGCATCCCCGTGAACAGCAGCGCGGGCAGCGGCTCCTGGTCGCCCTCGGGGTGGGTCAGGGCGTGGCGGATGGCGGCCTGGGGGTCCGACAGCGGCTCCATCGGCTCGGGGGCGTAGATGACCCGGCTGCCCTCGGGCAGCTTCTCGAGCGAGAACCGCTCGCCGTGCCAGAACAGGGTGGGCGGTGTCGAGCTGTCTACGTCGAGCACGAATCCGGGCCTGGGGCTCATCGGGTCCGTCCTTTCGGGTTGCGGAGGTCGAAGGCCACTTTGACCGCACCCCGGCGGCCGGCGGCCCCGGCGTGGGCCAGGGCCTCCTCGTAGCGCTCGAGCGGGTACAGGGCCGAGACGAGTCGGCCGAGGCCTTTGGTCCCGACGAGGTCGATGGCGAGCTCGAAGCTGCGCCGGTCCGGCGTGCCCGGGTCGGGGGTCGCCTCGCTGCCGTAGGCGTAGGCGCCGACCAGGGTCAGCTCGCGGTGCCACAGCGGGGCGAGGTCGACGGTGACCTTGCCGGGCATGCCCACCAGCACGACCCGACCCCGCGCCCGCACCAGGGACAGCGACTCGGTGATGGAGGCGGCGCTGCCCACGCAGTCGAACACCACGTCGGCACCCTCGGTCAGCCGGCCGCCGAGCACGAGTGAGCCCGAGGCCCGCCGAACGGCTCGGGCCAGCTGGTCGGGCGGGACGACCTGGTCGGCACCGAGCGAGGTGGCCAGCGCGCGCTGGTTGGCATGCTTGGCCCCGACGACGATCGTGCAGGGCGTTCGGGGCCGCACCATCCCGTCGAGGGCGGCGACGGTGGTGAGGCCGAGGGTGCCGGCACCCACGACGGCCACCAGGTCGCCGTCGGCGACGTGGGCCGACAGCGCGGCGTGGACGGCGCAGGCCGTCGGCTCGATCAGCACGGCGTCCTGGTCGGACAACTCGTCGGGCACGGCGTGGAGCTGGCTGGCATGGGCCATCAGCGGGGCCGTCGACCAGCCGCCGCCGGTGTCGGTGCAGAAGCCGGTCTGGAGCCCGGCGGCCAGCCGACCGGAGGCGAGGTTGCCGCACAGGCCGGTGTGGCCCGACCCGCACTGCTCGCACACCGGGAGGATGTGGCGCGGCGCGCACCCGAGCACTGGCTCGATCACGGCACGGGTCCCTGGTACCAGTGCGCGGCCGGCGTGGTCGGTGCCGCCGTCGTCGAGGACGCCCACGACCTCGTGGCCGGGGACGAAGGGGAACGACACCATGTCCTCGAAGTAGCGCGACGTGCGGCCGTCGAGGGTGGCCAGGTCGGAGCCGCAGATCCCGGACAGCAGCGGCCGCAGCGGGAACCAGTCGTCGCCCGGCCGGTCGGGGGCGTCGGCGTCGAGCAGCTGTAGCGGTCCGATCCCCGCGCCCCGGCCGGAGCCGAGGACGGAGGCGAGCCGGGCGGCGGCGAAGCGCGGCACGTTGCGCTCCACGACGAGCGCCTTCACCGGTTGCCTCCCATGGTGCGGCGGGCCTGGCCGGTGAGGGCGGCCGGGCTGGTGCGTCCGCGGGCCGCGGCTCCGCGCCGGTCGAGCGGGCCGAGCGGGAGCATGGGCTGGGCGCCGCCGTCGGCCTTGTGCCACGTCTCGACGTGCCAGCCCCGGCGGCGGGCGATGGCCGCCAGCTTCGCCTCGGGGTTGACGGCCACCGGGAAGCCCACGGCCTCGAGCATGGGCAGGTCGCTGGCCGAGTCGGCGTAGGCCATGGACTCCTCGAGCTTCAGTCCCTCGGACTCGGCGAAGTCGGCGAGCACCAGGGCCCGGGCCTCGCCGATGGGCGGCAGCACCTCGAGGCGGCCGGTGAAGGTGCCGTCCTCCTCGCCCAGGCGGGCGCACACGATCTCGTCGAACAGCGGCCGGAACGGTTCGACCACGAAGTCGAGGGCGCCGGTGATGAGGATGGTGCGGTGTCCGAGGGCCTGGTGGGCCCGGACCCGGGCAATGCCGGCCGGGAACGACTTGGCCAACAGGAGGTGGTGGAAGAGGTCCCAGCCGTCGTCGCGCAGGCGGGCCACCGGCGCTCCGTCGTATCGACGGTAGAAGGAGCGGAGGAAGTCGCCCCGGTCGCGCCGGTCGAGGGCGAGCAGCGCCGGTGCCTCGGCCATCAGGTCGGCGACGAATGTGGCCCGCTCGCCCGCCGGCAGGTGGCGCGAGGCGAGCCACGCGTAGGAGTCGACCACGTTGGAGGCGATCAGCGTGTTCTCGAGGTCGAAGGCGGCCAGGTGGCGGTCGGGGGAGAGGATGTTCTTGCGTGCCCGGTCGGCGCGGTTGGTCTTGACCGATTTGCCCGGCGTGGTGCGGACCCGGGCATGCTCGATGATCGACGGCAGGTGGATCTCGTTGACGTAGGTCGCCCAGTCGACGGCGGCCGGGTCGAGGCAGAAGGTGGCCCGGTCGTCCTCGTCCATCCGGTCCCACAGGGCGATCAGGCGGTCGACCCGGTACAGGGCGTCGGTCTCGGTGTAGGCCCCGTAGAGCTCGACGTAGCCGAGGGCGCGGTCGGCCAGCAGGTGCTGCTCCTCGAGCGCGGCCATCCACTCGGCCTGCTTGCCCCGGATGGGAAGCGACCCGACCACCCGCTCGGCGAGCGACATGGCCTTGGAGGCACGGGAGAGCTGGCGCTGGACCCGACCCCGTCCCGGGAACGACCACTCGGGAACCACGATGGGCTGGCCGTCCGGGTCGTAGAGGGGGTGCTCGGTGAACCAGGCGGTCACCAACTCCACCAGCCGCCCGTAGCGGAACGGGTTCCGGACGCCGGAGGCCACGTGGTACACCGACGGGCCGGCGTACGCGTCGGCCGGGTCGTCCGAGTCGGCGTGCAGGAGGGCCTCGCCGGCCACGGCGATGATGGCGGCCACCACGAGGTCGACGGGGATCACGTCGGTCACGCCCTCAGGTACCCCCGGAAACTCCCGGAGCAGGCCGCGGGCGTAGGAGATGATGATCGGCTCGGCCATGCGGAACCCGCGGATCCAGCCTGGGCGGGGCTCGGCCAGCGCGGACTCGATGATCGAGGGGCGGATCACCGTGAGGGGGACGGTGTCGCCGTACTGGGCCACCAGGGCCCGCTCACCCAGAGCCTTCGTGTACGGGTAGGCGTCGGGCCACCCGAGCGACTGCGCCCGGGCCTGGCCGATCGAGACCATCTGCTTCTTGACCCAGTCCTCGCGCAGCCGCTCGGCCCGCTCGGCCAGCAGGTGGAGTCCGGCACCGCCGAGCTCCTCGCGTGCGTCCTTGTGGAACTGCAGCAGGTGATCGGGACGACGGGATTCGGCCTCGCTGTCGCCTCGTTGGCGACGGGCGGCGGCCACTTCGTGGCGCCAGTCGACGTCCAGGGTGAACGGGTTTGCGTCGAGCAGCTCCTCCTTGGCCTCGCCCTGGTGGGTGCTGGCCACGTACGCGGTCGACACCGGAACGAAGTGGATTGGTCCCCGGCGTGCGTCGGCCTCGGCCAGGTCGCGGGCGGCGACGAAGGCGGCGGCCACCCGGGAGGGCCCCAGCAGATTGACCTCGACGGCGGCGTCGAGCGGCGAGTCGAAGCTGACCGAGGCGGCCGAGTGCACCACGACGTCGCAGTGCGACATCGCCTCGAGACCGGCATCGTCCAGGCCGAGCCCGTCGGTGGCGACGTCGCCGGCCACGGCTGCCACCCGTGCGGCCATCTCCTCGTCGAACCGGTCGCCCAGCTCCTCGCGGAGGCGGTCGAAGCAGTCGTTCTTCAGGATCTCCTTGGCCGCCCGCTGCATGGGCGACGCTCGCCGGCCCGGTCGGATGAGGAGGACGACCTGGCTGTCGGGGACGCTGCGCAGGATCCGTTCGACCAGTGCGGTGCCGAGGAATCCGGTGGCGCCGGTGATGAAGAAACGCCTACCGGCGAGGGCGTCGCGGACGCGGGTCACCCGATCTGTCTACCATATGGTAAGTGACCAGGTCGACCATGCCAGCGGGGGAGCCGACGAAGCGTCCGGCGGCCGGATCGGACGGACGCGGCGCAGCCAGGGCGGCTGCCCGGGACCGGAGCCGGCCCCGTCCCGTGCCCGAGGGCGGGCGCACCGACGCCGGGGGAGCCAGTACGTCGGCGCGGATCCTGGACGCAGCACTCGTGTCGTTCGCCACCCGGGGCTACGAGGCGTCGTCGCTCGACGCCCTCGCCGTGGGGCTGGACATCCGTAAGCAGACCATCCTCTACTGGTTCCCGAGCAAGGAGGTCCTGCTCGAGGCCGTCATCGACCGGAGCGCCATCGAATTGTCGGCGGCCCTGGAGGCGTCGCTGGCCTCAGCCGGCTCCGGATGGGCCCGGGTCGAGGCCGTCGTGCGGTCGGTGTTCCGGCTGGCGGCCCGTCGCCCCGAGCTGCTCGGCCTGGTGCGCGAGATGGGCCGCCTGGGCACGCCGGCCGCCACCCGGTTCGTCACCGCGGTCGAGCCATTGGTGCAGCGGGCCACCGGTTTCCTGGAGGCCGAGATGGACGCCGGCCACATGCGCCGGCACGATCCCCGGCTGTTGCTGCTGGCCATCTACTCCACGGTGATCGGCATGCTCACCGAGGTCGAGGTGCTCCGGGCCTTCGGCGAGGAGCCCACCGCCCGATCGCTGGTGCGACGGCGCAACGAGATCCTGGAGCTGCTCCGCTCGGCCCTCGTCACCGAGCAGGGCTGACGCCGCCGGTCCGGAGGCCGCTGTGGAGGGGTCAGTCGGAGGCCTTGGCGCCCCGGCGCTCACGCCACGAAGGCTTGGGCGGCGGGACCGGCTTGGGTGCCGGCTTCTTCGGGGTGAACCGCTTGTTGGCCTCGGGTCCGGTGGGGCCCTTCTTGCGGGCGGCCCGGGCCTCGGCCGTGCTCTTGCCGGACGAGGCCGCGCCCCGCGGCGAGCGGCCGGCCGGCGCATCACCGTTCGTCGCCCGTTCGGCCCGCAGCTTCGCCGTGGCCTCCTTCTGCACCTTGTAGGACCGGTAGAGGAGCCAGACGGCGAGCACGAGGAACGGGATGCCGATCAGGCCGCCCGACCCGTTGAACCCCAGGAAGGCGAACAGGCAGACGAAGCCGACCAGGGCCCGGCGCCCGAGCCACGTGGTGGCCGCCAGCGCCGCGCCGCTTGCCAGGCCGACCAGCAGGGCGGTGGTCGGGGAGAACTGTCCCTTGGCGGGATGGAAGTTCTTGTGCGCCGTCTCGCCCACGTAGATGAGGAGAGCGAAGACGACGGCGATGCCGGAGGCGATGTAGCAGTAGAGGCGCTCCCGGCCGTCGAGGCGGTCCACCGACCACTTGGTGGGCGTGCCGGTCCTGCCGACCTTGGGCGGAGCGGGCTTCGGAGCCAGCATCCGCTCGAGGCGGGCCATACGGCCTTCGGGCGCCGGAGCGGGGGAGCCGGCCGCGTCCTCGTCGATGGCCGCGTCCTCGACCTCGTCGTCAGCGCTGTCGTCCTTCGGGTCTGCCATCGGGCTCAGGCTACCGGGCCGTCGGCGGGAGACCCGGTGGTTCCGCCGAACCCGCTCAGCACGACACCGAGCCCGCAGTTCTCGGCAGCGGGGATCTCGAACATGCCGTCCGCCCCGGCCCCGGTGCCGAGCGAGGCGATACCGGGGGTCGCCGGCCGGACACCGGGGACACCGTCGGGCTCCTCGGTCTCGAAGGCGATGTGGTGGACCCGGCCCGACAGTCCGCCCAGCCAGTCCGTCACCGGGCCTGGCGGGCCCGGGTCCCGTGACCCGACGAGCCGGAGTCCGAGCGGTCCCGCCCACCGGAGGTCGACCCAGGCGATGCCGTCCTCGGAACCCTCGTCCACGACCTCGCCGGCCAGCAGGCCTGCGAACAAGGCCCGGGCGGCGTCCAGGTCGGCCACCACGTGGCACACCCGCTCGAGGGTGGCAGGTGCGGCCGGGCCCGTCCCGTCGAGCCGCAGCCGCAGGTCGCCCGGGTAGTCGTCGGGCGGTGGGCTGCTCCAGGGGTGGGGCGCCTCGGCCAGCTGCACCACGACACCGCCGGCCAGCTTCGGGTGGAGGAACGCCTCCATCCATTCGGGGTCCGAACGGTCGATGTTGATCGGGTCGATGCCGAACCTGCGCGCCTCGTCGATCGCCAGTCCCAGGTCGGGGACCTTGAAGGTGAGGTGGTGGGGGCCGGGACCGCTGCGGGCCAGGAACCGTAGGAGGAAGTCGTTGACCTCCACGTCCCATGGCATGAGGACCTCCACCCGCGAGCCGTTGGCGAACCGGAGCTGGCCGGGGGCGAAGCCGGGGCCGGGCCCTCCCGATGCCCAGACCGCGCCGAGGTCGGTGGCGTAGCGGTGCCACACGTCCTGCCACCGGGGCACGGCGTGGGCCACGTGGTCGAGGACGGTGCCAGCGATGGAGGGCCCGTCGGCCGGAGTGGTCGCCATGCCCCCAGCCTGCAGCGGACCCGATGGTCCTGTCGAAACGGGCGCCACCACCTCGGGAATCGGCCCCGGAGTCGCGCGACCGGTGACCCTTGTCGGGCGGGGATCGCCCCGGTACGGTCGCCCCATGGACTTTCGTACGGCATCGGTGGTCGACCTGGCGGCACGGGTCCGGAGCGGGTCGTTGACGGCGGCGGAACTGGTGGACCACGCCCTGACCCGGATCGCGGCCGACAATCCGACGATCAACGCCTTCGTGGCCGTCGACGAGCGGCGGGCACGGGCTGCGGCCGAGGCCGTCGATGCCACCGTCGCCTCGGGCGGCGACCCGGGACCCCTGGCCGGGATCCCGGTCGGGGTGAAGGACCTGGAGGACGCTGCGGGCTACGTCACGACCCACGGCTCCGCCGCCTACGCCGACACCCCGCCGGCGACGGCCGACTCCACGTTGGTGGCGCGCCTCGTGGCAGCGGGGTGCGTCGTCGTCGGCAAGACCAACACCCCCGAACTCGGGTGGAAGCCCGACACCGAGAATCCGGTGTTCGGCGCCACCTTGAACCCGTGGAATCTGGAGCACACCGCGGGCGGCTCGTCCGGTGGGAGCGGGGCGGCGATCGCCTCGGGCATGGTCCCGCTGGCCACCGGCTCGGACGGCGGGGGGTCGATCCGCATCCCGTCGTCGTGCTGCGGCCTGTCGGGGGTCAAACCCTCGCTCGGGCGGGTCCCCTCGGGCGGCCCCCACGCACCGGACTGGCACCACCTTTCGACCAAGGGGCCGATGGCGAGGCGGATGGTGGACCTGGTGGCGGCGCTCGACGTGGTCGTCGGGCCCGACACCACCGACCTTCGGTCGCTGCCGAAGCCCGAGGCGTCGTGGCCGGCGGCACTCGACGGCGCCCGACCCCCGTCCAAGGTGGCGTGGTCGCCCACCCTCGGCTTCGCCGAGGTGGACGAGGAGGTGCTGGAACTCTGCCGCCGGGCCGTCGACGTCCTCGCCGACCTCGGGACCGAGGTGGTCGAGGTGGACACCGTGTTCGATGCCGACCCGGTTGACCCGTGGCTGACCTTGTCCGGCGTCTACAACCTGCGCACCCATGCCGAACTGCCCGGCACCCCGGCATGGGAGCAAGTCGATCCGGTCCTCCGGATGATCATCGACGGTGCCGCCGCCACCACCGCGCTCGACGTGGTCCGGGCCGAGGACGCATGCCACGACCTGAACCTCCGGCTCGTCGACCTGTTCCATGACGTGCGCCTGCTCGTCACGCCAACCATGGCGGCGGTACCCCCGCCCCGGTCGCTCGGCGGGGCGGGGATGATCAACGGCAAGCCCGACTACAACTGGGTGAAGATGACCTACGCCTTCAACATGACTCGGTCGCCGGTGGCCACGGTATGCGTGGGGCTGTCATCGGCGGGGGTGCCCGTCGGGCTGCAGTTGGTCGGCCCGCAGCACGCCGACCTGGTGGTGATCCGGGCTGCCGCTGCACTCGAGTTCGCCCTCGGGTTCGACGCAGTGGCACCGTTTCCGGCGTGATACCGCCCGGCCGGCAGTGCCGGGGACGCTAGGATGCACACTCTGCTGCGGACTGCTGTGCCGCGGCGTCCGGGCGCTTAGCTCAGTTGGTTAGAGCGCAGCCTTCACACGGCTGAGGTCGGAGGTTCGAGTCCTCTAGCGCCCACCCTGGTCAGAGAGAGAGCAAGGCGGCCGCGCAACCACGGCACAGAAGCGACGAGTGCCGGGACGGGCGCACCCGAGAGCCGGGAGACCCAGGGACGGGGAGAAGCGGTTCCGCCAAATCGCTTCAAGACCTCCACCTCACCCCCGCCCCTCCATCCGCTTCGGGGTGGCATGCCGGCACCCGCGACTGGGTAACCCCTGCACCATGCGGGCATCCCTTACACCGCATCTGCGGGGGCATCTACCCCTTCCGGGTTGCCCGGGACCCCGGAGGGGTAAGCACCGCGCATCATGCCTGTTCGGACGCATACGGGTATGCGGGGGCCGGGCTCCACATCAGCTCCCCACCGTGAGGGAAAGGGGGAGTCCCGGGACACCCACATGGGGTGCTGGCGTGACCCGGCGGGGGGATACCAGGTGCCCCCAATGGCACAAGTGGGGCACCAGCTATCGGAAAGCAGCCCCTACTCTTGACTGCCGCTTCGCCCGGTGGCGTAGGGCAACCCCTACAAGGACGAGCACGAACCCGACAACCCATGCGGCCTCGGCAATGTGCATGCGGTTTGGCGCCTGGAGATGGCACGCCACAGCGACCTTGTTGAACGAGTCCGCAGCCGACTGGAATCGCCCCATGAAGGGTGAGCCACCACAACTGGTGGTCCCACCTCCCGTGCTGACGGTCCATGGCCCCACGGTGAACCAGAGTGCAACGGCAATGCTCAGGCCCCCAATCACCCAAAGGACCCGTTCCCATGCCATCGACGCCCGCTTCGTGGCTGCTCTCGGCACATGATCGTCAAGGTCAGCCAGTGCCATTCATCTAACTTACGCCTGCGCGAACTCCAACTGTCCGACTGCCCCCAGTACGCCGGGTCAGTGGGATCCCTGACGCCCAACTACAGACCGTTTCGAAGCCGCCAGATCTCGTCCGCCGCGTTGAGTTCCCGGGGCTGCATGAAGCGTCGGAGGTGGCCTCGGGTCAGTGGCACGCTGCAATCGAACCAAGCCAGCGTGTGAAACACGACGGTGTTGCGGAGGATTCGATGGAACCACCTCATTCGTAACCCGGTGATCAGGTTGCTCGAAACGACACTCATGCCGTGATGCCCATCTTCAGAAACGGTGGCGTGACCAGTCCACTCGCTTCCGTTCCAGTAGCGATATCGATCGAGTCCGTTCGGGTCTTCTTGCCACCCGAATGCCGGCTCGTCTTCCATCAACCAAGTGTTTCAGCTGTGTCGAGCTAGAGCGCCCCTAGACGCCGGGTAGGTGGCGGCTATCGACCCGAGGGTGCTTGCCGAGGGCTAACCGCCTATGAACGGCACTTTGGGGCAATCCCCGGTGGCTCCGTGGGTGACTTCGCAGACGCATTACCCCTGCCGGGTCGGCGCCCCGAGGTATTCGGCATCCCCATAGACGTAGACCGCTGAGTCTGCCCCCACCAGGTAGTAACCCTCACCCGTTGCAGACGAACTGATTCCGACAACCGGCGCCGACAACGACGTTCCGCCGAGGGATCCGAAGAACGGGGCGCCGAAGGCGAAGACTCCCCCGTCGGAGGCGACGAGCCAGTAGCCTGATCCATCGGGGTCCGCGGACACACCGACAATGGGTCGGCTCAACGGGGCACCGCCCAGCGAGCCTCGGAATGCCGCGTCACCGAAGGCGAAGACCCCACCGTCGGATGCGACGAGCCAGTAGCCCTTGCCGTCGGCCGTGGCCGTGATACCGACGATCGGCCTGTTGAGGTGTGTACCTCCCATCGAGCCGTAGAACCCGGCGTCACCGAAGGCAAAGACGCCCCCGTCCTGTGCGACCAACCAGTAACCGTTGCCATCCGGCGTTGCGGCGATCCCGACGATGGGCTGGTTGAGGTGAGTACCTCCCATCGCGCCGTAGAAACCCGCATCTCCAGTGGAGAAGTATCCAGGTCCGAATGCGAACACCCCACCGTCAGACGCGGCCAGCCAGTAGCCGTTCGAGTCCGGGGTGCGGGCGATGCCGACCACGGTGCCGTTGATCGGCGGAGTGACACCTCCGGCGCCGATCCCGCGATTGAACGCATTGTCACCGCCCAGCAGTGCCGCACCACCGACACCGTTTACGGTCCCGGAGGGCGAAGTGATCCAGTAGCCAGGACAGTCGCCGTTCATCGTCGTGGAGATCCCCGATACCCACGGCTGTGCCTGACTGACGGACGTCGAGGCGGTCCCCTGGGCGACTGTCGAACACGTCGTCGGAGGCGGCGGCTCAGCCGGGCCGACGGTCTGGGTGCCGAGCGCCTGGGTGGCGAAGATCGTCCCTACGACATTCCAGACGCCCGCAGGCAGTGGGAGGTACAACGAGCCTGTGCCCTGCCAGTTCACCGCCAGGTTGAGCTCGTTGAGGGCACTGCCGCCGACTACTTGCCCCACGAATGCCTCTCCATTCTGAACCTTGTCGCCAAGGAGGTTGGTGCTACTGCCGGAGAACGTGAAGATGACTCCCGTGCTCCAGCCCTGAATGCAAACTTGTTCCTGCCCGTTGGTTCCGCAGACTGGTGTCTGGTTGTGACGGACCGGGGTGGCCCCGACGGATGGTTCGGCCACAATGAGGGTGCCAGAA
>JADGOH010000020.1 GCA_017883025.1 Acidimicrobiales bacterium
CGGGGTGCCCTTGCGCAGGAACCCGCCCTCGCCGGCGTAGGTGCCCTCGGTGTTCTCGCGGATCACGACGAAGTCGCAGTCCGGCGACGGCGCCCCAGGGACCCCGGTGAACGGGCGCAGGTTGATGTACAGGTCGAGCGAGAACCGCAGGCGCAGCAGCATGCCCCGTTCCAGGGTGCCCGGGGGCACCTCGGTCGACCCCACTGCGGCCCCGATGGCTCCGAGGAGGACGGCGTCCTGGCCGCGCAACTCCTCCAGCACGCTGTCGGGCAGCACGTCACCGGTGCGGATGTAGCGGTCGGCGCCCAGGTCGTAGTCGGTGGTCTCGAGCGAGACCCCGGCGGCATGGACGACCTTGAGGGCCTCCGCCGTCACCTCGGGGCCGATGCCGTCGCCGCCGATCACGCCAACCTTGTACTTGCTCACGATCTGATGTCCTTCTCTGCTCTGTCGGTGTCTGGTCTGTCGGAGTCTGCTCTGTCAGCGTCCGGGTCGATGGGTCGTCACCTGGGCCCGGACAGCCTGCTCCGGTCCCATCCCGGGCGGGGTGCACCCCCGGTCCGGAAATTGAAAAACCGCCCACCAGGTGGACGGAAAGGAGGCACACACCGGGAACGGTATGTGCCTAGTCGATAATGATTACGGTGACGCGTCGGGGCGACTCGTGGTGCTGCATCTCTCCAGTGTCGCCGGTGGGGCCCGTGTCGTCAACCCCGTGACCGTCCGGACCGGCCCGTCCCCCGGGTGGTGGAGCGGTGCCCCGCGTGCAGCTCGGCCCAGGCCAACGCCCCTTCACGCAGGCACCGCGACGCCGGACCCCGGCACTCCACCACGGTCGAGGGCGTGCCGTCGCAGGTCCCGCCGTCCAGCACGACCTCCGGTTGGTCCGACCCGGCGAACACCGCCACCACCTCCGCAGCCGTCGTGGCCGGTCGGGCGCCGTGGAGGTTGGCGCTGGTCACGGCCAGAGGACCGAGCAGCTCGCAGAGAGCCACCACGACCGGGTGGTCCGGCCTGCGGACACCGACGGTCTGAGCCGCGGCGGGCGGGCCGCCCAGGTCGACGATGAATTCGGGACGTCGGGGCACCACCAGCGTGAGCGGGCCGGGCCAGAACCGTGCGGCGAGCGCGGCTGCGGCCGTTTCCAGTTCTCCCGCCAGCATGGCCACCTGCTCGGGTCCGGCGACCAGGACGGGCAGCGGGACGTCGTCGGGGCGACCCTTCAGGGCGAAGAGCCGGGCCACCGCCTCTGGCTGGGACGGGTCGGCCGCCAGTCCGTAGACGGTGTCGGTCGGCACGGCCACGACGGCGCCATCGGCCAGTGCCGCCGCTGCCCGGCGCAGCGCCGTCCGCTCCCCTACCGCCAGGAGCTCGCCGCTCACCGTTCGGCCACCAGCATTCGGAGCCGTCCCGCCAGGTCGCGGGCCGTCCCCACGCGGAGGAATCCGGCACGTCGGGCCGCGTCGATGGCCCCGTAGGCCTGCGACGGCGCCAGCTCCACAACCAGGGCGCCGGTAGGGCGGAGCCATCGAACGGCGCCGGCCACGACGGCCTCCACGTCGGCCATGCCGGCCACGCCGGAGCTGCCCCGGGGCGCCACGAGGGCCCCGACAGGCTCCCAGTCGCGCACGGTGGGGTCGAGGTCGGCGTACTCCTCCTCCGAGACGTAGGGCGGATTGGCGACCACGAGGTCGACCCGACGCTCCAGTCTGCCCGGCAGGGCGTCGAACCACGACCCCTCGGCGACGGTGACCCGGTCGGCGGCGGCCGGGTCGGTCGCGGCCAGTGCATCGAGGTTCGCCCGGACCACGTCCAGCGCGTCGACCGACCGGTCGGTCGCCCAGATCTCCAGCTCCGCCCCCGCAACCGTTCCCACCCCCTCTGCCGCCAGCGACAGGGCGATGGCCCCGGACCCCGTCCCGAGATCGACGCAGACCAGCGGGCCGCGGGACGCGGCGCGCCCGGAGGCGACCCGCATCAGCTCCGCGAGCGCCACCTCCACCACCTGTTCGGTTTCGGGCCGCGGGATCAGCACGCGGCGGTCGACTGCCAGTTCGAGCGTGCGGAACTGCCAGGTGCCGAGTACGTACTGCAGGGGCTCGCCGGCGGCACGGCGGTCGGCCAGGGCCAGAGCGGCATCCCGAACGGCGGCGGGGTCGTCGGCGCCGGTGTCCAGGTGCTCGACGATCCACGCCGCTTCGCGCACCGAGCCGACGAGGGCGGACACGTCGGCCAGCAGGGCGGTGAGTGCCGCCGGTGCGGCAGCGCGGTCGGGCTCCCGGACCACGCCGGCCTCAGCCGTCATCCAGCTGCCGGTACCGCTTGTCGGCCATGAGCCCGTCGGTCAACTCGTCGAGGTCGCCCATGAGGATGCGGTCCAGCTTGTGGAGGGTCAACTTGATGCGGTGGTCCGTGACCCGGTTCTCCTTGAAGTTGTAGGTGCGGATCTTCTCGGACCTGCCCCCGGTGCCCACCTGGCTGCGGCGCTGCTCCGACAGTTCGGCGGCCTGGCGGTCCTGCTCGGCCTTCAAGAGGCGGGACCGAAGCACGATCATGGCCTTCGCCCGGTTCTGGATCTGGCTCTTCTCGTCCTGCATGGCCACGACGATTCCGGTGGGGAGGTGGGTGATCCGCACCGCCGAGTCGGTGGTGTTCACCGACTGCCCGCCCGGACCGGTCGACCGGTAGACGTCGATCTTGAGGTCGTTCGGGTCGATGTCGACGTCGACCTCCTCGGCCTCGGGCAGCACGGCCACGGCCGCGGAGGAGGTGTGGATCCGCCCCTGGGACTCGGTGACGGGTACCCGCTGGACCCGATGGGGCCCGCCCTCGTGCTCGAGCCGGAGCCAGGCATCCTCGCCCTTGACCAGGAAGGTGATCTCGTTGAGGCCGTCGCGCTCGGACGGGCTGGACGACAGCACCTCGACCTTCCACCCCTTGGACGCCGCATAGCGCGTGTACATCTCGTAGAGGTCCTTGGCGAAGAGGTTCGCCTCCTCGCCGCCCTCGGCCCCCCTGATCTCGAGGATCACGTTGCGGCCGGCATTCGGGTCCCGGGGCACCAGCAGGAGGCGGAGCTCCTCCTCGAGGCGCTCGATGTCGGACTCGGCCTGGGTCACCTCGGCCTGGGCCAGCTCGCGCTCGGCGCCCGCGGCGCCCGCCACCATCTCGCGGGCGGTCTCCAGGTCGGCGACGGCAGACTCGAGGCTGCGGAAGCAGCGCACGACCTCCTCGAGCTCGCGATGGCGGCGCGACACCTCGCGCAGTCGCTTCGGGTCCGACGACAGGTCCGGGTCGTTGAGCTCGGCCACGACGGACTCGTACTCCCGTTCGAGCTCGACCAGTCGGTCCCTCAGGCGGTCGTTGAGCACGGTGGAGAGGGTAGCGTCACCTGCCGGTCACCCCGGGGCGTGCCGGGATCGTCCTGCGCGTCGGAGCGGCTCGGGCGTCCGATCGCGCGGGCGTCTGGGGTGCGTCGCTCGGGCTTCAGCCCTCGGCGGGCGCGGCCGGCTTCTTCTTGCGGCCGGAGGCGGCGTAGCGGCGCTGGAAGCGCTCCACGCGGCCGCCCGAGTCGACCAGCTTCTGCTTGCCGGTGAAGAACGGGTGGCACTCGTTGCAGAGCTCGAGGGTGACTTCGGGCTTGGTCGAGCGGGTGGTGAAGGTGTTCCCGCAGGAGCAGCGCACCGAGGACTCGGTGTAGTGGGGGTGGATGTCGGTCTTCATGGAGATCTCCTGTAGTGGCGGCGCCGTGGTCCGGGCCCGCCCGAATGCAGCGGACAGAGTCTATCGGAATCGGCCCCTTGCCCGTCCGGCAGCCCCGGGCCGTGACCGCACGCCACGGGATGGACGACCGATGGGGTCAGGTGGCCGGCCCCTTGGCGATCTCGGCCAGGAACTCGTCGTTGCTCTTGGTGGTGCGGATCTTGTCCATGAGGAGCTCGAGGCCGGCCGCGGCGCTGCCCTCGTTGGCAAGGGCGTTGAGCACCCGGCGGAGCTTCCACACCTGCTGGAGCTGGGACCGGTCGAAGAGCAGCTCCTCGTGGCGCGTCGAGCTGGCGTTCACGTCGATCGACGGGTACAACCGCCGCTCGGCCAGGCGCCGGTCGAGCCGGAGCTCCATGTTGCCGGTGCCCTTGAACTCCTCGAAGATGACCTCGTCCATCTTGGAGCCCGTCTCTACGAGGGCCGTGGCCAGGATGGTCAGCGAGCCGCCCTCCTCGATGTTGCGGGCCGCCCCGAAGAACCGCTTCGGCGGGTACAGGGCGCCGGAGTCGACACCACCGGACATGATGCGGCCGGTGGCGGGCGCGGCGAGGTTGTAGGCGCGGGCCAGACGGGTGATGCCGTCGAGGATGATCACGACGTCGCGACCGGCCTCGACGAGCCGCTTCGCCCGCTCGATGGCCA
>JADGOH010000021.1 GCA_017883025.1 Acidimicrobiales bacterium
CGCCGGGGAGGACAACATCCGCGAGGTCATCGCCTTCCCGAAGACCCAGTCCGGGTGGGACCCGATGACCGACGCCCCGAAGCCGCTGGCGCCCGGTGCCCTGCGCGACCTCGGACTCCAGCCGATCCCGAAGCTGGACTGAGGGACCGGTGGCCGGCGAGGACCTCTTCTCCGGCGCAGCCGCCGAGCGGATCGCCCAGCGGGCGCCGCTGGCCGCACGCATGCGGCCGCACAGCCTCGACGACATCATCGGCCAGCGCCACCTGGTGGGGCCGGGGGCGCCGTTGCGGGCACTGATCGAGGCCGATCGGTTGACCTCGGCCATCCTGTGGGGCCCGCCGGGCACGGGCAAGACCACGCTGGCGACCGTGGTGGCCACGGCCACCTCCAAGCACTTCGTGCCGCTGTCGGCCGTGACCGCCGGGGTGAAGGACGTGCGCGAGGTGGTCGAGGGCGCCCGTCGGCTGCTGGGCGAACAGGACCGGGGGACCATCCTCTTCCTGGACGAGGTGCACCGGTTCAACCGTTCCCAGCAGGATGCACTACTCCCCTCGGTCGAAGAGGGCCTGCTGGTGCTCATCGGGGCGACGACGGAAAACCCCTTCTTCGAGGTCAACGCCCCACTCCTCTCCCGGTCCACCCTGTGGCGGCTCGAACCGCTGGACGACGACGATCTGGCCGAGGTGGTCGGCCGCGGGCTGGCCGCCGAGGGGGCGTCTGCCGAACCCGACGCCGTGGCCGCCCTGGTGGGACTGGCCGACGGCGACGCCCGGGCCGTGCTCACGACCCTCGAAGTGGCGCTCGCGTTGGCCGGCGACCGCCCGGTGGCACTCGACGACGTGGAACGGGCCCGGCACACCCGGCTCCAGCACTACGGTGAGGACGACCACTACGACCAGGTCAGCGCGTTCATCAAGTCGATCCGGGGATCCGACCCCGACGCCGGCCTCTACTGGCTGGCCCGGATGCTCGAGTCCGGCGAGGACGCCCGTTTCATCGCCCGGCGGCTGGTCATCCTGGCCAGCGAGGACGTGGGCGAGGCCGACCCCCTGGCGCTGGTGGTGGCGGACGCCGCCGCCCGGGCTGTCGAGTTCGTGGGCCTGCCCGAGGCGCAGCTCAACCTGGCCCAGGCCGTGGTGCACCTGGCCTGCGCCCCGAAGTCGAACCGGGTGACCGTCGCACTCGGACGGGCCCAGCGCGACGTGCGCGAAGCGCCCCGGGGCGACGTGCCGACCCACCTGCGCGACGCCCACTACCGGTCGGCGGCGACCATCGGCCACGGCGAGGGGTACGAGTACCCGCACGACCACCCGGACGCCCACGTGGACCAGGAGTACCGTCCGCCCGCCGTGGCCGGCACCACGTACTACGAGCCGAGCGACCGGGGGCACGAGGCCGTGGTGGCCGAGCGGTTGAAGCGGTGGCGTCTGGGGGGCGGGGACGACGGAGGAGCGTCCCCCCGATCGGACGGCTCCCCGGTTCGGGAGCGTGGCAACGGGGAGTGACGCACGCCGGTCGGCCGATGTGGGGGCGATGAGCGCCCGGTGCCCTGGTTGGGCAATACTCGCCCGGTGATGAAGTCCGGATCTCGTTCGCTGAGGGGGCGAACGGCCCGGGTCGCGATGCTCGCGGCCCTTGCCCTCGTGGGCGCCGCCTTCGCCCCCCTGCCCGCATCGGCTGCGCCCGCGGGCAGCGCGCCCCCGCTCGGGACCGGGCAGCGCACACCGCTGGTGGGCAGTGTGGCACCGGTGCCGGTCGGCGCGTCGGTGCTGGGTCCGACGACCGGCACCGACCGGGTGACCGTCGACGTGGCACTTCGGCCCCGGGACCCGGCCGCCCTGGCCGAGTTCGCCCGGTCGGTGTCCACCCCGGGCAGTGCGCGCTACCACCGCTATCTGGCGGCGGGCCATCTGGCCGCCGTATTCGGGCCCACTGCCGACACGCTGCGGGCGACGCGTGGGTGGCTCGCCTCGACCGGCCTGTCGGTCGGGGCCACGTCGGTGGACGGGCTCCTCGTCCCGGTGTCAGGCACCGCCGCGCAGGTGGAGTCGGCGTTCGGCGTGCCGCTGCTGCGGGCCCGCCTGGCCGACGGGCGCACCGTGCGTGTGGCCGCGAACGACCCCACGGTCCCCTCCACCCTGATCCCGGTGCTCCAAGGAGTCCTGGGGCTGTCGGACCAGGCGGTCGCCCGCCCGCACCTGACGGGGTCGACCCCGCTGGCCACGTCCCCCGGTGCGCTCGCGCCTGCGGTGCCCGCCACCGTCGGCCCGCAACCGTGTGCCGCCATCGGTTCGCACGGGACCAACGCCATGTCGGCCACCGACCTGGCCTCGGCCTACGGGTTCAGCCCCCTCTACGGGTCGGGTCGGACCGGTGCCGGGCAGTCGGTCGGGATCTTCGAGCTCGAGGGATACGCGCCCTCGGACATCGCCGCCTACGAGTCCTGCTACGGACTCACCGTGCCCGTCACCAACACCCTGGTCGACGGGGGGGCGAACACGGCCGTCCAGTTCGGTGAGGCCGCACTGGACATCGAGGTCGTCGCCGGCCTCGCGCCCGGCTCGTCGATCCACGTCTACACGGGACCGAACAGCACGGTCGGGACCAACGGCAACGGACCGCTCGACATCTACGACCAGATGGTCACCGACGACACCGTGGGCGTCATCACCACCAGCTGGGGGCAGTGCGAGCCGATGCTCTCATCGACGGATCTGGCGACCGAGCGGGCGATCTTCCAGATGGCGGCCTCCCAGGGGCAGACGGTAGTGGCCGCATCGGGCGACTCCGGGTCGAGTGACTGCTACTCGCCGCCGAACAACGACTTCGATACGCACCTGGCGGTCGACGACCCGGCCATGCAGCCGGACGTGACCGGCGTGGGCGGAACATCGTTGTCCGGTTTCGGACCGAACGCGCCGAGCGAGGTCGCCTGGGGCGGCGGGGGCAGCGTCCAGGGTGCGGGCGGAGGCGGCAACTCCAGCAGCGTCATGGCCCCCGCCTGGCAACAGGTCGGCCCCGCCATGCTGGCGAACACGTCCTACACCTGCGGGCCCTCGTCCAATTCCCAGTGCCGTGAGGTGCCTGATGTCTCGGCTTCGTCCGACGGTGCGCACGGTGACATCATCTTCTTCCAGGGCCGGTGGTACATCTTCGGTGGCACCAGCATGGCCGCCCCGCTGTGGGCGGCGCTGGTGGCGGATGTGGACCAGGGCTGCAGTCCACAGTCCGTCGCCGGAGCGGTGAACCCGTCGATCTACGCGTCGGGCGCCTCCGCAGGGTTCAACGACGTCACGACGGGAAACAACTCGCTCTTCGGCGGGGTGAACCCGATGTTCCCGGCGGCCGCCGGCTACGACCTGGCAACCGGGTGGGGGAGTCCGAGGGGCCCCGTCCTGCTCGGCGTCCTGACCGGCGCCGCGGCGGGTTGCCCGAGCGTGACCGGGCTCTCGCCGGCGTCCGGGCCGGCGTCGGGCGGCACCCAGGTCGTGATCAGCGGCTCGGGCTTCGGGAAGAGCCCCACGGTCGCCTTCGGCGGCGCGTCGGCGGCAGTGGTCGCCCACAGTCCCAACGGGACCTCGGTCACCGTGGTCGCCCCACCCGGCGCCCCGGGCGCCGCGGTGGTGACCGTGACGAACGCGGCGGCCGTCGGCGGTGGCACCAGCGCAGCGACCGCGTCGTCGACCTACACCTATCTCGCCCCGCACATCACCGACGTGACGCCGGCCAAGGGACCGGCATCGGGTGGGGGGAGCGTGGCGATCACGGGCACCGGCTTCATCGGCGTGACGGCGGTGACCTTCGGTGGGGTCCACGCCACATTCACCGTGAACCCCGACGGGACCATCACCGCGACAGTTCCCCCGGGGGCGGACGGCACCGTGGACGTCGTCGTCAGGGCGGTGTCCGGATCGAGCCCGACGGGCGCCGCCGACCGGTACACGTACGCCGTGCCCGGCTACTGGATGGTGGCCTCCGACGGCGGCATCTTCTCGTTCGGCGCCGCCCGGTTCTTCGGGTCGGCTGGCAACCGGGTGCTCGGTGCGCCAGTGGTGGCCCTGTCGACGGCACCAGACGACCGTGGCTACTGGATGGCCGATTCGCACGGGGGGGTGTTCAGCTTCGGTGGCGCCGGGTTCTACGGCTCGGCCGGGGCACAGGCGTTGAGCCGACCCGTCGTCGGCATGGCGCCCGCACATGACGGCGGGGGGTACTGGCTGGTGGCCTCCGACGGCGGGATCTTCGCCTACGGCGACGCGGGGTACTACGGCTCGACCGGGAACCTCGCACTCAACAAGCCGATCGTCGGCATGGCTCCGACCCCGGACGGACGGGGCTACTGGCTGGTGGCCTCCGACGGCGGCATCTTCGCCTTCGGCGACGCCGCATTCCACGGCTCGACCGGCAGCCTCACCCTCAACAGGCCGATCGTCGGCATGTCGGTTGACCTCACCGGCACCGGGTACTGGCTGGTGGCCTCCGACGGCGGCATCTTCGCCTTCGGCTCCGCGCCGTTCTACGGCTCGACCGGCAACATCACCCTCAACAAGCCGATCACGGGGATGGCGGCCACCTGACCGTCGGCGCCCGACCCACCGGGCCGGCAGCTCGCCGATCTACACTGACCCGATCATGTCCTCCGGAGAGACCGCCGTCCTCGTCGCCAGCGTCGCCTGCGCACTCGCCGTCGTCGGGCTCCTGGTCGCCGTCGTGTCGCTACGACGCGAGGTGGCCCGGATCAGCACCCTGGCCGACGAGCTGAAGCGGCAGACGGTGCCGCTCGTGGCCGACGCCCACCGGGTGGTCGACCAGGCCGCCACCGAGATGGAGCGGGTGGGTGCCGTCCTCGATACGACCGAATCGGTCCACGCCACCGTGGACTCGGCCTCCAAGCTCGCCTACCGGGCGTTCGCCAACCCGGTGGTCAAGGTCCTGGCCGTCCGGGCGGGCGCCGCCAGCGGCATGCGCCGACTGGCGGGCGGCGCCCCCGACGATCGCCTGCCCGCCGCCCAGCAGGACCGGAGCCGGTAGCGGTGGCCCGACGGACGGTGTGGCTCGTGACCGGGGTCGTCGCCGGTGCCGCCTCGTCGCTCTACGCCGAGCGGAAGCTGAAGCGGACCCTCGAGGCGGCGTCAGCCAGGTTACAGCCAGAGACGCTGGTCACCGAGGTGGGTCGGACGGCCCGCCAGGCCGCCCGCAGCACCGGCGGGCGGGTACGCGACGCGCTGGCCACCGGTCGAAGTGAGATGCAGCGCCGCGAGGAGGAGCTGTGGACCGACCTGGCCACCTCCGGCGCCGTGGCGACCCCCGATGGCGCCGGACGGCCCGCGCCGCCGCTCGACGACGTGGACGCAGCTCCGACCGCCGTCAGCGGCCCGACCGACCCGGCCGGGGACGTCGCCGTGCGCGGTGCCCGGGGCCGGGGACGTCGCCGGGCGCGGAGATCGCCCTCCCACCTGGGCAAGTAGGATTTCGGGTCGTGACCTCCGGCACGGCGCCCGACGCCGATCACCTCCGAGCTGCCTTCACCCGCTACTTCGTCGAGCGCGGGCATACGGCGGTCCCCTCGGCGAGCCTCATCCCGCACGACCCCTCGGTCCTGTTCACCATCGCCGGGATGGTGCCGTTCAAGCCGTTCTTCCTCGGCGACGAGGTCCCGCCGTGGACACGGGCCACGTCGGTCCAGAAGTGCTTCCGCACGGTGGACATCGACATCGTGGGGACGACGCTGCGCCATTGCACGTTCTTCGAGATGCTGGGCAACTTCAGCTTCGGCGACTACTTCAAGGCCGAGGCCATCCCGTTCGCCTGGGAGCTCGTCACCGAGGTCCTCGGCATCGACGGCGACCGCCTGTGGGTCACGGTCTACGAGACCGACGACGAGGCCGAGGCCATCTGGCGCGACGCCGTCGGCGTGCGGCCCGAGCGGATCCAGCGACTGGGCGACGACAACTTCTGGAAGATGGGCGAGACGGGCCCGTGCGGGCCGAGCTCCGAGATCTTCATCGACAAGGGCTCCGCCTACGGGGCGGACGGGGGACCGGCGTTCGGTGGCTCCGAGCGGTTCGTCGAGATCTGGAACCTGGTGTTCATGCAGTACAACCGGGGCGCGGACGGCTCGACCGAGCCGCTGCCCCGGCCGAGTATCGACACCGGCGCCGGCCTCGAGCGGATCCTGCCGGTGATCCAGGGCGTGGACTCGCTGTACGACACGGACCTCTACGTGCCGATGCTGGACGTGGCCCAGTCGATCACCGGGAGGACCTACGGGGCCGACGAGCGGACCGACGTGGGGTTGCGGATCATGGCCGACCACGGCCGGGCCATGGCCATGCTCGTGGCCGACGGCGTCCTGCCCTCCAACGAGGGACGCGGCTACGTGCTCAGGCGCATCATCCGACGTGCCGTGCGGCGCGCCCGCCAGCTCGGCGTGTCCGAGCCGTGCGCCCAGCGCCTCGTCGACACCGCCGTCGGTGTCCTGGGTGCGGCCCACCCGGGCCTGGCCGAGCAACACCGGCTGGTCGTGGATGTCGTGGCACGCGAGGAGGAGGGCTTCCTCCGCACGCTGGCCACCGGATCGGCCATCCTCGAGGAGGTGCTGGCCTCGGGCGAGGCGACCGTGCCGGGCGACGTGGCCTTCCGCCTGCACGACACCTACGGCTTCCCGGTGGAGCTCACCGTCGAGATCGCCGAGGAGGTCGGATCCAAGGTCGACCTCGAGGGGTTCGAGGAGGCCATGGACCGCCAGCGCAGCCTGGCCCGGGCCGCGGCGCGCTCGGGACGGGCCACGGCGGGTGACGAGGCCTACCGGTCGGTGCTCGACACCGAGGGCACGACCACGTTCGTCGGCCAGTCGCCGGACGGGTACTCGGCCCCAGCGCGGGTGGTGGCCGTGCTGGTGGACAACGACCCCGGGCACGCCGGCCACATCGAGGTCTTCCTGGACCGCACCCCGTTCTACGCCGAGTCCGGCGGCCAGATGGGCGACATCGGGACCATCGTGACCGAGACCGGCACCGCCCTGGTCCACGACACGGTGTCCGCCCTCCCCGGCCTCACGTCGCACCGGGCAACGGTGACCGGCGAGCTCTTCGCCGGTCAGGAGGCGCTGGCCACCATCGACGGACCCCGTCGCGACGCCCTGCGCCGCAACCACACCGGCACCCACCTGCTCCACGCCGCCCTGCGGACCGTCCTCGGCGACCAGGTCCGCCAGCAGGGGTCGCTCGTCGCGCCCGATCGGCTCCGGTTCGACTTCAGCCACCACTCCGGCGTCGTGCCCGAGGAGCTCGCCGCCGTCGTGGCGATGGCCAACGCCGACGTGCTGACCGACTCGCCGGTGACGGTGCAGGAGACTTCGAAGGCCGAGGCCGAGGCCATGGGCGCCCTCGCCTTCTTCGGCGACAAGTACGGCGAGCGGGTCCGGGTGGTGCGGGCCGGCGCCCACTCGGTCGAGCTCTGCGGTGGCACCCATGTGAGTGCGCTCGGGATGATCGGGCCGATCACCATCGTGTCCGAGGCGTCGATCGGGTCCAACACCCGGCGGATCGAAGCCGTCACCGGCACCGGCGCGCTCGACCGCATGGCGGCCCGGGAGCAGCTCCTGGCCGAGGCCGCCTCCCTGCTCCGCACCGAACCCGAGCACGTCGGCGAGGCCATCGAGCGCCTGCTGGAGCGCCAGAAGGCGGCCGAAAAGGCCCTCGAGCAGGCGCAGGCACGGGAGCTCCGGGCCGAGGCGGGCTCGTTGGCGGGTGAAGCCGTGTACGGGGCCGTCGTGGCCCGCCGGGACGGACTCACCCCCGACCAGCTGCGCGACCTGGCCCAGGCCGTCCGGTCCCAGGGCGGATTGCGCGCCGTCGTGCTCGGCGGCAGCCCAGACGGGATCAAAGCCTCGGTGGCCGTGGCCGCCGACCGCAAGGACCCCCACGAGACCATGGGCGGCCAGCTCCACGCAGGTGACCTGGTGAAGCAGATCGCGCCGCTGCTGGGTGGCGGCGGCGGCGGGTCACCGGAGGTCGCGGTCGCCGGGGGCAAGGACCCGTCCGGCATCGACGGGGCGCTCGACGAGGCCCGCCGGCTGACCGCGGGTGCCTGAGGTAGTCCCGCACCGCCCCGGACGGGCGGTCGGCATCGACCTCGGCGCCCGCCGGATCGGGATCGCCGTGAGCGACTCGGCCGGCACCCTGGCCACGCCGCGGGGCACGGTCGTCCGCTCAGGCGACGTCGAGCGGGACCGCCGGGCCCTGGTCGACCTGGTCCGTGAGGAGGAGGCTGTGGTCGTCGTCGTGGGCCACCCGCTGTCGCTCGACGGCTCGAGGGGTCCGGCCGCCGTGGCCGCCGAAGAGGAAGCCGAGGCGCTGGGCGGGCTGCTCACCGGCCACGGGGTCCGTGTCGAGCTCTTCGACGAGCGGCTCACCACCGTCTCGGCCCACCAGGCGCTGACTGCAGGGGGCACCAAGGGGCGCAATCAGCGGGCCGTGGTCGACCAGACGGCGGCCGCCGTCATGCTCATGGCGTGGCTCGACGGGCAGCGGTCGTCCCGGTGACCGGTCCCGCCGACCCGACGGAGGGGACCGCCGAGGAGCCGGGCGGGCCGCCCGCCGCCGACGTCCCCTACGCGACGGAGGACAGGGTTGCCCCAGACGGTGCTCCGGTGGACGACGCCGTCCCGTACGAGCGCATGGCCGCCCCCCGGACCGTGGACCCCCGCACCCCTCCCGCCCGCCGAGGGCGCACCCGCCACCCGTGGCGGCTCGCCGCGCTGGCCGTGCTGGTGGTGGGCCTGGTCGTGCTGGTCGGCGGCTACGTGTGGGTCCAGCACGAGGCCGACCCGTCGGGGCCCCAGGGGGCCCAGGTCGTGGTCACGGTGCCGGTGGGATCGGGCGAGAACGCCGCGGCCTCGCTGCTGGCCTCCAAGGGGGTCATCTCCAGCTCGCTGGCCTACCGGGTGTGGTCCCAGTTCAACAGCCTGCCGGGGATCCGGCCCGGGCTCTACGCGGTGCGCCAGAACTCGTCGTTCGCGCAGGCCCAGGCCGTCCTGGCCGCCGGGCCCAACGTGTTCCCCCTCCTCGTGCCCCCGGGCTTCACCGTGTCCGAGCTGGCCACGAGGGTCGGACAGCTCCCCGGCCACTTCGCCGACCACTTCCTGCACGCCGCCACGAACGGCTCGGTGCGGTCGCCGTGGCAGCCCGCCGGCGTGACCAGTCTCGAAGGCCTCTTGGCGCCGGGCACCTACGTCGTCCGGCCGGGGGAGACCGACCAGCACCTCCTGCAGACGATGGTCGACCGGTTCGACGCCACTGCCGCCCGGCTCGGACTGGCGGCGGGGGCGACATCGCTCGGGTACACGCCGTACCAGGTGATCGTCATCGCCTCCATCGTGGAGAAGGAGGGCGTGCTCACCAAGAACATGGGGCCGGTGTCCCGGGTGGTCTACAACCGGCTCGAGCGGAAGATGCCCCTGCAGATGGACTCGACCGTGCTCTACGCCCTCGGACGGGACGGGGGGACGGTGACCAGCGCGGACCTCCGGACCGTGAGCCCCTACAACACGTATCTGAACAAGGGCCTGCCGCCGACGCCGACGTGCTTCCCCTCGGAGGCGGCGCTGCACGCGGCGCTGCACCCGTCGGCCGGGTCGTGGCTGTACTTCGTGGTGGTGGCCCAGGACGGAACCGAGGCGTTCGCCGACACCTTCGCCGGCCAGCTGGCCAACGAGGCCGTCGCATCGAAGCACGGCCTGGGCTGAGCGCGGGAGACTGGGGCATGGCACCTGGTGGACCCGAGACGGGCGGAGCGGTCGGGGTGGGACTGTCCCTGCCGGCCGGGCTGTCGGCCTCGACCCACGTGGTCGGGGTCATGGGGTTCCCGGTGGCGCACTCCTTGTCGCCCCTGCTCCACAACACCGCCTTCGCCCACCTCGGCATCGACTGGGTGTCGCTGGGCTTCGCCGTCCATCCCGGCCGGGGTGCGGCCGCCCTCGTCGGTGCACGTGACCTCGGCATCCGCGGGCTGTCGGTGACCATGCCCCACAAGGAGGACGTGGCCGCCGCGGTCGCCTCGCTGACGCCCGAGGCCGGTCGCCTCGGCGCCGTCAACTGCGTGTCCGACGACCACGGGGCGTGGCTCGGTGACAACACCGACGGTGCCGGGTTCGTCGCCGCGCTCGCCCGGGGCGGACGGTTCACCCCCGCCGGACGGCGGTGCCTGGTGGTCGGGGCCGGCGGCGCGGCCCGGGCGGTCATCGCCGCACTGGGCGATGCCGGTGCGGCCGAGGTCGTGGTGGTCAATCGGACCCCTGACCGGGCCGAGGTCGCTGTGGCACTGGCCGGGTCGACCGGCCGGGTCGGCGACGCCGGCGACGCCCGGGGCGCGGAACTGGTGGTCAACGCCACACCTGCCGGCATGGGTGACGTGGAGGGCGGACCGGGAAGCTGGCCGGTCGATCCGGCCCTACTCGGGCCCGGGCAGGTAGTGGTCGACCTCGTCTACCACCCGCCGCTCACCCCGTGGCTGGCGGCGGCGACCGAGCGCGGGGCGACGACCATGAACGGCCTCGGGATGCTCGTCCACCAGGCCGCCCTGCAGATCGGGCGCTGGACCGGACGGGAGGCCCCCGTGGACGCCATGTGGGCCGCTGTGGACAGCCACGGCGGGCGCTGAGCCCGCACCGCACCCCCGGCGACCTGCCCGTCCTCCGCCCGGGCCGCGCCCGGGCAGCCGGGTAGCCTGTCAGTCCGGAGCCCCACTGTGACCTACGCCACCGACACCCTCGCCACACGCTCGCGGCACATGTCCGCCCGGATCGACCCGATCCTGCTGGTCACGACGCTGGTGCTCGCCCTGACCGGGATCGTGATGATCTACTCGGCCACCAAGGGCAAGCTGGCCCTCGCCGGCGAGGACCCGCACTACTACCTGAAGCGGCAGGTCACGTTCTTCCTGCTGTCGCTCGCCGTGCTGGTGGTGGCCTCGCTGTTCGACTACCGGCGGTGGGAGCAGATGGCGACGATCCTGTACGTGGGGATCGTGGTGGCGCTGCTGGCCGTCCTGTCGCCGATCGGGTCCCACGCGCTCGGGTCCCAGCGGTGGTTCTCCCTCGGCCCGTTGCAGCTGCAGCCGTCCCAATTCGCCACCTTGGTCCTCATCATCGCCATCGCCACCTACTGCGCACGACGGCCCGAGGGCCTCGAGTTCCGTGACCTCGTGCGCATGGTGCTGATGGCCGGGTTCCCGATCCTCCTGATCATCAAGCAGCCCGACCTGGGCACCGCCATCGTGTGCACGGTCATCCTCCTGGTGATGCTGGGCGTGGCCGGCATGCCCGGCCGGTACCTGTTGCTGCTGGTGGTGAGCGCGGTGATCGTGATCTTCCTGGCGCTCAACCTCGGGCTCGTGAAGCACTATCAGATCCAGCGACTGACCAGCTTCATCTCGCCCAACAGCGCCAGCGTCAACGTGACCTACAACGTGAACCAGGCCAAGACGGCCATCGCCCACGGCGGCATCTTCGGGCAGGGGCTGTTCAAGGGCGCCCAGACCAATCTGGCCTACGTGCCCGAGCAGCAGACCGACTTCATCTTCTCGGCGGTGGGGGAGCAGCTCGGCTTCGTCGGGGCGGGCGTCCTGCTGGTCCTCTACGGCATCCTGGCCTGGCGGATCCTCCACATCGCCCAGCTGGCCAAGGACGCCTTCGGACGGCTGCTGTGCTCGGGGGTGTTCGCCATGCTGGTCTTCTCCGTGTTCGAGAACGTGGGGATGAACATGGGCATCATGCCGGTGGCCGGTATCCCGCTCCCGTTCCTCTCCTACGGCGGGTCGGCCATGATCGGGTTCATGGCGGCCATCGGCATCGTCATCAGCGTGCACTACCGGAGTACCCGGTGACCGTCCCCGAGCAGGCGCCGGTCGAGCGGCCCGACGGGGGACCCGCCACGGCCGAGGCCACGGCGGTCGTGGATGCGGCCAGACCGGTCGACCCCGCGGTGGAGTCCCCTGAACCGCAGTCGGAGTCGGAGTCGATCGTGGACCCGCCGGTCCCGACGGCGGGCGCCGCTGCCGACTTCCGCATGGCGCTCGTGTCCTCGGTGACCCTCGACCTGCCCAGCCAGCACCCCTCGGTGGTCCTGCGTGAACTCGACATGCCGGGGCGGCAGCTGACGTTCTCCATCGGGTTGCCCGACGCGGTGGCCCTCTCCCACGCCCACCGGCGGATCACCACCCCGCGGCCGCTGACCCACGAGCTGATGAGCGACGTGCTCCAACGCTTCGACATCGACGTGGTGGCCGTGCGGGTCGTGGGGCGGACCGGGGCCGTCTACTTCGCGGAGCTGGACCTGCGTGGCCGGTCCGGTCGATCCGTCCTGTCGTGTCGCCCGAGTGACGCACTCACCGTGGCGCTCCACCAGCCCGTCCAGGTGCCGATCCTCATCGATGCCCGGCTGCTCGAGTCCGACGACGACCTGGCTCCTCCCGGGGCCTGACGGGATCCGGGCCCGCCGGGCCGGATCCTGCCGTGACCCGGCGCCGCCGCTCCGCAGCACCCACGGTCGGGTTACTCGCCAACGGCCGGCTCGCCGGGTGGGGCACCAACGGCGCTGACCTGCGAATTCGATGACACGGATGGCATGTCGAGCACCTGGTCCCGCCCCCCCCGATTGCCGCAGCCCAGCTGTAACCCGATCGGTCCGTCACTCGTTGTACTCATCGGAACGAGTTGACGAGGCGGTCGAGGGTCCCGGAGGACGGACATGACGTGGAGTGCCAACAGGGTCAGGCGCCGCCTGCAGATCCCGCGAGACGAGCCCCTGCTCGCCTGGGCCCGGGCCGACATCGTCGGCCTGCGGGTCCCGTTCCCGGTGATGGGTGCGATCCGGCGGTGGGTGCCCTACGTGGCGCTCACCGACACGGCGTTGTGGGTGTGCCGGGCCGGGGTGACGGCTCGGTTCGGGCTGGAGCAGGTCGTCATGGCGTCCCTGGTCGACCGGCCCGATGGGGCGCTACGGGTGGACTTCCTGACCGGCGAGCCGCTGATCGTGCTCGTGGCCGACGGCGGCGTGTTCGTGCACTGCCTCAGCCGGGAGATCCGAGGCTTCGACCGCCAGCTCCGGCGCGGGGGTCCGACGGCACCCGTGGGCGCCGGCATTCCGTGGACCGTCGCCGAGGTCCCCGGCATGCGGCACCCTTGCTTCCAGTCGGTGTCGACCGGCGGCGACGTGGCGTGCGGCACGGTCCAGGAGCGGTACACGGACGATGTGCGTGCCCTGCTGCACGAGGCCGAGTTGATCATCGTGCGCGAGCTGCGGCACGCGCTCAGCGGGTCCGGCTCGTCGGGGGGCCGCACCCGCCCTTGACGCACCGGGCGCGGACGCCCGGTCGGCTCAACTGCCCGTGAGCAGCCGACGGCGCCGCTCCTGGTCCTCCTCGTGCTTCGCCTGTTCGGCGGAGTCGACCCCGGCCGATCCCTCGTCGGAGATCCGCATGAGCAGGGCGACGAGGACGTAATTGGCGATGAGCGCAGACCCCCCGTAGGACACGAAGGGCAGCGTGATGCCGGTCAGTGGCAGGAGCCGGACGATCCCACCGATGATGAAGAAGGCCTGGAACCCGATGATGATGGTGAGCCCGGTGGCCACGAGTTTGGCGAATTCGGACCTGGCCGTCTGGGCGATGTGCAGGCCGGCCCCGACGAGGAGCAGGAAGGCCACGATCACCATGGACGAGCCCAGCAGCCCCATCTCCTCGCCGATCACGGCGAAGATGAAGTCCGTCCTCGAGTTGGCGATGGAATAGGCCCCGAAGCCGAGTCCCAGCCCCGCGCCGCCGACGCCGCCGCTGCCCAACGCGAACCACGATTGCACGAGCTGGCGGCCACTGCCGTTGGCCAAGGGCCACGGATTGAGCCAGTCCTGGACCCGAACGTGGGTCTGCGCCAGATACTTGGACGTGATGTAGGCCCCGATGCCGAACAGCACCAGGCCCAGGACCAGGTAGCCGGTCCGGCCGGTGGTCACCCACAGCAGGCCGATGAACAGGGTGAAGAGCAGTGCCGAGAACCCGATGTCGTGCTCGAGGCTCATGACCAGGATGGCGAACGCCCAAGCCAGGACGATCGGAACCAGTGGCCGGGGGTCGAGGACCAGCCGGTTGCCGAACCGGGCCGTCGGGATCGTGAGCAGCTCGCGCTTGTCGGCGAAGTACGAGGCGAAGAAGATGCACAACACGATCTTCGCCAGCTCCACCGGCTGGAACTCGAACGACCCCACCTGGATCCAGAGGCGGGCGCCGTAGATGTTGGCGCCGAGCCCGGGCACGAGCGGCAGCAGCAGCAGGGTCACGCCGGCTGCCAGCAGCAGGTACCGGTAGCGATCGAGGTCACGGGACCGTCGGATCACGAACAGGGTGACCACGTAGGCCGCCACCCCTGCCGCCGTCCATGCCGCCTGGAGCGGCGCGTAGTGCTTGTTCACGCCGAGATCGATCCGGGAGATCATCACGTAGCCGAGGCCGTTCAGCAGGAACACGATGGGCATGACGACGGCGTTGGCGTCGGGGGCGAAGATCCGGTTGGCGATGTGGGTCACGCCGCCGAGCGCCAGGATGGCCACGAGGAGCGGGGCGAGGTTGTCCGGCACTTTGGACGTGTTGCCCAGGACCATGAGCACGTAGGTGGCCACGATGATGGCGGCGGCAGCGACCATCAGTCCCAGCTCGGTCCGCCGGCGCGCCTTGACGCCACGGCGCGAGCGGTTCGACGAGAGGGGACGGAGGGTCAGGGACGGCACTGCGGCGAGCCTACCGGCGCCCGGCCGCCGGGCGGGGGAGCGTGGTGGCCCTCCGTCCGGCCTGCGTCGGGCCCCCGGGGCGGCCCCGGGACGGCGACCCAGGGGTACGATGGGTCGACGATGACCCTCCGACGCGACCGACCGAGCCGCCGCCGGGCGGAACGGCCATGATCGACCCGGCGGTAGGGTCCGGCGACCGCATGGC
>JADGOH010000022.1 GCA_017883025.1 Acidimicrobiales bacterium
GCCACCCCTGTTCCGCCAGCCACACGGCGTTGCGACCCTCACCGCAGGCAAGGTCGACAGCCGTCCCGGGGGTGAGCCCGTCGACCAGCGCCACGACGAACTGGTTGGGAGCCGCCGTCCACACCAGATCGGCGCCCCGGTACCGCTCGTCCCAGTGGTGCCGGTCCATGCGTCCAAGATACCCCACCGGGTACCAGGATCAGTCGCCGGCCGTCTCCGGGAGCACCGGTCCGTTGCCGTCG
The DNA here is from genome assembly GCA_017883025.1 of Acidimicrobiales bacterium. Classification (GTDB taxonomy): domain Bacteria; phylum Actinomycetota; class Acidimicrobiia; order Acidimicrobiales; family RAAP-2; genus Bog-756. Next base: position 243 of record JADGOH010000022.1, read on the forward strand.
GGGTCCGGGAACGCCTCGTACCGGCCCCAGGGCGCCTGCCGCACATCTCCCTCGATCTCCACGCCGAGCCTCCGCCGCCGGACGACGTCGCCGACGAGGTCGCCGACGAGGTCGTTAGTCTCCGGCACGGTGCCCCGGGCCGAGCCGGCACTCCCGGTCGGGTACCACGTGACCAGGGAGATCGACGTCAGCGCTCCGAGCGGCCGCACCTGGACCCACCGCATTCCGGGAGCCATCTCCGTATCGGCGACCAGTTCGAGTCCGAGGGCACCCACGGAGGAGTCCCGGGCCCGGTCCCGATCGGCGACGGGGAGCGACGGCAATGGCACGGCGGCGACGCCCGCGGTGGACTCAGTTGATCTTGAGCAGGTCCACGATGAAGATCAGCGTGTCGTTCTTGGCGATGCCCGGACCCGGGGACACGTTGCCGTAGCCGTAGCTCGGCGGGAGGATCAGCTCCCGTCGGCCGCCCACCTGCATGCCGACGACACCTTTGTCCCAGCCGGGGATGACCTGGCCGGTCCCCAGCGTGAACTGGAACGGCTGGCTGCGCGTCCACGAGGCGTCGAACACCTTGCCCGTCGAGTAGGCGACCCCGACATACTGCACCGTCACCGAGTCACCGGACTTGGCCGCCGGGCCCGTCCCCACGATCAGGTCCTTCGACTCGAGCTGCGTCGGGGGTGAACCGGGCGGGACCGTGATCGTCGGCTGGGATCCGAAGGTCCCGGGCGCGGACGGGGCGCTGATGGTGCCGATGACGGCGGGCGTTGCCGTCGAGGCGGTCGTCGACGGGCTCGAGGACGAGCTACCGCATGCGGCGAGCCCCAGGCCGGATGCGGTCAGGAGCACGAGGGACCAGGTGCGGGCGCGGGTCATGTGGTGAGGTTCCTTTCGATTGAGTCGGACGGGGCCGCTGGGGGGCCCTTGCCGATGGCCAGACGGTACTCGCGCCCGTGGAGCGTCGGGGTGCAGGCGGGTCCGCACGCCCGCCCCGACAACTCGCATCACCCGGCACACCCCCCTGGCACCATGGCCAGATGCTCCTCGATCGGCTCACCCGGGTCACCGACCAGCTCCGGACCGCAGTGTCCGACCTCGACCCCGAACGGCTCAACGGCGCCGATGCGGCGCGGCTCCTCGAGGCGTTCGCCGAGCTCGAGCGACTCGCATCGGCGGGCAAGTTGCTGTCGGCGCGGCGGGTCGAGTCCTCGAACGTGTGGCGGAGGTCCGGCCACCGCTCCGCCGCCGCACACGTCGCCGAGGCCACCGGGACCGGGATCGGCCCGGCCATGACCGCCCTGGAGACCGCCCGCCACCTCGGGTCCCTGCCGGCCACTGACCAGGCGGTCCGCCAAGGCCGCCTGTCTGAGTCCCAGGTGAAGGAGATCGCCGGTGCGGCCATCCTCCAACCGGAGTCGGAGCAGTCCCTCGTCGACGCGGCGGGCCAACAGCCGTTGAGCGTGCTGAAGCTGCGGTGCAAGCGGGTGCGGGCCGCCGGTCAGGACCCCCGGGGCTCCTACGAGGCCGTGCGCAGGTCCCGCTTCTTCCGGAACTGGGTCGAGGACTCGGGTGCGATCCGCTTGGACGCCCGGCTCACCCCGGATGAGGGGGCGCGGCTGCTCGCTTCGGTCGAGGCCGAGACGACCCGACTGGTGACCGAGGCCCGCCGTGCCGGCGTCGACGAGCCCCGCAGGGCGCTGGCCGCTGACGCACTCGTGGGCCTCGCCAGCGGCCGGTCGTCCACGGGTGCGGGCGCTGACAGGCACTCCGGCACGGGTCCCACCGCGGAACCGGCCGGGAGGCGCACCCGCGGCTCGGGTGGCGCGTCGGCCGGCGCCCGTCGGACGTCGGAGCCCACATCGGTCGTCCACGTCCGCGTGGACCACGCCGCACTGGTGCGCGGGCACGTGGAGGGTAACGAGCTCTGTGAGATCCCCGGGGTGGGGCCCATCCCGGTCGAGGTGGCGCGTCGCCTGGCCCTCGACTCGGTCCTCAACGTGCTGGTGACCGACGGTGTCGACGTGACGACGGTCGCCCGGACCGGCCGGACCATCCCGACGGCCCTGCGCCGGGCCCTCGAGGAGCGCGACCCGGCGTGCGTCGTGCCCGGGTGCGACACCGGGGATCGCCTGGAGATCGACCACCTCGTCCCGTTCGCCGACGGCGGCGAGACGAGCCTTGCCAATCTCGCCCGACTGTGCCACTGGCACCACTACCTGAAGACCCACCACGGCCACCGGCTCGAGCGGACCGGAGCCGTTCCGGGCGGGTCGGTGGAGGGCTGGCGGTGGATCGCATCCGACGAGCCGCCAGTGGTCCCCCGCCACATCCGACGGACGGGCTGACCGCCGCGCCCCCGGGCGACAAGGCCCTGGACCCAAGGTTCTCCTAGGCCGGGTCGTCCACCTCCGCGTCGTCCCGGACGAGCGACCGGACCGATCCGGGCCCCGTGACCGGGTCCTCGTCGGCACGCCCGTGCTCGGCCAGCCACGACGCCTCGGCCCGGAGGGCGAGCTCGCGCAGCGGCAGGCCGGTCCGCCGGGCGGCTGCCGCCACGTCGTCGTGCTCCGCCTTCACCCGTCCGGCGCCGACCTTCACCCGGATCAGCTGCCCGTCCACCACGACCGAGTCCATGGTCCGGGCCGCCGGCCACCGTTCGGCCGACGTCAGGCGCACACCGAACGAGCCCGTGGTCGAACGGAGGACCGCCCGCACCTCGCGCACGCGCGCCGGGTCGCACAGTGCCTGCACGACGAATCCCGGTCGGCCCTTCTTCATGACCACGGGCGTGAGCCATGCGTCATGGGCGCCCGACTCCAGAAGCGAGGCCACCGCGTGGGCCAGCTGTTCGCCGGTGGCGTCGTCCACCGTGACCTCGAGTACCGCCACCGGCTGACCGGCGTCGGCGTCCGGGTCCGGCGAACCCGGCCCCGCACCGCCCGCCGGGCCGGTCCGTGTCCCGATCACCACCTGCGTGCAGTTGGGCAGCTCGTCGAGTTCCCGCGTGCCGGCGCCGAACCCCTGGCTGAGGACCTCCATGGCCGGCATCGGGCCGAAGCCGGACGACAGCGCAGCCAGCAGGGCGGCCCCGGTGGGCGTCGTCAGCTCCACGGGCAGGTCCCGTCCCCAGGTCGGCACGCCCTGGAGCAGGCCCACCACGGCCGGCGCCGGGTTCGGGAGCATCCCGTGGGCGGCACGGACCATTCCGGTGCCCGTGGCCACCGCGCTGGCCCGGACCTCGTCGACCCCCAGCAGCTCGAGGGCGGCGGCCGTGCCCACGACGTCGATGATCGTGTCGTGCCC
>JADGOH010000105.1 GCA_017883025.1 Acidimicrobiales bacterium
ACGTCGACGAGTGGGGCCGGAGCGAGCACATGCGGTCGATCGTCCGGCGCCTCTACGACCCGATGTACCGCTACTGGTTCCGGGTGGAGTGGGAGGGCCTGGAGAAGATCCCCACCGAGGGAGGCGCACTCCTCATCGCCAACCACGCCGGGGCCATCCCGGCTGACGCACCGGCGATCATGCACGGCATCGAGACCGAGCTCGGCCGCCCCGTCTACGGGCTGGCCGACTACTTCTTCCGCACCATCCCCGGTGTGGGCACCATGTGGTCTCGCACGGGCGGGGTCCCCGCCCACCCGGACAACGCCTTCCGAATCCTCCACGACCAGCGGCAGCTGGCCCTGGTGTTCCCCGAGGGCACCAAGGCGACGTCCAAGACGTACTCGGACCGGTACCGGCTGCGTCGGTTCGGCCGGGGCGGGTTCGTGGAGATCGCCATGCGGGCCGGCGTCCCGATCATCCCCATCGCGGTGGTCGGGGCCGAGGAGGCCATGCCGATCGTGTTCCGGCTGAGCGGCGTGGCCAAGGCCCTGAAGCTGCCGTACTTCCCGGTGACGGCCAACTCGCTGCTGCTCGGGCCTCTCGGCTACGTCACCTACTTCCCGGCCAAGTTCAAGCTGCGGGTCCTCGACCCGATCACCTTCGACGTCGAGCCCGGCCTGGAGCGCTACTCGCGGAGCCGGGTCATGGACGAGGCCGAGCGGATCCGCGCCTCGATGCAGGACACGCTCCACGACATGCTGCGCGTCCGGCGCAGCGTCTGGTTCGGGTGACGGGATGGGCAGCCGCGTACTGATCACCGGCCTCGACACGTTCTGGGGCGGTCGCATGGCCCAGGCACTCGAGGCCAAGCCCGACGTCGAGATGATCCTGGGACTGGGCACCAAGGAGCCGAGGGTCCCGCTCGAGCGCACCGAGTTCGTCCGGTCCGACCAGAAGTACTCGATCCTCAGCAGGATCGTGCGGGCCACCCAGGTGGACACCATCGTGCACACGTTCCTCGAGACCAACTCGCTGGCCGTGCCGAGCCGGGTCCTCCACGAGATCAACGTCATCGGGACCCTCAACCTGCTGGCCGCCGCCGGCGCCAGCGGGACCTCGGTCCGCAAGGTGATCGTCAAGTCCTCGACCCACGTGTACGGCGCCGGCGAGCAGGATCCGGCGTGGTTCCGGGAGGAGGACACCCGCACCGGGAGCGTGCGTACCAAGCTCGAGCGCTCGCTGCTCGAGGTCGAGTCGCTGGTCCGGGACTTCGCCGACGACAACCCCCACCTGGACGTGACCGTCCTGCGGTTCGGCAACGTCCTCGGCACCGACATCGTGACCCCCATCAGCCACAACCTGCGCCGACGGCTGCTGCCCTGTGTCGCCGGGTTCGACCCGCTCGTCCAGTTCGTCGAGGAGGACGACGTGGTGCGGGCCCTCGAGTTCGTGACGGCCCACCGGGTGCCCGGGGTCTTCAACGTGGCCGGCGAGGGGAAGCTCCCGTGGAGCGAGGTCGCCTCGATCGCCGGCGCCCACCTCCTGCCGCTGCCGCCGGTGCGACCACGCCTGTTCGCCGCACCCCTCGAGCGCCTGGGCGGGGTCCGGTTCCCGCCCGAGCTGGAGGCCCTGGTGAAGTACGGGCGGGGAGTGGACTCGTCGCGGCTGCGGGCGGCCGGGTTCGACTACCGCTACACCAGCGCCGGCGCCGTGCACAGCTTCGCCCGGGCCAACAACCTGCGCCGTGCCACCGGCTCCACGACCCCGGAGTACCGCTACGAGCAGGACGTGGAGCAGTTCTTCCGCCACTCCCCCGCCGTCGTGCGGGGCGTCGACACCTGAGCGCTCCGACAGGTCCGCGGGCCCCGGGCGGGCGGAGGGACCCGGCTCAGACCAGCCAGGTGCGCCGGAGCTCTTCCGAACGCCCCGCCCACTCCTCGGAGGTCATGGCGTAGCGCACGTGGTCCTCCCACTGGCCGTTGATCTCCAGGAAGCCGAGTGCGGTCCCCTCGTCCCGGAGCCGGAGCTTGTCGACCACCCGGCGGCTGGAGGCGTTCCGGGGGATGATGGCCACCTCGACCCGGTGCAGGCGCAGCGTCTCGAACGCGAACCGCAGGACGACGACGACCGCTTCCGGGGTGAGGCCCATTCCGGCGACGTCCTGGTCGATCCAGTAGCCGATCGCCCCGTTCTGGAACGGCCCGCGTTGGATGGACGACAGCGTGACCTCGCCGGCGAACCGTCCCTCGTAGAAGATGCCGAAGCCGAAGCCCGAGCCCAGTTGGCGCTCGCGTTCGCGCATGGCGCACCGGGCGGTGAAGCTGGCCTGGTCCTCGGCCGGCAGCGGGGCACCCTTCGACCGCGGCTCCCACGGCACCAGCCACTCGCGGCAGCGGTTCCGGACCTCCAGCCAGGCCGGGTAGTCCGACTCGACCAGCGTGGCCAGGCGGACCCGCCGGCCGGTCAGCTCGAGGGACCGGACCAGCGGCGCCCGCACGCTCGGGGTCACCACGTCGTCCCGGTGCCAGGGCGGCGTGGGCCGACTGCGGAGGGGAGCTGGGAGTCCACGTCAGAATCGTAGGTCAACTCGGGCGCGCGGGGAACCTTCTTGCGCGCGCCATCGGGAGCGCCGCTCAGACGACGTGCACCGCCATCGGGAACCCGTCGGCCCGGTTGGGGACGTCCAGCCACGACATCCCCTCCTCCATCAGATCGACCCCCGACGTGTGGTCGCCGTGGACGCGGAGCGCCTCACGCTCCGACAGGCACGGCGGGACCGATCCCGTCCGCGTCGGCTCCGGTCGGCTGCAGGCGGGCGCGGGAGGCACGCCGCACGTCGACGTAGATCCGCCGGTGCTCGGCCGCGACCCGCTCCCACCGGAACCCGTTCGACCGCTGCTGCGCCCGGTCGGCCAAGTCGTGCCGCAGCACGGGGTCGACCAGGACCCGGCGGACCCCGTCGGCGATGCCGGCGATGTCGTTCGAACCGACGACCAGGAGGGAGTCGCTGGCATCGTCGAAGAGGCGCTGGTCGGTGACGACGACGGCCCGACCGAGCGGCAGCACGAACCGCAGGGCGGCGCTCGAGGACTCGCCGGTGTCGTGGTAGGGCAGCACGATCACGTCCGTGCCCAGCAGGAGCACCCGGGCCGTCTCGTCCGGCAGGTAGTCGGTCAGGAGGAGGACGTTGTCCTCCATGCCCCGGGCCGCCACCAGTTCGCGGATGGACGCCTCGTAGTCC
>JADGOH010000106.1 GCA_017883025.1 Acidimicrobiales bacterium
CCGACCAGCTCGAGGAGTGCCTGCGCCACGAGCACCTCCTCAACGTGGCATTCGCCGGGCTCCCGTTCCGCCTGCTGTGCCCCTATGACGCGTCGGAGCTGCACGGCAGGGTGCTCGACCACGCACGAGCGGCGCATCCCTGGGTCCACGAGGCAGGCACGTCGGGTCCAAGCCACGCCTATCGGCAGGGGTCGCAGATCGAGGGCCTCTTCGACGGCCCACTGGCCCCGCCCCGGGGACCGGTGTCGGAATGTGGGTTCGGGGTGGGTGACCTCGCCCAACTCCGACAGTTCGTCGGCGAGCAGGCCCACCGGGCGGGACTCGGCACCGGCCCGGCGGCGGACCTGGTCGTGGCGGCCAACGAGATCGCCACCAATGTGGTGACCCACGGCGGGTCCGGCGGGACGACACGCTGCTGGCAGGAGGGCACCTGGTTCGTCTGCGAGGTCGAGGGGCCCGGATCGATCACCGATCCGTTCGCCGGCCGCGTGCGACCGGATCCCCGGCGGACGGGCGGGCGGGGGCTGTGGCTGGCGAACCAGCTCTGCGACCTGGTCCAGATCAGGAACTCCGCATCCGGATGCGTGGTACGCCTCCGGTCACGCCTCGGCGAGGACTGACCGCACGCCGGCACGGGTCGGCGCCCCTCATCACGCGGACGGCAGACCGTGCCACCCACCAGTCGGCACCGTACGCACGCCTGCGGTGGCATCGCACGTTTGCCCGCATGGCGAATGGGCAGGTCTGAGAGTGCCATCACCCGCGGAGAGGAGCCCCACCATGACCACCCGCCGCCGACCGGACGCCACTCCGGCCACCACCGACGATGCAGGCCTGCGAGCCCCCAGCGACGAATACTCACTGTCCGCCGGTCCAGACGGCCCGCTGCTCCTCCAGGACCACTACCTGCTCCAGAAGATGGCGCACTTCAACCGTGAACGGGTGCCGGAGCACGTCGTACACGCCAAGGGCCACGGTGCCTTCGGGTTCTTCGAGGCGACCGGGGACGCGAGCGAGTGGTGCGCGGCCGACTTCCTGTCGAAGGGGACCCGGACCCCGGTGCTCGCCCGCTTCTCCACCGTCGCCGGCGAGCAGGGGTTCCCCGACACCGTCCGGGACCCTCGGGGATTCGCGCTGAAGTTCTACACCCAGGAGGGGAATTACGACCTGGTCGGCAACAACACCCCGGTCTTCTTCATCCGCGACCCGTCCAAGTTCTCCGACTTCATCCACTCCCAGAAGCGCAGGGCCGACACCGGGCGCACGGACCACAACGGGCAGTGGGACTTCTGGACCCTCTCCCCCGAGAGCGCCCACCAGGTGGTGATCCTGATGTCCGATCGGGGCACGCCGCGGACCCTCCGTCACATGCACGGGTTCGGGTCCCACACCTTCCTGTGGATGAACGCCGGCGGCGAGCGCTTCTGGGTGAAGTACCACTTCACGACCGAACAGGGCGTCGAGAACTTCACCCAGGACGAGGCGAAGGCGATGACGGCTGAGGATCCGGACTTCCACCGGGCGGACCTGTGGGAGGCGATCGCCCGCGGCGACGTCCCCGAGTGGCGGCTCGGGATGCAGGTCATGCCCTTCGAGGACGCCGCCGACTACCGCGTCAACCCGTTCGACGTCACCAAGGTGTGGCCCCATGGCGACTACCCGCTCCACACCGTGGGCCGGTTGGTCCTCGACCGCAATCCCGACAACTACTTCGCGCAGGTGGAGCAGGCCGCCTTCGAGCCCTCGAATTTCGTGCCCGGCATCGGTCCGAGCCCCGACAAGATGCTCCAGGGCCGGCTGTTCAGCTATCCCGACACTCACCGCTACCGGATCGGCCCGAACTACCTGCAACTCCCGGTCAACCGGCCGGTGGTGCCGGTGCACAGCTACAACCAGGACGGTCCGATGGAATTCGACGCAGGAACCGACCCGGTCTACGCGCCCAACAGCTACGGCGGTCCGCGGGCCGACCCGAGGCCGCACGCCGAGCCGGGCTACGGCCTGACCGGCGAGATCGTTCGTGCCGCCTTTCGGCCCCACCGCGAGGACGACGACTTCACCCAGGCCGGGAACCTCGTGCGCACGGTCATGTCGGATAGCGACCGCGACCATCTGGTCGACAATGTCGTCACCCACGCCTCGAACGGCCCCGGCCTCGACGCCGACGTCGCCGACCGGGTGGGCGCGTACTGGCGCAACGTCGACCCGTCCGTCGGGGCAACCATCGCGAAGGCCCTGACAGGGGGACGCCCGGCCCCGTGACACCGCCTGCGGGGCCGACCGGGACGGCGCCGATGCGCGGGTTTGGCGGGTGCGCCGTCGGGTAGGTGTGGGCGAGGAGAGGGCGGGCGCCCCGTACCGCCCGTCGAGACATCATGACCACGCGCCGATTGATCATCCCTTCCGCGATCGGTGACGCCGACCGCGGGAATCCCCGGCCCGGTCGCCGGTGAAGCGGGCCGTGCAGATCGTGGGTGCGCTGGTGGCCGTCGAGCTGCTGCTGCTGGCCGGGCTCACCCTCGGGAAGCAGGACTCCCGGCCGCCTCTGCCGCCGGCGACCCGTCCCGCCGCGTCGCGGCCTTCGGCGCTGCAAGCCCCGTCGCTGACGTCCCCGACCCCTGCCACGGGTTCAACGACAACGCCGACAGCAACCACGACCACGACCGGGGCCGACTCGTCGGCGACGACGTCCACCTCTGCCAACACTGCGCGCCCGGCACCCGAGCGCCACGCCCACCACGGACGGCACGGGTCCCATGGCTGACCATCCGCAGGCCTGGAGCTCCTGGGGCACGCCACCCGGTCCGTCCCGAGACGGGCGACCGGCCCCGCAGGGACGGGCGGTCGAAGGGATGGTCCGCCGGGACCCCCGGTCCCACTCGTCCGACGGGCGCTCGAGAAGGGCGTCGTCCAGGCGGAAGCCGGGGAACGCCATCGACCTCCTGGGCGACGACCACCGTCGGGTGGAAGAGCTGTTCGCCCGGTTCGAGCGCGCCGGACGCCGTGCCTTCGTGTCGAAACGCTCGCTGGTGGACGCCATGATCAACGAATTGTCGGTCCACGCCGCCATCGAGCAGTCCGTCCTGTACCCGGCAGCGCGGGCCGCCGTGCCCGATTCGGAGGCAGACGTCCTCGAGGCGCTCGAGGAGCACCATGTCGTCGCCTGGCAGCTCCAGGAGTTGGACGGCCTCGATCCCGAGCACGAGCGGTTCGACGCCCGGGTCGCAGTGATGATCGAGAACGTCCGGCAGCACCAACGTGAGGAGGAGGAACTGCTCTTCCCTGAACTGCGCACCCACCTGGACGGCAACCGCCTGGTGGAGTTGGGCCAGGAGCTCCGGGACCTGCGGTCGAGCGTGCCGGCCCGGCCCCCGACCCGTGGCGTCCGTCAGCCGGCCGACTACCGGCTGACGGACGCCCTCGTATTCGCACTCGACATGGCGAAGCGGCTCACGCGTCCAGGGCACGGCTGACCGGGCCACCAGCCGGAGCTCGGGTCATGATCCGGGACGTCGGGGCGGCGCCGATTCCCCGGCTGCACCGGTCCGGTGCAGCCGGATGACGTCCACTGCATCGGTCCGCTCTGCCAGCAGGCGAGCCAGGGCGCCGGCATCGGCCACGGTCACCGTGAGGCTCGGGTGCCGGAGCGACCCGGTCGGCTCCAGACCGGCGACGGGCTCGTGGAATGCCACGCACAGCCCCCGGTCGCCGTTCGTGGCGAAGGTCAGGCCGTGGTCGGCGAAGGAGTACCGCGCCGAGCCGGCCGTCCGGTACCACCGGTAGGGACCGGTGGGGATGAGGCCGGCGATGTTGGCGAGCGGCGTCGTGACCCGCCAGGGCCCGAACCGGGCGTCGAACGTCCGAGCGGACACCGTGACCCGCGCCGTGCCCGGGCCGATGCCGAACGGCAGGGCCGGCCACCGGTACGCCGGTGCGAAGCGGAACGGGAACTCCCGTACGTCGGCCGACCCGGTGGCTTGATCGCCCACCGGATCCGTCCGGCGAACGGGCCGGAGGTGGCCCGGCTCAGGCACCGGGGGAGAACTGGGCGGTGAACTGGTTGCCCGGGCCGGGGATGACCAGGTTCAGGGCGGGGGTGAGCGCACCGCACCGGACCAGCGGCGGGATCGTGTACTGACCCGAGAAGGTGGATGCGCCGCCGAAGGAGAACGTCCCGGTGAACGTCACCGATACCGGCTTCCGGGTGGAGCAGGTGGGGCGGACCAGGTTGATCGGTAGGCCCAAGGGGTCGACCGAGGTGACCAGGACGTTGAACGAGGACGTCGCGGTCACGACCAGGGTCGAGAAGTTCACGGTCCCCTGTACCGGCTTGGTCGGGGCGAGCTGGAACGTCGCTTTCGCCAGCCCGACCCCGGCCAGGGCGACCGTGGTGGTGGCGGGCGGGAGCGCCAGGTCGCCCGTGAGGGCCCCGGTGCCGAGGTCGACGGTCCCGGTGAAGGTCCCCGGCGGCACGGTCACCGTCTGATGGAGCTTGGCCAGCGTCGTGGACGCGTTCACGATGTAGTGGATCGGCACCGTCGGCGACGCCACGGCCGGCGACGACGGTGCCACGGCCAGGGCGATCGGGGCCAGGGCGAATGCGAGTCCCGCTGTCACGGCGCGGCAGGTCTTCCTCATGGTGTTTCCCCTCCGGTTGGCGCGGGCACGGACTGCGCGCGACCAGGGAACGGTGTACCCCGGTCCGCCACAGGCAAACATCGCGGCCGCTCCCCACCTGGTCGCGCCGACCCGCAGCCTGCGGACCGGTAGCCTGGTGCGGTGCGACGCCGGATGCTGAAGTCCAAGATCCACCGGGCCACGGTGACTGCGGCCGACCTCAACTACATCGGGTCGGTCAGCGTCGACCCGGTGCTGCTGGAGGCGGCGGACATCCTGGTGAATGAGCAGGTGACCGTGCTCGACGTCGACAACGGCGCCCGCTTCGAAACGTACGCGATCGTCGGCGACCCCGGCGAGATCTGCCTCAACGGCGCGGCGGCCCGTCTGGTCCACGTGGGCGACACCGTGATCCTCCTGACCTACGGCGACTACGAAGAGCACGAACTCACCGCCCACGAGCCCCGGGTCGTGCACGTCGACCAGAAGAACGCCGCGGTCGACGTCCTCGACTGACCGACCGGGCACCGTCCGGCGCCGTCGCGTACTCGCCGGCGCGTTCGTGGTCGTCCTGGTGGCGGGAGTTGCCGCCGCCCTCGTCACTGCACCGGACCCGCACCACCGGAACCCGCACCGCGCGGTCCGGACCGGCGGCGGTCCGGCGCCGACGGCGGCGGCGGCGCACCCGCTCTCGTCCGACCCACCTGTGCGCGGCCTGGCCGTCACCCCGTCGTCGGTGGACCTGGTCGACACGCAGCGGGGCGTCACCAGCGGCGGTGTGACCCTGGCCTCAGAACGGGCCCTGCCCACCGAGGTCTGGTCCCCCACCCGCCCCGGCCCGTACCCGCTCGTCGTCTTCGTCCACGGCTACGACACGGGCCCCCTCGACTACAGCCGGTTCTGCTCGGCCCTGGCCTCGTCGGGCTATGTCGTGGCCGCACCGTCGTTCCCCCTCGAGGACCCCGCACGCGGGTTCCCCCTCGACCGCACCCACCTGGCCGACGAGGCCGGTGACGTGTCGTTCGTCGTGACCTCCCTCGAGCAGCGGGCGACGGCGCTCGAACTTGCCCCTGGTCCGGTGGCCGTCGTCGGTCACTCGGACGGCGCCGACGTCGCCCTGCTGGCGGCCTACGGGCCAGGGACGACCGACCGTCGGATCGACGCCGTGGTGGCCGACGCACCCGACCCGATGCCGTCGGGACCGGCGCCGTCCACGGTCCCCCTCCTGCTCGTCCAGGGCACCGACGACACCGTGGTCCCCTACGCATCGAGCCAGGCGGTCCTCGCACAGGTGCGGGCGCCCGTGGTCTACGTATCGCTGGTCGGCGCCGACCACCTCCCCCCGATCGCCGGTGGCACGCCGTGGACGCCGGTACTCGACGCTGCCGTGGCCCGCTTCCTGGATGCCACCGTCGCCCACCGGGGCCCAGGAGCCGCATCGTTGGCGGCCGGGGTCGCCGACCCGCCGCTCGCCACGGTCGAGGTCAGGGCCTGACCGTCGGCTCCCGGTCGACGGCACGGGCAGTGCCGACCGGTTCCGAGCCGACCGGCACCGAGTCGGATGGGAACCGGTCGGAACGCACGATCAGAACCCCGACGGCTCGGTCTCGAACTCCGGCTCGGTGGGACGGCCTTCATGGTGAAGCGGGCGCAACGCCTGTGTCTCCTCGAACCACAGCAGGGCGTCGTAGCGCGCGCCCATCTCGGTAGGCACGTAATTCCCCTCCTCGTGACGGGGTTGGTACACGACACCGATCGCCCGGTGACCGAGTCGTGCCCGCAGCCACGTGCCACCCCGGTCGGCGGCGAAGTCGAGGACGGCCGGCTCGCCCAGGGCCCGGTGCAGCAGATCCTCGTGGCTCCCCGGTCGGGCCACGGGAACCGGGAGCACGACCTCGGGCGCACCCCACGCGGCGCCGGCCACCACGGTGCCCCGGTGCCCGGCGCAGCCGATCAGTGCCACGTCGGAAGTTCCGTGGCGCTCGCGGAGCAACTGGCCCACCGTGACCATGCCGGCCCGGGCCATGTCCGTGGCCCGGGCATCGCCGACGTGGGTGTTGTGCTCCCACACCAGTCCCCTGGCCGTCGGCCCGAGGTGGCGGGCCAGCCGGTCGACGGTGTCCACCATGTGGCGGTCGCGGATGTTCCAAGACTCCCGGTCGCCCCGGACCATGATCCGGTAGTAGTGCTCGGCGCCGGCGGCGACCTCGGCGTTCTGCCAGGCGTCGAAGGCCTCCTCGTCGTCGCCCGGTGACGCGAGGGCCCGGTTGCGCACCTCGCCGAGCAGCGCCACCACGTCGGGCTCACAGGTCTCGGGCACCAGTCGGGTGCTCCAGGCGTACTCGTGGGGGTCCTCGCGGTAGGGGATGAAGCACCGCCACGCCTGCATGGCGGCCTCGGCGGCGTCGGGGGCGTTCTCCTCCAGCCATCCGATGATCCGGCGCAGCGAGTCCCACAACGAGTAGACGTCGAGCCCGTAGAAGCCCACCCGCTCCGCAGCGGGGCGCTCGGCGTTCCACTCCCGCAGCCACGTGAGGAACTCGGCCACCTCTTCGTTCGCCCACATCCAGGTCGGCCACCGCTCGAAGCCGCCGAGCAGCCCCCGGGCGTCGAGGTCCTGGTCGTCCTGGCCGCGCACCCACCGGTTGATGCGCCAGCAGTCGGGCCAGTCCCCCTCGACTCCGATCCACGTGAACCCACGCTCCTCGATCAGCCGTCGGCTGAGTCGGGCACGCCAGGAGTAGTACTCGTGGGTCCCGTGGGACGCCTCGCCGATGCAGACCAGGCGCGCACCGCCGAACCGGTCCACGAGCCCGTCGAGGTCACCGTCGGTGCGCAGGGGACGGGCCAGCGAGCGGATCTCGGTATCGAGGTCGGCCGCCGTGCGGCCCGTCGACGTCACCGCGCCACCCCGGGCCCGTCGGCGCCGTCGGGCTCGTCGCCGCCCAGCAGGTACCGGATGAACCAGTCCCGGGCCAGGAAGGCCGCCTCGGCCAACGTGCCCGGCTCCTCGAACAGGTGGCCGGCCCCTTCGACGACGGTCAGCTGTCCGGACGTCCCCAACGCGGCGAGTGCCCGCCGGTTGGCCTCGAGCACGGCGACGTCCTCGCTGCCCACGATCAGGAGCGTCGGCGCCGTCACCGCGCCCAGGCGGTCGAGCGCCAGGTCGGGCCGGCCCCCTCGCGACACCACGGCGTCGATCGACCCGGGGTGGTCGGCCACCGCCTGTAGGGCCGCCCCGGCCCCGGTGCTCGCTCCGAAGTAGCCGACCCGGCACGAGGCGGCGTCGGGTCGGGCCCGCACCCACCCGGTGGCGACCGCCAGTCGGTCGGCCAGGAGCCCGATGTCGAAGACGTTGGTCCGGTCGCGCTCCTCGTCGGGCGACAGCAGGTCGAGCAGCAGGGTCCCGAGGCCGGCCTCATAGAGCACGTCGGCCACGAACCGGTTGCGGGGGCTGTGGCGGCTGCTGCCGCTGCCGTGGGCGAAGACGACCACGGCCCGCGCCGGCTCGGGCAGGTGGAGATGGCCCTCGAGCACCACGCCGCCGACCGGGATCGCCACGTCGACATCGCAGTCCGAGGGCGCCGCCCCCGACTCGCCGTCCCAGGCGCGACGGGCGGCCCGGTCGAGCAGCGCGATGACCTCGTCGTCGCTCGTCGGGGCGAAATCCTCGTAGTGGTGGCCGACGGCGACGAACCGCTCGGGCTCGGACACGGCCACGATCTCGTCCGCCTCGGGGAACTCGTGCAACGTCTGCACCGGGCCCACCGGCACGGCCAGCACCACCGAGGAGGCACCCAGCAGCCGGGCGATCCGGCACGCCACCCGGGCCGTCGACCCGGTGGCCACACCGTCGTCCACCACGATCGCGGTCCGACCGGTGAGGTCGATCCGCTCGCGTCCCCGGCGGTACCGGGTGAGGCGGGCAGCAAGCTCCCGGCGCTCGCGCCGTTCGACGTCGGCCACCTCGACCTCGGACACGCCGGCCTGGGCCAGTATCCGGCGGTCGAGCACACGGACCCCGTCTTCGCCGATGGCGCCCATCGCCACCTCGGGCTGGAACGGCACCCCCAGCTTGCGCACCACGATGACGTCCAACGGGGCGTCGAGTGCGGTGGCCACCTGGTAGGCGACGGGGACCCCGCCGCGTGGCAGGCCGAGCACCACCGGGTGGGCGTCCCGGAACCGCTCGAGCCGCTCGGCCAGCTGCCAGCCGGCATCCGCCCGGTCGAGGAACTTCCCCGTGAACGGTGCAGGGTCAGGGGGCGGCTCCCCCGGGCGACGGCCGGCCCGACCGGTCCCGGTGACGGATCGGAGCTCCACCTTCGGACGGGCCGGCGATGTCACGGCGCACACCGCTGGTTGGCCACCTCGAGCCGGCGGGACACCTCGGCGTCGGCGTCGTCCAACTCGGCGCTGGGTACGAACCACCGGACGGTGTCGCGCACCACGTCGGGGCCGCCGCCCTCGCGCCAGTCGACCGGTCCGTCGCGCCGGCCGACCTCGGTGAACTGGAACACCTCGGTCCACTCGAGGCCGGGAACCGCGCTCAACGTCCACTCGACCTCCACCCGGTCGCCGATCTCCTTTGCCGTGCTCCGCCCGGTCACGGTGATCGCACCCGACCCTCCAGCGGTCCCGTCGGTGATGTCGTCCCCTCGTTCCACTCGTCTCCTCGTCACGACGTCGCCACCCCGGCGGGTGCCTGGGCCGCCTCGAGCCCACCGGCCGGGTCGTCCGGCACCCGCGACCCGTGGACGACGACGACCGGGCAGAGGGCGTGGTGGGTGCACTGGACGGCAACGGAGCCCAACAGCAGGTCGCGGTAGCCACCTTGTCCATGGGGACCCACGACCAGCAGTGCCGCCCCCCTGGTCCGGTCCAGGAGCGCCGGCACGATCGCCTCGTCGACGACGGCGACCGTCAGCACCACGCCGGGCGCCCGGCGGGCGGCCTCCTCGCGGGCACGACGAGCCACCTCCTCGGCGGCGCCGGCGAACCGCAGGGCGGCGGTGGCGACGACGGCGTGAGTCGGCGGGTACTGCCAGGCGACGACGACCTCGAGCCCGACGTGGCGGACCCGGGCCTCCTCGAGGGCCCAGCGCAGCGCACGGCGCCCGTCGTCGGACCCGTCGAACCCCACCACCACCCGCGCACCCCGCTCGTCACCGGTGCCGCCGGTGGCCGGGGCTCGCACCACGGCCACGGGGCCGCGGGCACGGTGCAGGCACCGGTCGGCCACGGAGCCGACCAGCAGCCCGGCGAACCCACCGACACCCCGGGCGCCGACCACCAGGAGGTCGGCCGAGGCGGCGGCCTCGACCAGCTCGTCCGCTGGCGCACCCCACCGCACCCCGCCACGGACGACCATCGACGGGTGGCGGGTGGCGGCCAGTGCGACTGCGTCGTCCACGACGGCCTGCCACGTGGCCCGGATGTCGGACACCTCGGTCCACCATGCGGGCACCCGTTCGGGAGCGGTCGGGGCGACACCGACGACCACCAGGTCCGAGTCGCGGGTCGCCGCCTCGTCGGCGGCCCAGGCCAGGGCGCCGCGGGCCTGCGCCGAGCCGTCGACACCGACGACGAGGGAGCCGCGGCCGCCCACGCTGCCCCTCTTCGACTCAAGGTCCACGGTCACCACCTCCTGCCTGCAACGAGACCCGCTCCACCGGATGCCCGACACGCGGGCATCCGACGGTCGGCTCCCGGTGAGTCCCATGGTCCGCCGTCTGGTCCATCGCAGGTAGAGCCGAATGTCCCATCTGCACCCGGACAGTCGCCTGCGGTGCCGTTCGGCCCTTGGAACCGGGCCGGGCCGGCGCGACAACGGTGGTGATCACCGGCGAGGCACGCGGTGCGACGATGACCGGCGGGCGGGACGGTGACCGGCGACCGGTGCCGCCACCCAAAGGGCCGTTGCGGTTCTTGGCGCGCCGCCTCGAAGAGGAGCACGCCCGGACCGGCCACGACCGGGATCCCGGCTACATCGAACGGCAGGTCCCGAGACGGCGCGCCGTCACCGCCTGCTTCTCCCCCGAGGTGCGCGGGCTGGAGCACCGGCCGGCCGAGGGCCCCGCACCCGTGATCGGGAACCACAATGCCGCCTGGTACATGCCGGACAGCTGGGTCACCGCACTGGCCTTCGTCGGCCGGCGCGGCACGGCCCATCCGGCATGCACCCTCACCTTCGACCTCCTGTCCGCGGTCCCGCTGGTGGGCACGTTCCTGGGCCGGATCGGTGCCATCCCGGCGGCCAGTGACGACGCCGCCGGTGCACTGGCCGCGGAGTCCCTGGTGCTCGACTACCCCGGTGGCGACGGGGAGGCGTGCCGGCCGTGGACCGACCGCAACCGCATCGTCTTCGGCGGCCGCACCGGCTTGGTCCGCCTCGCCCTGCGGACCGGCGTGCCGGTCATCCCCGTCGTCGCCCACGGGAGCCACGACTCGGTAGTCGTCCTGTCCCGGGGCGCTGGGATCGCCCGGTGGCTCGGGCTCCCGGGCATGCACATCACGGTCTTCCCCATCCCGCTGGGGCCCCTCGGGGTCACGACGGTGCTGCTCCCGCCCCCGCCGCTCCCGTCATCGATCACGGTCGAATTCCTGCCTCACCTGACTTGGCCCGCCCTCGGGCCCGAGGCTGCCGACGACACGGAGACCGTGGCGCGCTGCACCGACGAGGTGGTCGGTGTCATGCAGGCGGCACTGGACCGGCTCCGGGTCGAGCAGGCGCATCCGGTGCTCCGCGGCACCTGCAATCTGGCTTCCCGCCTGGTCCGCCGCTGACTGCGGAGACGACGGTCACCGGCGAGGGACGATCGACACGAGGTGGAGCGTCCCCGTCTGGGTGTAGGTGGACGTCCCGAAGGTCGTCGCCGTGGTCACGCGGAGCCGCTGGTCGAGTCGCACCGGCAGTCCGGTGCGACGGTCGACCCACACGTCGGCGGCCTCGGTCCCTGTCTGCGCACCCGTGTCGGTGCGCACCCGATGGAAGTGGGCCACGGCGACCGCCTCCCCGCCGACCTCCAGGGCCGTCGTCCCGACCAGCCGGTACGGCCCGGCCGACGTGGTCATCCCCGGGACCGAGGTGTTGGTCCCCGTGCACGACGAGTGCCAGGTCTGCCCGGGCACGCCTTCGGCCGGCAGCGCCATCGAACCGGCACCGCATCTGAACGAGGTGAGGTTGGTGACGTCGACCGGCCCGACCGACCAGAGCTGCCACGACCGACCGCCGACCTCCTCCACGTCGGCTCCCTGCAGGCAGTAGTGCCATGTCTGCCAGTGGTGGGTGCTGTAGTCGATCCGGAGCACCCAGCAGTCGGCGCCGTCGAGGGTCACCGTGCCCGGGATGGTCGGTCCTTCGGCCTGGGAGAGCGGAGGGAGCGTCAGCCGCTCGGTCCCGGAGCCGGCGTAGGCGTAGATCCCGGGTGCCGGGCGGCGGAGCCCCGGGGACCCGCCTCCAGCCCCGCCCAGGCGGTGCACGGCCTGGCCGAGCGTCACCTGGCGGGCGCTGTCCGCGGCATGCCAGGCCACCAGTGCGCCGGTCGCGACGAGCACCACGGCTCCGGCCACCCACGGCCACCGCCGCCGTCGGGCGCCCGTCCGGCCGGTCACGGCTCCAGGGGGGCCGGGCCGACCACGGTCCCGGCGATCCCCGGGACGACCGGCACGTCGTGGCCGGTCGTGGGCGGTGCCTCGGCCGGCCGCGTCATACGACTCCACCGGCCACGCCCGCCCCCGCGGCGCAGCACCCCGGGGTCACGCACCCACCACCCGGCCGTCCAGCATCGGGATGATCCGGTCTGCCGCAGCGGCGACGTCGCCGTCATGGGTGACCAGGACCACGGTGACCCCCCGGTCGGCACGCAACCCTTCGAACAGCGCGAGGACCGTGGCCACCGACCGGCTGTCCAGGCTGCCCGTCGGCTCGTCGGCGAGGAGGAGTGGCGGGTCGTTCGCCAGCGCCCGTGCGACGGCGACGCGCTGGCGCTCGCCACCGGACAGCTGCGGCGGCCGGCGGTCGGCCATGGCACCCAGCCCGACCCCCTCCAGCAGACGGGCGGCGTGCCCTGCCCGGTCCCCGCGGGGGCGGTCCGAGCCCATCATTGCGATCTCGACGTTCTCCAGGACGGTCAGTCGCGGCAGGAGGTTGTGGAGCTGGAACACCAGGCCGACGGCCTGGCGTCGGAACCGGTCCGAGTCCTGCAGACGGACCAGGTCGTGGGAGCCGACCCGGATCGTGCCCGAGTCGGGGGTGTCGAGCGCGGCCAGCAGGCCGAGCAGGGTCGACTTCCCGCAGCCCGAAGGTCCGGTGACGGCGACGAACTCACCGGGCCCGACCGTGAGGTCGACCCCGTCGAGTGCACGTACCTTCCCGTCCGCGTAGACCTTGACCACGTCGTGGGTCTCGATCATCGGCGTCGGGTGCGCCGGGGGCTCATTCATGGCTGAGCGCCTTCACCGGGGTCAGGCTGGCGGCCCGGATGGCGGGATAGAGCGAGCCGAGCACGGCCATCCCCATCCCGACGACGAGGCCCCGCAGGAGCGCGCCTTCAGAAAAGCTCGCGTGCAGCACCCCGTGCAGCTGGGGCAAGGACTCGAGGGCGAACGTGACCAGGTAGGACAACGCGACGCCCAGGCTGGAGCCGAGCACGGCGAGGAGCAGGCTCTCGGACACGACCAGCGTCACCACGCGTCCGCGGGACCAGCCGATGGCACGGAGCAGACCGAACTCCCGGGTCCGCTCGAACAGGGACAGCAGCATCGTGTTCCCGACGATGATCGCACCGATCAGCAGGGCGAGGATGGTGCTGCCGGTGACGGCTGCCCTCAGGAACACGATGTTCCGATCGGCGCGGCCGAACTCGGACGCCGTCCGGATCGTCGTGAGTTCGGGGTGCGCGGACTCGAGCGCCGCCTGCACCTTGACCACCGAGTACCCGGATGCCACCTTGACGAAGACCAGCGTGACCGATCCCGGAACCCGGTTGTAGGCCTGGATCGCCGGCAGGGGGAACATCGCCCCGAGGTCGCCGTAGGAGATCCCGGTCGAGTAGATGCCGACCACCGTGTTCGTGGTCCCGTTCGCCCGGAAGCGGTCCCCCACATGGAGACCGAGGTCCCGGGCGGCCTGCCACCCCAGCATCACCTCGTCGGCGGCGTCCGCTCCATAGGCCCGCCCGGCGATGACGCTGACGCCGAAGGCCGACAGGTCACCCGGCTGGATCCCGATCTCGATGAAGAGGGGATTGGCCGCGTCGATGCGCTCGGTCTCGACCAGGACGCCGACCGCGCTCTCCACCCCCGGGGACTCCTGGACGGCGGCGACCTGCCGGTCGTCGAGGCTGCTGTAGATGATGTCCGACACGCCCTTCTGGGCCACGGTGAAGTCCGCCTTCCCGATGGTGAGCACCGCCGCAGCAGCCTGCTCGAGCCCGCTACTGACCACCGACAGGGTGACGACGGTCATCACCGCAAGGGCCACCGCGAAGGCGATGCCTGCCGACCGGGCCTTCTTGGCCCGGAGGTTCCCCACCGCCAACGTGAACAAGGTCATCACGCCCACTCTGCCCCAGGAACGCCCACCTGCAGGACCGGGTGATCGGGACGTTCGGCCCTCCCCGTCGCTTCCGGCAGGTCCTACGATCATCGGTGAGCCGGATGGCGGGACCGGCGTCGCACCGGTGCCCGGTCGAGGGGCCGGTCCGGTCGACGAGGAGGCCCACGTGCGCGCAGTCCGATTGATGGAGTGGAAGTCCGACCCGGTCCTGGTGGAGGTGGACGACCCGGTGCCCGGCCCGGGACAGGTCGTCGTGCGGATCGGAGGGGCCGGCGCCTGCCACTCGGACCTCCACCTGATGCGCGAGTTCGAGGCCGGCCTGGTCCCCTGGAACCCGCCCTTCACCCTCGGCCACGAAAATGCCGGCTGGGTCCATGCCCTGGGGGCCGACGTGTCCGGGGTCGAGCTCGGCCAGCCCGTCGCCGTGTACGGCCCCTGGGGGTGCGGGGCCTGCCCCCGCTGCCTGCTCGGCATGGAGAACTACTGCGAGGACGTGGCGCATGCGCCCGTGCCCGGGGGTGGGGGCGGGCTCGGCATGGACGGTGGCATGGCCGACCTCATGCTCGTGCCGTCGCCCCGGCTGCTGGTGCCACTGCCCGACGGCCTCGATCCTGTCGACGCCGCACCGTTGACCGACGCCGGCCTCACCCCGTACCACGCCGTCCGCCGGTCGTGGCCGAAGCTGGTTCCCGGATCGGTGGCCGTGGTGATCGGCGTCGGCGGACTCGGCCACCTGGCCGTCCAGATCCTGAAGGCCACGACCGCCGCCCGGGTGGTGGCCGTCGACACCCGCGCCGAGCCGCTGGCCCTGGCCGCGAACGAAGGGGCCGACCTCACCGTGGAGCCCGACGCGTCGGCGGTGGCGGTCATCCGCGAGACCACGGGGGGCCGGGGGGCCGATGTCGTCCTCGACTTCGTCGGGTCGGAGTCGACCATCGCCCTCGGAGCGGCGGTCAGCCGGTTCCTGGGCGATGTCACCGTCGTCGGCATCGCCGGCGGCACGTTCCCCTTCAACTTCTTCGCCCTGCCCTACGAGGTCTCGCTCCAGACCACCTACTGGGGCAGCCGCCCCGAGCTGGTCGAGCTCCTGGAGCTGGCCGCCCGTGGCCTGGTCCGCCCGACCGTCACCACCTTCCCGCTCGAGGAGGCGGTCCACGCCTACCACCTGATGGAAGCGGGATCCGCCCTCGGTCGCCAGGTGATCGTGCCGTCGGCCCGCGGGTGACCCTCCGGCGCCGAGGGGTCCGGGGTTGCCCGTGACCATGCGGGCCTGGGCGGTCGGGGCCCCGGGGCCGATCGACGGCGGACCGCTGGTGGCGGTCGAGCGACCGGTCCCCGCACCCGGGCACGGCCAGGTCCGGGTGCGGGTGCGGGCCTGCGGGGTGTGCCGGACCGACCTCCACCTGGCCGAGGGTGACCTCGCACCCCGTCGTCCCGGGGTCGTGCCGGGGCACGAGGTGGTCGGGCGGGTCGACGAGACCGGGCCGGGGTGCAGGGTCCTGGCCGAGGGTGACCGGGTGGGGATCCCGTGGCTGGCCAGCACGTGCGGGACCTGCCGGTTCTGCCGCGGCGGGGCCGAGAACCTGTGCACGGACCCGAGGTTCACCGGGTGGGACGTGGACGGTGGGTACGCCGAGTGGGCCGTGGTCGACGAGGCGTTCGCCTACCGGCTCCCCGACGGCCTGGACGACGTCGACGTGGCTCCGCTGCTGTGCGCCGGGATCATCGGGTACCGGGCGCTGAGGCGTGCCGAGCTACCTCCGGGTGGGCGGCTCGGGATCTACGGGTTCGGCGGCTCCGCCCACCTGACTGCCCAGGTTGCGCTGGCCGCCGGGGCCACCGTGCACGTGATGACCCGTTCCGCCGAGGCCCGGGCGCTGGCCCTCGGGCTCGGTGCGGCCAGCGTGCAGGGCGCCGACGACCCGCCGCCCGAGCCGCTGGACGCGGCGATCCTGTTCGCGCCGGTCGGCACGCTCGTCCCGCCCGCGCTCGAGGCGCTCGACCGGGGCGGCACCCTTGCCGTGGCCGGCATCCACCTGTCCGACATCCCGGTACTCGACTACCAGCGGCACCTGTTCGAGGAGCGGACGCTGCGGAGCGTGACGGCGAACACCCGTGCCGACGGGGTGGAGTTCCTGGAGTTGGCCGCCCGTATCGGCATCGAGGTGTCGGCCGTGCCGTATGCCTTCGACCGCGCCGACCGGGCGCTGGCCGACCTGGCCCACGACGACGTGACCGGGGCCGCCGTGCTCGTCCTCGACGACACCGACTGAACGGCACGGAGCTGCGGCGTCCGTCGGTGGTCAGGCGGGCACGGGAAACGCGGCCAGGTGGACCAGGTGGTCCTCGAGCGCGAGGCCGATGCCGGCGACGGATCCGGCCAACATCAGCTCGTCACCGAGCCCCACGCCCGGACCGGTGCCGCAGTCGGCCCCGTCGACCCGGGCCAGGAACCGCTCGATGGCCTGCAGGCCGCCGCCGGGCGCCATGGCGGCCGGAGCGTCGAGGGCGTGGCCGGCGACGATGGCCCGCAGGTACTGCCGCAGCGTGTCGGGACGGTCGAAGAGGTCGAGGCCGACCACCTCGGCACCAATGGTGCAGATGACCCCGATCTGGCCGTCGACCGGCTCGATGCGGTCGAGTTCGGCGGCGATGCGCTCCTCGAACTCCTCCTGGACGTCGTCGAGCGCCGATGTGTCGGACTCGACTGCGTGGCTGAGCGACTGGCGGTCGACCTCCTCCCACACCCGGCCCTGGTCGGACCGGCGGCTGCCGACATCGCCCGACGGGGGTTCGAGGGAGGCGGTCTTGGCTGCCCGCAACGATCCGGGCGCCAACCTCGAGGAACTCGACACCTGGCGGCGCGCCCCCCACCGGCCGGCCTCGACGCACGAGACCGGGACGGTCAGGTCCGACCGCGGCGGGCACAGCACCGTCACGTTCATCGTCCGGTTCTGATCGCCTCCGACGAGCATCTCGCCCTCCACCAACAGCACGGGCACATCGGCCAGGTTCGTCACCACCAGGCACGGGACCTGTGGCGGGTCGAGCTCGTGGACCTCGATCAGACCCTGCTCGAAGGCCTCGGGCCCGGTCAGGTAGGGGGGCGAGTCGGTCACACGACCCGTGAGGGGGAACACCCCGAGACCCCCGACCTCGATCCGCTCACCGATGGTCACGTCCATGTCGAACAACTGCATGTGCTGGCTCCTTCCGCCACTGTCCCTCCGCTGCATCCAGGGTGCGGCACGGGTGTGACGGTTACACGGGTGTCATTCACCGCAGGGGTCGCCGGCGCAGTCAGCTGCTAGACCCGAGGTCACCCTCGAACGCAGGAGCGTGACCCATGCCCGGAGCCGTCGGAGGTGGTGCCACCCTGCTCGGATCGGTCCATACGCTCGGCACCGTCCGGTTCATCTCCTCCTTCGGCGCCTCCTCCGTCGACCGGGGTGGTCGCGACGTCGTCGCCGGTGTGCTCCCGGTGGCGGCGTCGGGCGCAACCGCCTCCGGCGCGTTCCGGGCCGTCCGGTGGTGGCGCCGGGTCGCCAGCCCGATGCTCCGGTGAGCGTGACCACCCTCGCCGTCGACGAGGTGCTCGGCCGACTTCGCCGCATGGACGCGGCCAGCGCCCTGAACCTCTACGACGAGGCGGCCTCGACCGCCGCCGGGGACCGTCCCGGTGACGCCTCCTGTCGACTGGACGCGCTCCGGACCTACCTCGTCGACCACTGGGACGCTCCGGTAGCCCTCGTCGGCGAGGCGCCCGGCAAGCACGGCGCCCGGCTGACTGGCGTCCCGTTCACCTCGCCGCGGGTCCTCCACGGTTCGGGGCCGGCAGAGCCGAGCGCCACCGTCGTACACCGGGCCCTGGCCGGGCTCGGCGTTGAGCCCGAGGTCCTGCTCTGGAACGCATCGGTGCTCTTCCGCCCGGACAACCGGGTCCCGCTCGTCGACGCACTCGCCGCCTCGCGCCACGTGCTCGGCCTCGTCACCCGGGGCCGCAACGTCTACGCCGTGGGACGGGTCGCCGGTGCAGCCACCGGCGCGCCCTACGTCCGCCATCCCGCTTACGGCGGGAGCCGCGCGTTCGCGCTGGGACTCGAGGTCATCTTCCGGTCCCCGCCCGGCACCGACATCCCCGGGGCACTGTCCGCCCTCGGGGACCGGCCCCGGTAGGGAGGTCCCGGTTCCGCAGGACGCCGGCGACGGCGAAAGCCGTCGGGCACGGCATCGCATGGGTCATCCTGGGACGGACACGGCACGAGGAAGGTCCGACCATGCCCAACATCGCCAGCCAGGATCTGAACGACATGCGGGACGCGGTCTTCTTCGAGGGGCCGGAGGCCGGACGGCGCCTGAGCCGGTTCTGGCTGCTGATGCTCCTGTCGTCGGCCATCGCCGGCGCGGGCATCGTCAGCGACTCGACCGCCACCGTCATCGGCGCCATGATCGTCGCCCCGCTCATGGTGCCCATCCAGGGGACGATGCTCTCGGCCGTGCTCGGCGACCGCAGGAACCTCCTACGGTCGGTCGGCCTGGTGGTCGCTGGCGCGGCGTCGGCCATCGCCATCGGATGGGTACTCGGGTGGGTCGTGGCCGGTCCGGTGGACGCACAGACCAACGCCCAGGTGGCCGCCCGGGTGAGCCCCCGGCTGATCGACCTCCTGGCCGCACTGGCCACCGGGGCCGTCGGCTCGATCGCGCTGGTGCGCAAGGACATCTCGGACACCCTGCCCGGGGTGGCCATCGCCATCTCACTGGTGCCCCCGCTGGCCGTCGTCGGCCTGACCCTGCAGGCCCGTCAATGGGGACAGGCCGGTGGGGCCATCCTGCTATTCGTCACCAACGTGGCCGCCATCCTCGGCGTCGGCACCGTCGTCATGGCCCTCTACCGGGTCCACCGGATGAGCCCGCAGTACGGGACCGCCGAGAGCCGGGCGCTGAACCGTCGGAACGCCGTGTTCGTGATCGCCGCACTGGTGGTCATCGTGATCGTGCCGCTCACCTCGGCATCGGTCACCATCAGCCACCAGACCAACCGGGAGATCGCCGTGACGGCGGCGGCCGACGCCTGGGTGTCGGCTACCGGATGGAGTTTGGAATCGGTGACCACCGACGACAGCGGGCACACGGTCGCCCTCTTCCAGGGTCCGCCCCCCTACCCGGACACCGCCGGCCTCAGCCGCGAGCTCATTGCCCACGGCGTTGCGCCCCGCACGGTGCAGGTCCAGTTCGTCCCCCGGGTCACCGTCGACCTCGGACGGCCCGCCGCCCCTAGGGCGCACCGCCCTCACCCAGGCGAACGCGCCGGTCGCGCCGGATCCGGCACGTCCGGCACCGGCCGACATCCCGGACCGGCCCCGCAGCGAACACCAGGTGAGGCGGCGCACACCGCTCCGTCAGCAATCGACCACAACGAAAGCAGGAACGCCATGGTGTTCTCATCCCCCGCCCAGATCCTCGGACTGGACGGCATCGTCGTCCTCGTCGTGGTGGCCCTGGTGTTGTTCGGGTCCACCCAGATCCCGAAGCTGGCACGTTCGCTGGGCTCGGCCAAGATGGAGTTCGAGAAGGGCGCGGACGAAGGAGCACCTGACGAGGTCGCCGTCGCCCCGGTGGCGACACGGGCGTCCAGGTGACCTTCCGGGTCATCCGCGGGTCGGGACGCTGACCGCCATGCCGTTCCTCAGTCCGGCCAAGTTGCTCGTCGTGCTCGTCATCGCCCTGGTGGTGCTCGGTCCGGACAAGCTCCCGAAGCTGGCGCGCCAGGTCGGATCGCTGTGGGGCGACCTCCAGACGATGCGTCAGCAACTCGAGTCGGGGGTGCGCGACGCCTTCCCGGACCTGCCGACGACCGAACGCATGACCCAGGTGGTCCGGTCGCCGATGACCTTCCTCGACGGTCTGGCCGACACCCCGGCGCCCGCAGAGGCCGGGGAGGCCTCGACGGCGGCCGCGGCACCGATGCCTGCCGACACTGGCGATCCGTTCCGCTCGGCGGTCGACTACGTCCGGTCGGCGGGCACACTCGGCACGCACGGCACCCCTTGCGCCTCAGGCGCGGATGCGGGGCCGGCCGAGGACGTCGTGACCGAGCTCGACCCGAGGGCCGGCACCCACCGTCTCCGCGCCCCGGTGGGCGTCGGGCGCGACGCCGCCGACCCGAACTGATGGCACCCTCCGGCGGTCCGCTCCGGGCACGGGTGCAGGGACCGGCCCGATGACCATCAGCCTCGGGCGACGGACCGAGGAGGCGGCCCCGGAGCGGGCGACACCGGGCGAGCACCTGTCCGAGCTGCGGCGTCGCGTCCTGACGTCGCTGGC
>JADGOH010000023.1 GCA_017883025.1 Acidimicrobiales bacterium
GGACCGCTGGGTTCGCCAGAAGCCCCCGTGGCTCGGGGTCCTGGCCGACAAGGTGGCCGAGCGCCACGCCGCCTCCGGCGACGTCGGCTTCCTCCTCGAGCCGGACCTGAAGGAGTCGCACGGCGGCCTCCGGGACATTGCCGCGCTGCTCGCCATGATGGACGCCGTGCCGGTGCTGGCCGACTACGTCGACACCGTGGCCATCGAGGACGCCCGGGCCGTGCTGACCGCCACCCGCGTCGAGCTCCACCGTCGCGCCGGCCGCGAGCTGAACAGACTCCTGCTCCAGGAGCAGGAGCAGGTGGCGACGGCCATGGGACTGCCCGACGCCGACGCGCTGATGCACGCCGTGGCCACCGCCGGGCGGACCGTGGCCTGGGAAGGGGACGACGCCTGGCGCCGGCGCGGCGCCTGGTCCCGGGCCCAGGGCGCCCGGGGCGGACGTCGGCGCGACAAGGGTGCGGTGCCCACCGCGTCCCCCGTCGTCGGCCAACCCGGAGTCGGGTACACCGAGGACGAGGTCGTCCTGGTGGACGGCGCCGACGCCGCCGGCGACCCGTCCCTCGCGCTCCGACTGGCGTCGGTGGCCGCCGGCCGCAACCTCCCCATCTCCCGAGACGCCCTCAACCTGCTCGGGCGTCGGGCCCCGGAGCCGCCCCTCCCGTGGCCCGACGAGCTGCGGGGCACCCTCGTGGAGGTGCTCGCCAACGGCGCAACCGCCATCCCCGCGCTCGAGGCCCTCGACCAGCGCCAGCTCCTCGAGCGCTACCTCCCCGAGTGGGCGGCCGTCCGCAACAAGCCCCAGCGCAACCCGTACCACCGCTTCACCGTCGACCGGCACCTGCTGGAGGCCACCGCCAACGCCGCCACCATGACCCACCGGGTGTCCCGTCCCGACCTGCTGCTGCTCGGGACGCTCCTCCACGACATCGGCAAGGGGTTCCCTGGGGACCACACCGACGTCGGGATGGCGATCGGCGCCGACATCGCCACACGGATGGGACTGCCTCCCGACGACGTGGCCGCCATCGTCACGATGATCCGGTTACACCTCCTGCTGCCCGACACCGCCACCAGGCGGGACCTCGACGACCCGGCCACGGCCCAGCGGGTGGCCGACGAGGTCGGCAACCGGGGGACCCTCGAGCTCCTGGCCGCGATGGTCGAGGCCGACAGTCTGGCCACCGGGCCCTCGGCCTGGGGAGGGTGGAAGGCCGGACTGGTCGCCGACCTCGTCGAGCGGACGAAGCGGCTCCTGGCCGGCCAGGCCCCGCCGCCGCCCACACCGTTGATCGACGCCGACCTCGAGATGGTCATGGACACGGTGCGCACCTACGGGGTCCCGGCACTGTCCGTCGAGCCGCCCGAGGTGACCGTCGTCGCCCCCG
Source organism: Acidimicrobiales bacterium (assembly GCA_017883025.1). Taxonomy (GTDB): domain Bacteria; phylum Actinomycetota; class Acidimicrobiia; order Acidimicrobiales; family RAAP-2; genus Bog-756. The sequence goes on from JADGOH010000023.1 coordinate 1,389, forward strand.
ACCGCTCGGGCCTCCTGGCCGAGGTGACCGGCGTGCTCGCCCTCCACGGGCTCAATGTGCGCTCCGCCGTCGTGGCCGGCGCCCACGGGGTGGCCGTCGAGGTCTTCACCGTCGAGCCCGAGCGGGGCCGGTGGCCGGGATCCGCCAAGCTCTCCAACGACCTCGCTGCAGTGATGGACGGCACCCTGGCTGTGGACGAGCAGCTTGCCGCCCGGGCCCACACCTACCGCAACGCCCAGCGCGCCCAGGTCGCCAACCTCGTCTCGACCCAGGTCACCGTCGACAACAACGCCTCGGATGCCGCAACCGTCGTGGAGGTCCGGGCCGAGGACGTGGTCGGGCAGCTCCACCGGATCACCCGGGCGCTCGTCGCATGCCACCTCGATGTGACGTCGGCCAAGGTCTCCACCTTCGGCACGGCCGTGGTCGACGCCTTCTACGTCCGGGGACCGGACGGGCGCAAACTCACGGACCCGGCCCAGATCGCCGCCGTCGAGCAGGCCGTGCAGGCCGGGGTCGGCGACCCCGCACCGGACTGAGCGGACCACTCGGTTGCCACCTGGTTGCGGCGGCCGGAGCGGCACCAGTACGTACGGGCCCCCTGGTAAGTTGGGGGCGATCCCACCATGCCCGGAGCCCACACCCACACCAAGAAGTCGAGCCACGCCGGGCGCCGGATCGCCATGATCCTGGGCGTGGTGGTGGTCGTCGCCGGAGTGGGCGCGGCAGCCGCCGCGCGTTCGACTGGCGGCAAGGTCTCGGCCACGCCGACCACGACGGCGCCGGTCCATCCGGCCCCGTCCACCCGGCCCCTCGACATCGTCGCGGTCTCGCCGGTCGACGGCGCCTCGGGTGTGGCGTCGAATGCCACCGTGACCGTGCAGTTCTCGGAGCCGCTGTCCGCCCACACCCCCATGCCGACCCTCACCCCCGCCGTGGCCGGATCGTGGCAGCTGCTCACGCCGACCACGTTGGCCTTCGTGGCCGCCGCTCCGCTGGTCCCCTCCTCCTCGGAGACGCTGACCGTGCCCGCCGGGCCTGGGGGCGTCCAGAGTGCCGGGGGCATCGCACTCGGCCAGGGGGCAGCCGTCCACTTCACCGTGGCGGCCGGCACCACCCTCCGCCTCCAGCAATTGTTGGCCCAGCTGGGCTATCTGCCGGTGGGCTTCGCCCCGGCCGGTCCGGTGAGCGCCCCCCAGGAACTCGCCCAGCCCCAAGAGGGCACCTTCACCTGGCGGTCCGCCGAGCCGGCGTCGCTGGTGTCGCAGTGGACGCCGGGCGCGTCCAACGTGGTCACCAAGGGCGCCGTCATGCTGTTCGAGGACAAGCACGGCATGACTACCGACGGGCAGCCCGGCCCGGCGGTGTGGACCGCGCTGTTGGCCGACGCCTCCGCCGGCAAGGTGAACGGCGATGCCTACAACTACGTGTCCGTGTCGAAGGCGCTCCCCCAGCGGGTGACCGTCTACAGCAACGGGAACGCCGTCTACTCGACGCTGGCCAATACGGGCGTCACCGGGGCCGACACGGCCGTCGGGACCTTCCCGGTGTTCGAGCACGTGACGGTCACCACCATGAACGGTACGAACCCCGACGGGACGAAGTACCACGACACGGGCATCCCGTGGGTGAGCTACTTCAATGGCGGCGATGCCCTGCACGGCTTCGTCCGTCCCGGCTATGGCTACCCGCAGAGCAACGGCTGCGTGGAGATGCTCCCGGCGAACGCCGCGGTGGTCTACCCGTACACGCCGATCGGCACCCTCGTCACCGTCGCGTAGCCGCCGGTCCGGTCCGTTCCACCACGGTCAACGGGCGGAGGGGAACTCCGGCCGCCGCCGCTCCCGCACCGCCTGGATGCCCTCGGTGGCGTCGGGCCCCAGGAAGCCCAGCATCTCGAGGGCGAGCGACTCGCCGAACACCGGGGCGGCCTGCAGCATCCACTGGTTCATGACCCGTTTCGTCCACTGCACCGCGGTCCGGCTTCCCGCAGCCAGCTTCTCGGCAATGGCCAGCGCATCGGCCACCACCCGGTCGTCGGCCACGCAACGGGTCACCAGGCCGATCCGCTCGGCCTCGGGCCCGTCCACGAAGTCGGCGGTCATCAGGTAGTACTTGGCCCGGGCCATCCCGCACAGGAGCGGCCAGAGCAGGGCGGCGTGGTCGCCGGCGGCGACCCCGAGCCGGGTGTGGCCGTCCGACAGCCGAGCGGTCTCCCCCATCACGCTCACGTCGGCCAGCAGGGCCACGGCCAGGCCGGCGCCGACCGCCACTCCGTTGATGGCCGACACGATGGGCTTGACCGAGGCCAGCATCTCGTCGACCACGGCCTTGGCGTCGCGCCACTGCTCGAGGGTGGTGGCGTAGTCGGTGGTCATCTTCTCCACCATGGCCAGGTCGCCGCCGGCGCTGAACGCCTTGCCGGCCCCGGTGATGACCGAGACCGCCACCGTGTCGTCCCGGTCCACAATCCGCCAGATCTCGGAGAACTCGCGGTGGAGGCGCTCGTTGGCGGCGTTCAGCACCTCGGGTCGGTCGATGGTGATCAACAGCACGTGCGGTGATGGCCGGTCGAACCGGAGATGGGCGAAGTCGTCGTAGGACGAGAAGGTTTGCGGAGTAGGGGGAGTTGGCGGCGTGGCGTCGGTCATTGGTGCATCATGGCCGACCGGCGGAGTCCGGGGACACCTGCTGCCCCTCCTGGTGCCCCACGTAGTCGGATGCCGGCAACGTGATCATGGGAATCATTGTCGGTGAGCGCCACTGATTCCCATGATCGGAACGGTCCTCGCCCTGACGACCCACGTCCTCGTCCCGACGTCCACGACCACGCCGGTCCGGTGGTCTGCCGGGGTGGGTGGGCACCGCCGCCTAGGACAGGTCGTCGACGACCATGTCCGCCACATGGAATCCCGAATCGACGGCCTGGTGGGTGCCCGAGCCCCGGCCGCCGGCGTCGCACCCGACGAGGTAGAGACCGGGCAGCGGCGTCCGGGGGTCAGGCTTGCCCCTGCCCACCTGGCCGACCACCTGGGCCAGCCCGACCGCCTCGCCCCCCGTGCCCGGCATCGTGGCGTCCCTGGTCATGCGCGAGATCTGGCGGGCCCCGTACGGCTCCGTGCGGATGGTGTGCTCCCGGATCTCGGGATAGAGCTCCTCGACCACCACACGGGCCCGGCGGACCGCCTCCGCCCCCATGTCGGAGTCCGGATCGGGCGACACGAAGACCTGGATGTTGGCGACCTGGTGTCCCGCCTCCGCCACCAGCCCCGGGTCGAACTCCGACGCCACGTCGACGGCGATGAGCGGGACATCGGGCCACTCGCCTGCCTCCATGGCCGCGAAGCGGTCGGAGTCGAGCCAGCTCTGGTCCGAGAAGATGGGAATGAGGGCGGCGTCGAACACCCGCGCATCGAATACGTAGCGCACCCCGGCGATGGCCCAACTCGGCTCGAGCCCCTTCACGTGCTCGACGTACTCCGCCGGGAACGATTCCCCGCCGACCAGGCGGAGCACCGTCGGCTGCACACCTGCGTTCGAGACGACGGCGGCCGCCCGGACCACCCCCTTGTCGGTCTCGACCCCGACCGCCCGGCCGTCCTCGACGAGGATCCGCTGTACCCGGGTGCCGGTCAGGAACCGCCCGCCCCGCTCCTCGACGAACTCGGCGCAGGCCTCGGCCACCTGCCCGTACCCGCCCCGATGGAACCGGCCGGCGCCGCCCAGCACCATGTTGCGCAGCACCAGGGCGGCCTCCGAGGCGGCCAGGCGGTCCACCGGCGCCACGAACAGCATGTTGAGGGTCGAGTAGATCTGGCTGGTGAGCCCGGTGGACAGCCCGAACGGCGTGACGAAGTCCACGGCGCCGACCTCGTCGAGCGCGGTGATCTCCTCGTCGGACATGGCGATCATGGCCAGGTAGAACTCCCCGAGCCTGGCGAGGTCCTCGTCGGTGGCGCCGAATACCCGTCGGAGCCCGGCCAGCTCCTCCTCGGACCCGGTCTGGCGCAGCGGCGAACGCAGGGTGCGCCACCCTCCTTCGGGCGGGCGGTAGTGGACGGCGGCCTGCTCACCCTCGGGGACCAGGAGCTCGACCCGGTCCCCGATCCCGAGCTCGTCGACCAGTTCGTGGAACCGGGACCCGACCGCCGGGATGCCGACGGCCCCGAACATCTCGTAGCGGTACCCCTTCCGGTGCAGCGTCTGCGTCTTGCCGCCGGCACGAGGCGTCTTGTCGATGAGCGCCACCCGTTTGCCCCGGTGCGCACAGAGGGCCGCCGTCGTGACGCCCCCGTACCCGGCCCCGATGACGACGACGTCGAAGTCGGCATCGTCCGGATCGGTGCGGTGGGCCATGGGTTCTCCCGTGTCAGGTGCCGAGCAGGGGGTGCGACAGGCCGAGCTCGGCCAGGGTACGGCCCGGCTCCCGGGGCGACACGGCGGCGGGGTCGGCGCCGTCCTTGGCGAGCACGTAGAGGTTCCAGTAGGGAGCCAGGTCGGCCGGTTCGACGTCCGAGTACAGCCGTTCCTCGACCTCGACGCACCGGGTGAACCCGGCATCGGCGAACCGCTCCGTCCACCACTCGAACGAGGCGATGCACAGGTGACCCTCGACCAGTTCCCCCTCGGCGTCCACGGCCAGGTCGGGCTCGGGAACCGGGCCCCGGTAGTCGGGTCCGAGGCCGTAGTAGTGGTCGACCCGCTCGGGCCGCACCTTGCCCTCGAGGTGCCCGTCGGGACCCGACCGGTTGGGGCCGAAGGATGGGATCGTGGCGTACAGGTAGCCGCCGCACACCCGGGCCAGCTCGGCCAGTGCATCCGGCACCCGGTCCGGCGGCAGGTGCTCCAGGATCTCGAGCGACGTCACCAGGTCGAAGGCACCGTCGGCCCAGGGGAGCCCGGCAAACAGGTTGGCCACCCGGACGTGGCCCACCGCCCCGGGGCTGGCGTGGTCGATGGCGAACTGGCTGAGGTCGCACCCTTCGGCGTCGATCCCCCGCTCGCGCAGGACCTCGACCAGGTAGCCGGTGGCGCAGCCCACGTCGAGTGCGGTCGCCACCCGGAAGTTGCGCCACAGGAGCCACCCGGCGATGTCGGCGTTGGAGGCGATCCGGTCGTAGCGGGCGTAGCCGGAGCGGCCCTCCCGATCACCCGTCGCATCACGCCCCTCGCCGAAGTAGGCGCCACCGTAGGCATCGGGCACGCCGGCCCGCCGTGCCTCGGCCACCGCCGTGGCCCGCTCGGCCGCCGCCGTCAGCTCGGCACCGCTCCGGCTGAGCAGCACCCGGACCCGGTCGTGCGCGGCGGCCAGTTCGACGAGCGTCTTGCGGGCACGCGCCGCCGCGTTGCGCACGAACGGCGGGGTCACCGCGGTGCCTCCGCCAGCCGGTCGGCCAGCGCCCGGAAGGCTCGCCCACGATGGGAGACGGCGTGCTTCTCCTCGACGCTCATCTGGGCGAACGTCCGGCCGTCGTAGCCGTCCGGGGCGAAGATCGGGTCGTACCCGAAGCCGCCCGCCCCCCGCGCATCCGGCGTGATGGTGCCGGACACGGCGCCCTCCACCCAACACTCGGTGCCGTCCGGGTAGGCGACGAAGGCCACGCTCCGGAACCGGGCCCGGCGCTGCTCGGGACGACCGGCGCCCACCCGTTCGAGCTCGGCCAGCATCTTGGCCACGTTGTCGGCGTAGCTGGCACCCTCGCCGGCAAAACGGGCCGAGTACACGCCGGGGGCGCCGTCCAGGGCGTCGACCTCGAGTCCGGTGTCGTCGGCCACCGCGGCCTGCCCCGTCGCCCTGCACAGTGCCTGCGCCTTCAGGCGGGCGTTCGCCTCGAGGGTGTACTCCGTCTCCTCCACGTCCGGCACGTCGGGTGGGCGGGGCACGAGGGTCAGCCCCGGGACCGCTCCGAGGATGTCGGCGATCTCGGCGGCCTTGTCCACGTTGGCGCTGGCGATCACCAGGGTGAGGTCGGGCATCGCGTCCGGTCCCCGTTCAGCGCGGTGCCGGCGGCTCGGCCAGCGCGGCTGTCTGCAGGTCGAGGAGCTGGGCGATCCCGTGCTCCGCCAGGCTCAGCATCTCGTCCAGTTCGGCCTTGGAGAACGGCATGCCCTCGGCGGTGCCCTGGACCTCGATGAACCGGCCCGACGAGGTCATCACCACATTCATGTCGACTTCGGCCCGACTGTCCTCCTCGTAGGGGAGGTCCAGCATGCAGACGCCGTCCACGACGCCGACCGACACGGCGGCCACGGCCTCGGTCAGCGGATTGGCGCGCAAGGTGCCCTTCTGCACCATCCGGGTCAGCGCGTCGTGCAGCGCCACGTAGGCACCGCAGATCGACGCCGTCCGGGTGCCACCGTCGGCCTGGAGCACGTCGCAGTCGACCGTGACCTGGACCTCGCCCAGGGCGACCATGTCGCACACCGACCGGAGCGAACGGCCGATCAGCCGCTGGATCTCCTGGGTCCGCCCGGACTGCTTGCCCCTGGCCGCCTCGCGGGTGACCCGCTCCCCCGTCGAGCCGGGCAGCATCGAGTACTCGGCGGTCACCCAGCCCTTGCCCGAGCCCCGCATCCACGGCGGCACCCGCTCCTCGACGGACGCCGTGCACAGCACACGGGTCCGTCCCATGGAGACCAGGACCGACCCCGGGGCGAAGACGGTGTAGTCCCGCTCGAACGAGGCCGTCCGCAGTTCGGCGATGCCCCTGCCGTCGACCCGCTTGGCCCTGTTGTCGTCGCTCACAGCTCGAATTCCCTTCCGATCGTCGCCTGCTCCACCGGGCCGCCGAATGCGGCCTCGGCCTCCTGCACCACTGCACCGGCGTCGACCGTCGGCCACCGGTGGGTGAGGACCAGTCGACGGGCGCCGGCGACCTTTGCCGCCGAACCCGCCTGACGGGCGCTCAGGTGCCCGGCCGTACCCTCGTGCTCGGCCGTATACGTGGCCTCGCACAGGAGCAGGTCCAGTGCGGACCCGAGCTCCTCGACCGACCATCCCGGCCCCGAGTCGGCAGAGTAGCCGAGTGCCCGCCCGGCCCCGTCGATGCGGACGGCCAGCGTCTCCTCGGCGTGGTCGGTGCGGTGGAAGGCGCACGACACCTCCCCGATGCCGGCTCGGTCGCCATGGGTGATGGGGTGCCACTCGAGCATCGGAGTGGTGCCCTCCCCGGCCAGCTCGGCCACCCGGACCGGGGCGTAGACGGGCAGTGGTGCCCGCCGCCGACGAGCCCCGAAGCGGGCGTGGGTGTCCACGGCGAACAGGTCCGTCCAGTGGTCGTGGTGGTGGTGCGAGATGACGACGGCGTCGATCTCGGCGGGGTCGATCACGGACTGGAGCGTGGCGAACGTCCCCGGGCCTGCGTCGAGTAGCACCGCGGTGTCCCCGACGCGGACCAGATACCCGCTGCCGGCGCCCCCGGGGCCGGGCCAGCTGCCGTCACACCCGAGCACCGTCAGGGTGAAGGCGTCGCCGGGATCGTGCGGGGCCGACGCGGCGCGCGTCGGAGTGGACTTCGGGGGCACCGGCCCAGGTTAGGCGCACACCGGTCCGGTGACGGCCCATGGGGGCGTCAGGTGCGACGACCCTCAAGCGCGGGCCGCAAGAGGGCGATACTCCTCCCATGACGGCCACTGCCGTACCCGACTCGCGCGCCCCCGACGCACCCCCGACGGGCGGCCGAAACGCGGGCGGCGCGACCGGGGTCGGCGGCCAGAGCCGGCGGGTCGACCACCAGGCCCGGCGAACGTGGGCGCTCGTGGCCACGGTGGTGTACCTCGCCGTCTCCCTGGCGTTCACGTTCCTGTGGGGTCCTGTGATCCGCCACCAGGCGCTCTGGGTTGTCCCGGGAGATATCTGGTCGACGTTCCGCAACGCCCATTTCGTCGGGTGGGGCGACTTCGCCAGCATCTACGACCCGCAGTACGGGCTCCTGACCTTCCCGGCGGTGGTCGTCGTGCTCACCCCGGTGGCGATGCTGTCCGGGCACTTCGGGGCGACCGAGTCCATCGGGCTCTTCACCGTGGCCCATCCGAGCGCATGGCTCCTGCTCGGACCGGCCACCCTGCTGCTGGGTGCCTCGTGCCCGTTCGCCTTCGACGCCATGGCCGAGGAACTCGGGGTCGATCGGGGGAAGCGGGTCCTCCTCCTCGCCGCCGAGTGCGTCGTCCTCTTCCAGGTGGTGACCCTGTGGGGCCACCCCGAGGACATGACGGCCCTCGGGCTCGCCAGCTACGCGCTCCTGATGGGCTGGCGGGGACGGTGGCGGTCGTCCGGGTGGCTGTGGGGCGCCGCCATCGCCTTCCAACCGCTGGTGCTGGTACTTGTCCCTGTGGCCGTAGCCAGTGCCGCCCCGGGCCGACGGGTGCACCTCTGCGTCCGTGCCGTCGTCCCTTCCGCCGTGCTGCTGGCGATCCCGCTGGCCACCCAGTGGGGCATGACCACCGGAGCGATGCTCCACCAGGGCAACCGGACGGACCTCGATCATCCCACTCCGTGGATCGCCTTCTCGGCACACCTCGGACCGCACCTCGTGAGCGCCGGCCCGGGGCGGGTGCTTGCGCTGGGCGCAGCCGTCGCACTCGGCTGGGTGGCCTGGAGACGCCGGCCGTCGCTCGCCGGGCTGGTGTGGCTCGGGGCGCTGGCACTCGCGCTCCGGTGCTTCTTCGAGTCGGTGATGGTCCCCTTCTACCTGGGGCCGCCCTTCGCGCTGCTCCTGATCGCCTCCGCCGCGGCCCCCGGATGGCGGCGCCTGGCCGTCACCTCGCTGGCCATGGTCGCAGCGACGGTGCTCGCGTTCCACGACCTGGGCGAGTGGGCCTACTGGCTCCCGATGGTGGCACTCCTCGCCACCGGCCTGGTCTGCAGCTGGCCGGGGAGGGGCGCCTTCGCAGCGACCGCCGGAGCTGTCGCCACCGAGGCGAACCTGAGCGACGATGCCCCGGCCCAGAGACACGACGCCCCGGCCTAGAAGTAGGTGATCTCCTTGGCCCGGGCCTCGACGACGTCGATGTCGTCGGTCCAGGCCCCGGTGGAGAGGTACTTCCACCCGGCGTCGCAGCACACGGTGACGATCACGCCCGATTCGAGCGCGGCCGCCGTCTTGACGGCGCCGGCCAGGATCGCCCCCGAGGAGATCCCGGCGAAGATGCCGACATCCATCAGGCGCCGGGTCCATTCGATGGACTCGCGTGGGCGCACGATGCGCTTGCCGTCGAGGAGCTCGGCCCCGTGGTTGTCGATGAAGATGGGCGGGATGTAGCCGTCGTCGAGGTTGCGGAGGCCGTCGACGAGCTCGCCGGCGGGTGGCTCGATGGCGAGCACCTTGACGTCCGGGTTCTGCTCCTTCAGGTAGCGGCCGGCGCCCATCAGCGTGCCGGAGGTGCCGAGCCCGGCCACGAAGTGGGTGATCTCGGGGCAGTCGCGCCAGATCTCGGGGCCGGTCGTCTCGTAGTGGGCCCGCGGGTTGGCCGGGTTCGCGTACTGGTAGAGGAACGTCCACTCGGGGTGCTCGGCGGCCAGCGCGCGGGCCCTCCGCACGGCGCCGTTCGACCCCTCTGCCCCCGGCGACTCGATGATCTCGACCCCCCACGACTCGAGCAGCTGGCGGCGCTCGATGGAGACGTTGGTGGCCAGGACGACCTTCAGCTTGTAGCCCTTGATCCGGCACACGAGGGCCATGCCGATGCCGGTGTTGCCCGACGACGGCTCGATGAGCGTGGCGCCGGGGGTGAGGATCCCCTCCCGCTCGGCCTGCTCGATCATGGCCAGCGCGATGCGGTCCTTGACCGAGCCACCCGGGTTCTGGCCCTCGAGCTTCATGAGGATCCGCACGCCCGGAGTGGGGCTGAGCGCCGAGATGTCGACCAGGGGGGTGTTGCCGATGAGGTCCAGGACCGACCCGTAGACGGTCATCGGGGGTGGCGCACCCCGTCGGCGAAGGCTCCCCCGGCCACGGCCGGGAGGATGGAGAGCTCGTCGGCGCCACCGACCGCTGTGTCCACGCCCGCCAGGTATCGGACGTCGTCGTCGTTCAGGTACACGTTGACGAACTTGTGGAGCGCACCCGAGTCGTCGATGACCTGGCCCGACATCCCCGGGTACCGGGCCACCAGCGCGGTGAGCACCTGGCCGACGGTGGCGCCGTCGAGGGCGACGGTCCGCTCGCCCCCGGCGTGGGGCCGCAGCACGGTGGGAAGGTTGACTTGGACGGGCACGGGTGCTCCTTTGCTCACCGACCCGAAGCAGGATCGGTCCTCGGCGGTTCGGCGACGGGGGCTGCGGGTCGCCCCGGTGCGGGTGCGTCCGGCCCGATGTCGAATCATGACCTGTCGGGTGAGGATTCTACCGGGCGAGCAGGCGCACCGGTTCCTCTTCGATGACGTCGTCGACGATGCGGTAGCTGCGCACCATCGGCTCGGTGTCGCGCAGCGACACCAGCACGTAGTGCCAGCTCGGGTCGGGCGCCTGGGCCACGTCCGTGGGCGAGGGGTAGGCCTCGGTGTGGGTGTGCGAGTGGAAGACGCCGATGATCGAGTGGCCGCCCGACTCCGCGTCGCGGTCGGCCCGGAGGTGCTCACGCGGGTCGACCGTGTAGAGCTTGGCGGACGCGGCCAGGTTGCGGGTCGGGTAGCAGGTGACGGCGTCCCCGGTGTCGGGGTCGCCCCCCAACAGGCCGCAGGCCTCGTCGGGCAGGCCCACGAGGCAGTGGGCGACCATCTGGTCGTGGACGGTCCGGGGCAGGGTGAGCATGGCCCTTCCACGCTAGAGGACGGCGGTGCCGGACCGGGCGACTACCGTCGATGGGCATGGCCGCGGCGAAGAAGAAGGGTGCGGGAGCCCAGTCCGGGGCCAAGGGCGCTGGGGCCAAGGGCGCGCCGAAGGAGATGAACCGGCTGGTGGCGTCCAACCGGCGGGCCCGCCACGACTACGAGATCATCGACACCGTCGAGTGCGGGATCGTGCTGCAGGGGTCCGAGGTGAAGTCGCTGCGCGCCGGCCGGATCGCCCTGCAGGATTCCTACGCCCGTTTCGACGACGGCGAAATGTGGCTGTTCGGGGTGCACGTGCCCCCGTATGCCCAGGCGACGGGGTTCGGCGCCCACGACCCGGACCGCCGACGCAAGCTCCTGCTCCACCGCCGCCAGATCGACGAGTGGATGGGCAAGTCGAAGCAGAACTCCCTGACCATGGTGCCGCTCAGCATCTACTTCAAGGACGGTCGGGCCAAGGTGGAGCTGGCCCTCGCCCGCGGCCGTCGCCAGTACGACAAGCGGCACGCCATCGCCGCCCGCGACGCCGGGCGCGACGCCGCCCGCGAGGCGCGGTCGGCCACCAAGTCCCGCTCCTAGCGACAGGCGCCCGGCGCCCGACCGACGACCCGCCGACCGCGTTCTCGAGGGCGCCACCGCCACCGGCACAGGGGGGCGGTACGATGGGGGGTCCGGTCGCACACCTCGTGCGATCGGTGGAGGGACCCAGGGGGTGACAGGCTTCGACTCCGGTCGTCGAAATAGGAGAAGCGAGCCGTGGTCTCCGGATCCACGTTAAAGAGCCGGAACCAAAAACAAACGCCGAGCCTCAGCTCGCGCTCGCAGCCTAGAAACTGCGACGTCCGACCGGTCCCAGTCCCACGGGCCGGAACCGGGCGCCATCTAGTGGGACTCACCTGAACGACTGCGCCGACGGGCCGTCAGGGACAATTCAGTCGGATACGGACCTGACCCGCCGCCGGTAGCGGAACGGGTCCCGACAATTCAACACCGGCTGCGCTCGGAGAAGACCTATGGAGAAGCCGGAGGACGCGGGTTCGATTCCCGCCACCTCCACTGATGCCCCGACCTGTATTCCCGCAGGTCGGGGCATTGCTCTGTCTAGGGATCAGGGTGACGGTGCGCCCGGAGGGCACGAAGGAGGCTCAGGCGTTTCGCCTCTGCGCCTTGGGCATGGCACCCCCACTCCCCCACTGGCTCCCGCCACGCCGGGTCACCGGGTCCCGATCGTCCGAGGGATGTGGTCCACAATCCACGCGCATCGTGGGCACAGGAGCGCATTGCCGTCCCACTTGTGGAATCCCCTTGGGTTTCTTCGCGTCTGCAC
>JADGOH010000107.1 GCA_017883025.1 Acidimicrobiales bacterium
ACGCCACCACCACCTCGGACCCGTCCACCACGTCGACGCTCCCGCCCACCACGACGACGACCTCGACGACCACCACCACGACGCTCCCGCCCCCCACCACCTCGACCACCACCCTCCCGTCGACCACCACGACCACCACGCCGGCTGCGACCACGTCGTCGACGACCCCGTGGGGCCTGATCGCCCTGGTGGTGGTGCTGGTGCTCGCCATCGCCGGCGTGATCCTGCTCTACGTGTCCCGGAACAAGAAGGCCGCCGCCGACGCCTGGCGGCGGCGGGCCATGCCGGCCCTGACCGACGCACGGCTCGCCCGTGAGGCGCTGCTGTCGCCGTCGGCCACCGCCGACGACGCCGAGCTGCGCGCCGCGGTCGCCGTCCAGGTGGAGAAGGCGTCGTCCGCCCTCGAGCACGCCGGGTCCACCGCACCCGACCCGGCGGCCGGTGGCTCGGCGACCACGGCGGCCGGTGCCCTGCGGGGCCTGGCCTTCGCCATCGAGGCGGACCGCCTGCTGCGCCACGGAGCCTCGGCCCCGACGGGCACGCAGCTGGCCCAGGCCGACCAGGCCCGGCGCGACCGGGACGGCGAGCTCCAGGGCGCCCTGGCCCGCCTACAGGGCCACGTGACGCCCCCGACCGGCAAACGCTGAGCCGGCCCCATGGGATCGGTCCCTACCGGGTCGCTGCCCTCGTCGATTCCGCCCCTCCGGCAGTAGTCTGGCCCAACCATGACCCGCATCGCCGACCTGCTCGAGAAGGGAAAGACCTACTCCTTCGAGTTCTTCCCGCCGAAGACCGACGCCGAGCAGGCCACCCTGGTGACGACCCTGCGCGAACTCGAGCCGCTGGGGCCGTCCTTCGTGTCGGTCACCTACCGGGGCGGGGCCGAGTCACGGCGGCGGACCGTCGACCTTGTCACCGGGATACTTCGGACCACCAACCTGGTCCCGATGGCCCATCTCATCTGCGTGGCCCACACCCGCCTCGAGCTGGCCGAGATCCTGGTGGAGCTGCGCAAGGCCGGCATCGAGAACCTCATGGCCCTCGGCGGCGACCCGCCCACCGACCCTGACGCAGCGGCCGGAGAGCTTCCGCACGCCTCGGACCTGGTGGAGCTGGCGCGGGCCATCGGCGGGTTCTCCGTCGGTGTGGCCGCCCAGCCGACAGGCCACCCGCTCTCCCCCGACCGGGCCAGCGACCGCGATCACCTGGCGGCCAAGCTCGCCCTGGCCGACTTCGCCGTGACCCAGTTCTTCTTCGAGGCGTCCGAGTACACGACGCTCGTGGCCGACCTGGCCGAGCGGGGGGTCACCAAGCCGGTCCTCCCCGGCATCATGCCGGTCACCAGTCTGACGTCGGTGCCCCGTATGGCCCAGATGGGGGCCGCCGTCCCGCCGTGGATGGTGGCTCGCCTCGAGGCCGCCGACGCCCGGGGCGGGGCCGAGGCCGTCCGCCACGAGGGCGTGCTGTGCGCGACCGAGCTGTGCGAGCAGCTCCTGGCCGCCGATGTGCCGGGTCTGCACTTCTACACGCTCAACCGGTCGAGCGCGACCCGAGAGATCTACTCGGCCCTCGGGCTGGCCGACGGCTGACGGCCGCACGCCTCGGCCGTACACTGCCGGTGTGCCCACCAAGTCGGCGGACCCCGGCGGCGGCGGCGACCGGGCGGTGGCGCCGCTCGAGGACGGGACCCGGGTCCTGCTGCGGCCGGCCGGCCACGACGACGGGCCGGCCATCCTGGACGGATTCGCACGGTGCTCGGCCGACACCCGCTACTTCCGGTTCCTGTCCGGCGGCTACCAGCTGACGGACGAGCGCCTCCACGCCCTGACCGAGGCCGACCACCGGGATCACGCCGTGTGGCTGGCCCTCGACCTGGACGCACCGGGCGCCCCGGTGGCGGCGCTCGCCCGGTTCGTCCGGTCGACCACGGTGCCCCACGTCGCCGAGGTGGCCTTCATCGTGGCCGATGCATACCAGGGGCGGGGGCTCGGCCGGCTCCTGCTCGACGCCCTGCGGGTGTCCGCCGCCGTCGACGGGGTCACCACCTTCGTGGCCCAGGTCCTCGCCGAAAACGAGCCGATGAAGGCGCTCCTGTTCCACCGGGGCGCGCACGCCGTGGGCCGCTCCGGGCCCGAGCTGCGGATCCAATTGGCCCTGGACGCCCCGGCGCTCCCACCCGTTCCGCCCCACCTCGGATGGGCGCTGCGGGCCGAGGCGGAAGCCGCCACCCGGCCGGCCTGAGGGCCGGGGCCGAGCGGCCGGCGTCGGCCGACGGGCAGCCCGGCGGGCGCCGTCCCCGGGTTCGACCGCCCGCACGCCCGCGGATTAGCCTGCCCGACATGGCAGCCAAACCACCCATCCACGTCACCGTCACGGGCGCCGCCGGCCAGATCGGCTACGCCCTCCTCTTCCGCATCGCGTCGGGCGCCCTGTTCGGCCCCGACCAGCGCGTGGTGCTCCGCCTCCTGGAGATCGAGCCCGGCATGCAGGCCCTCGAGGGCGTGGTGATGGAGATCGACGACTGTGCGTTCCCCCTGGTCAGCGACATCGTGACCACCACCGACCTCGACACCGCCTTCGACGGCACGTCCTGGGCGCTGCTGGTCGGCTCGATCCCCCGGAAGGCCGGTATGGAGCGGGGCGACCTCCTCACCGTGAACGGCGGCATCTTCGGCCCCCAGGGCCAGGCCATCGCCAACAACGCCGCCTCCGACGTGCGGGTCCTGGTGGTCGGGAACCCGTGCAACACCAACTGCCTGATCGCCCGGTCGAGCGCCCCCGAGGTGCCGGCCGACCGCTGGTTCGCCATGACCCGCCTCGACGAGAACCGGGCCAAGACCCAGCTCGCCCAGAAGGCCGGCGTGCCGGTCGCCTCGGTCACCAACCTGGCAATCTGGGGCAATCACTCGGCTACCCAGTTTCCCGACGTCGCCAATGCCCGCATCGACGGCAAGCCGGCCGCCGAGGTCATCGACGACGACGGCTGGCTGCAGGGTGACTTCCTCACCACCGTGCAGAAGCGCGGCGCGGCCATCATCGAGGCACGGGGCCTGTCCTCGGCCGCGTCGGCGGCCAACGCCGCCATCGGCTCGGTCGCCGCCATCCACAACGGCACGGCGGGCGACGACTGGACGTCGCTGGCCGTCGTGTCCAACGGCGAGTACGGGGTGCCGCAGGGCCTGCAGTTCGGGTTCCCGATCCGGGCCAACGGCGCCGGCGGATGGACCGTGGTCGAAGGCCTGACCCACGACGAGTTCGCCACCGAGCGGATCCGGGTGACCACCGAGGAGCTCGCCGCCGAGCGCGACGACGTCGCCGCCCTTCTGCCCTGACCGGCGGTCACTGACCGCTCGGACCGGTAGGGGACGGGCGGTGGCACGCCTGTCCGTGTGATCCCGCCCGGACACCCGCAGGACCTCCGACCCTTGTCCCGGGAGCCGACGCCTCCCTACGATGGTCGGAGCCCCGGATGCCGCCCCGGGGTGCGACGACGAACAGGCAAACCCATCGCGAGGTGGGGACGCAACGCCGAGGGACTCCCCGAGTCAGCCTGGCTGCCGAATCGGATGCGCCCGACCGGGCCGATCCGTGAGGTGTCCCCGCGCGACGCGCACGGAGGAACGATGACGCACCGACCGCCGGCACCACCAGGGGGCCGGTGCACGCCCTGGCCCGGCCGGGCCCGACGGCTCGCCGTCGTAGCGGCCGGGATCGCCTGCATCCTGGTCGTCCCGACGACCGCCGGCGCGGCGCCGGTCGGCATCGCGCTGGGGGCCTACGTGGCGCCGGCGCCTGTTCCCGGGGCTCCCAACGCAGCGATCGCCAACCTGACGGCGGTCATCGGCCACAACCTGGCCATCCTCCAGACCTTCGACGACTGGGAGTCCACATCGGGTGTGCCCCAGCCGTTCCCGGTCGACTTCGCCACCTACGTCACGTCGATCGGGGCCACCCCGATGATCACCTGGCAGCCGCAGGCAACGCCGGTGCCGGGTGCCTCGCCGTCGGCACAACCCGACTTCTCCCTCGTCCAGGTGGCGTCGGGGCGCTACGACTCCTACATCCGGGCGTGGGCCGACCAGGCCCGGGCCTTCGGCAAGGTCGTCTACGTGCGCCTCATGCACGAGATGAACGGGAAGTGGTACCCGTGGGGCTACACCGTCAACGGGAACACACCCCAGCAGTACGTGGCGGCCTGGCAGCACGTCGTAGGGATCTTCACGGCGGATGGGGTGGCCAACGTCCGGTTCGTCTGGTGCGCGAGCACCGGGGGCCGGGCCAGCCCGGTCCCGTTCTACCCGGGGGACGCCTCTGTCTCGTGGATCGCACTCGACGGGTACAACCGAGCCGCGGCGTGGCGGTCGTTCACGTCCATCTTCTCCCTCCGCTATGCGCAGATCACCGCGGTCAGTGCACGTCCCGTGATGATCGCCGAGACCGCATCGGTCGAGTCCCCGCTCGACCCTGCGGCCAAGGCGGCGTGGATCACCTCGGCCTTCGCCCAGGAGATCCCCCAGACCTTCCCCCGGGTGGCCGCCGCCCTGTACTTTGACGCCTCGGTGAGCTCCTGGGACCAGGCCCTCACGTCGTCGCCCGCCGCCCTCGAGGCCTTCGCCCAGGTGGCCGCGCTCCCGCGCTACCAGGCCCCGGCGCCGGCCTGACGCGACGGAGCGGTAACCGGCCGACCGGGGGGCACCGGCATGATCGGAGGGGTCGCGACCTAGGGTGGCCGTATGCACGAATCCGTCACCGTCCACATGCGGGCCACGCCCGAGCAGGTCTTCGACCTGGTGAGCGACGTGACCCGGATCGGAAGCTACAGTCCCGAGACCTTCGAGGCGGAATGGCTCGACGGTGCCACCGGCCCCGCCGTCGGCGCCACGTTCCGGGGCCACGTGAAGCGCAACGGCAGGGGCCCGGTCTACTGGACCACCTGCGTGGTCGCCAGCTGCGTGCCCGGGGCCGAGTTCGGCTTCGACGTGCTCACCGGCGGCAAGGCCTCGAGCACCTGGTCGTACCGGATCGTGGCGGCCGAGGGCGGGTCGGACGTGACCGAGTCGTTCCGCCTGGCCGACACCCTGCCGCTGAAGGTCTACTGGGCGCTCCTCGGCTGGGCCCGGGGCAAGACGAACCGCAACGGGATGCAGGCGACTCTCGAGGCGATCAAGGCCGAGGTCGAGCGGGAGCCCACCTGACGGGCGGGCCGGTGCGGGTCGTCGTCGTGGGGTCGGGCATGGCCGGGCTGACCGCGGCCCGGCTGCTGGCCGACGCCGGCCACGGGGTCGTGGTGGTCGACAAGGGCCGCCGCCCCGGCGGGAGGATGGCGACGGCCGACCTGGCGGGCGGGGCCCGGGCCGACCACGGGGCGCAGTTCCTCACCGTGCGCAGCGTCGGGCTGGCCATCGACCTCGAGGCCTGGCTCGCCGACGGGACCGTGCACGAGTGGTGCCGGGGATTCGCATCGGACGACGGGCACCCCCGGTATGCGGGCGCCGGCGGGATGGCCGCCGTCCCGGCCCGGCTGGCGAAGGGCCTCGACGTCCGCCAGTCCACCCACGTCCGCACCGTCACCCCGTCGGACGACGGTTGGGTCGTCGCCTGGCCGGCGGTGCACGGCACCGAGGCGGGCTCGCTCGTGGCCGACGCTGTGCTCCTCACCTGTCCGGTGCCCCAGTCGGCGGCGATGCTCGGCGATGCCGCGTCGGTGCCCGAGGTCGCCTACGACGCCACGCTGTCCCTGGTGGTGGCCCTCGACGGCCCCGCCGCGATTCCTCCACCCGGCGGCGTGCAACTCGTCGACGACCCGGTCTGGTCGTGGGTGGGCGACAACCGGGCCAAGGGCGTCTCGGCCGTGGAGGCGGTCACCCTGCACACGACGACGGCCGTGGCCGCCGAGCGGTGGGACGACGACCGGGACGTCGTGGCCGCCGACCTGCTGGCGGCGGCGGCCCCGTGGCTCGGCGGGTCCGGTGTCCTCGACTCCCGTCTCCACCGGTGGCGCTATGCCACGCCGGTGGCCTCGCTTCCCGAGCGGTCGGTCGAGGTCGCCCCCGGTGCGTTCCTGGCCGGGGACGCGTTCGGCGGGCCGCGGGTGGAAGGCGCCTACCTCTCGGGACGGGCGGCGGCCGAGCGCATCGCGGGCAGGACCTGACCGTCCGATCCAGCCGGTCGGCCCGGGGCGTTCACCCCCGAGGTGGCCGTCGACCACCTGGTGGAAGGCTCGGTCGGGGGCCAGGTTGCCGGTGATCGTCGCCTCGAACAGCTCACCGTCGATGCCGGAGCGGAGGGTGTCGGTCACGGTGACCGTCGCCGTGCGGGGCACGTCCCGGATCAGGGCGAGTTCGCCGACGCCGAGCCGGAGACGTCGCGGACGCTGCCGATCCGCACCTTCATCCTCCCCACCGCCCACTCAGGCCGGAAGGAGCTCGACGCGGTTGCCGAAGGGGTCGTCGACGTACCACTGGGGCGTCCCGGGGACGTCCTCGGTCCGGCGCACAGGGTGACCGGCGGCCTCGAGTGCGGCGCACAGCGCCTCGATCCCGGTGACGGCCAGCGCCGGGTGGGCCTTGCGGGCCGGACGGAAGTCGTCCTCGACGCCCAGGTGGATGCGCAGGCCGTCCCGCTCGAACCAGCAGCCGCCCCGTGCCTCGAGCTCGGGAGGCTTGGGGACACGGGGGACGCCGAGGACCCCCTCGTAGAAGGCCGTCGCCCGGTCCTCGGCACCGGGCGGCATGGCCAGTTGCACGTGGTCGATGCGCTCGACCCGGTGTGCGGTGGTCATGGGCGAGAACCTATCCGCCCCTGACCTGCTCAGTTCGGGTGTCCCGGCGCAGCGGGTGGTCGACGGGCACCTCGACCAGGTGGATGCGGACGCCGTCGGGGTCGTCGACCCAGGCCTCGACGAGTCCCCACGGCTCGACCGCCGGCTGTCGGGCCAGTGGGACGCCCCGTGCTGCCAGGTCGTTCACGGCCTCGTCCATCGAGCGGACCTGCAGCCACAGGCCGACACCGGGCCGGCCGGGGGCCGGACCGGGCCCGGACACTTCGAGGAGGCCGCCCCCGGCAAAGAAGACCACGCCCCGGTGATCGCCGTCGCCGAACTCGCGGGCCACGGCCAGGCCGAGGTCGTCACGGTAGAAGGCGAGGGTTCGCTCGAGATCGGCGGGTCGGAGGAGGATGCGGCTGCTCAAGATGTCCACGGTTCACCTCCGGGTCGGTCGGACCGCACCTGTCTACACCTGCCGCCGCTCAGAACGTGGTGTCGGCGTCCACGTCGCGGGTGTGGGCCCGGGCGGCCAGCAGGAGCTCCTGGCCGGCGGCGAGCACCGACAGGTCGCCCCGGACCCGGATACGCCCGGCGTTGAGCGCCTCGGCAGGCGAGAGGTCGCCCCGGGCGAGGGCGGCGGCGTCGGCGTAGTCGAGCGCGATGGTGACGTCGGCGTCCGCGCCGGCGCCCGTCGACAGGTCGATCGGGCCGAGCTCGAGGGCCAGCGAGCCCTCCGACGCCCGCAGCACGAGGCACACGTCACCGTCGGGTGCGCCCCGGACCTCCTGGGCCACGGTGAAGCGGCCCTCGGCCGCCGCCAGCCCTGCGTGCGGCCCCGGGTCGGGGAGGCGCACGCCGACCAGCGCGCCGTTGAACGCCTCGATCCAGGCCTCGGTCAGGAAGCGTGGCATGCCACGCAGCCCGTGGGCACGCTCACGCCGGGGCGTCGTCGACCGACGGCGGAACCGGAGGCGGCGGCAGCTGGGTGCCCGACGGGGCCGCGGCCAGGACGGGTGCGTCCTGCGGGTGGGGCTGCGGTACGCCGCGGACGCCGCCCGGGGGCAGCACTGCGGCCGGGCCGCTGGACGGCGCCTCTGCGGCCGCCTCGTCGGCGGTGCGCTTCGTGCGCTTGCGGATCTTGCGTCCGAGCCAGGCCACCGGGTCGTACTTGGCGTCGACCACCCGCTCCTTGAGCGGGATGATGGCGTTGTCGGTGATCTTGATGTGCTCGGGGCAGACCTCGGTGCAGCACTTGGTGATGTTGCACTTGCCCAGACCCTGTTCCTCCTGGAGGAGCTGCCGGCGGTCGTTGGTGTCGAGCGGGTGCATCTCCAGCTCGGCCGAGCGGATGAAGAACCGGGGACCCGCGTAGGCCGTCTTGTTCTCCTCGTGGTCGCGGACCACGTGGCAGACGTCCTGGCACAGGAAGCACTCGATGCACTTCCGGAACTCCTGGCTCCGCTCGACGTCGATCTGGGCCATGCGGTAGCCCCCGGCCTCTTCCTCGTCGGCCGTCTTCGGCCGGGCGCTCAGCGGCGGGATCCGCTTCGCCACCTCGTAGTTGTACGAGACGTCGGTCACGAGGTCGCGGATCACGGGGAACGCGCGCATGGGCGCCACGGTCACCGTCTCGCCCGGGGGCAGGGTGTCCATACGGGTCATGCACATGAGCGACGGGCGGCCGTTGATCTCGGCGGAGCAGGAGCCGCACTTGCCGGCCTTGCAGTTCCACCGGCAGGCGAGGTCGGGTGCCTCGGTGGCCTGGACGCGGTGGATGACGTCCAGGACGACCTCGCCCTCCTGGGCGGGCATCACGTACTCGGCGAACTCGCCGCCCGTCTCGTCACCACGCCAGAGGCGCATGGTGACCTCGCCGCTCTGGTCGCTGCGGATGATCTCCTCGGCCATCAGTTCGCCTCCTCGAGTAGCGCCTTGAGGTCGTCCGGCATCACCGGGACCGGCTCCGGCTGACTGGTGATCGACCGCACCGACGGCGTCCCGCCGACGCCGCGCTGGGCGGCCGACGGGTCCGGGATGCGCTCGACGAAGTTGACCTTGCCCATCTCGGGGTCGGCGGTGGGATAGTCGTCGCGTGTCTGGCCGCCGCGGCTCTCCTTGCGGTTGAGCGCGCCCATGGCCGTGCACCGCGAGACGGTGAGCATCGAAGGGAGGTCGGTGGTGAGGTTCCACCCCGGGTTGTACTTGGTGCCGCCCGACAGCGCGACGTGCGACGCGCGCTCCTCGAGTGCCTCGATCTGGCCGAGGGCGTCCTCGAGCTCGGACCCGGTCCGGATGATTCCGACCAGGCTCTGCATGGTCTCCTGCAGGTCCTGCTGGATGTCGTAGGGGTTCTCGCCGGACTCGCGCTGGAACGGGGCCACGGCGGCGTCGATCGCCTCCTGGATCTGCCCCTCGTCGAGGGTGATGTCACCGGTGCGCCCCAGGGCGAACTCGGCGGCGCCGATCCCGGCGCGGCGGCCGAACACCAGGAGGTCGGAGAGCGAGTTGCCGCCGAGCCGGTTGGCGCCGTGCATGCCGCCGGCCACCTCGCCGGCCGCGAACAGGCCCGGCACCGTGGCGGCGGTGGAGTCGGCGTCGACCCGGACGCCGCCCATGATGTAGTGGCAGGTCGGTCCCACTTCCATGGCCTCGGCGGTGATGTCCACGCCGGCTAGCTCCTTGAACTGGTGGTACATCGACGGCAGGCGGCGGCGGATGTCCTCCGCCGTGCGTCGGGAGGCGATGTCGAGGAAGACGCCGCCGTGGGGGCTGCCCCGGCCGGCCTTCACCTCGGAGTTGATCGAGCGGGCGACCTCGTCGCGCGGGAGCAGCTCGGGCGGCCGGCGTCCGGCGGTGTGGTCGTCGTACCACTTGTCGGCCTCGTCCTCGGAGTCGGCCGTCTCGGCCCGGAACATGGGGGGCACGTAGTCGAACATGAACCGGGTGCCCTCCGAGTTGCGCAGCACGCCCCCGTCGCCCCGGACGCCCTCGGTCACGAGAATGCCCCGGACCGACAGCGGCCAGACCATGCCGGTCGGGTGGAACTGCACGCACTCCATGTCGATGAGGTCGGCGCCGGCCCACAGGGCCATGGCGTGGCCGTCACCGGTCGACTCCCACGAGTTCGACGTGTACATCCAGCTCTTGCCGACACCGCCGGTGGCCAGCACCACGGCCTTGGCCTTGATGACGACGAACTCCCCGCTGGGCCGCCAGTACCCGACAATGCCGGACACGGCGCCCTGGGCGTCGTGCAGGAGGCGGAGCACCTTCAGCTCCATGAAGACCTCCATGCCGTCGGCCACGGCCTTCTGCTGCATGGTGCGGATGAGCTCCAGGCCGGTGCGGTCGCCGACGTGGGCCAGCCGGGCGTAGCGGTGGCCGCCGAAGTCGCGCTGG
>JADGOH010000108.1 GCA_017883025.1 Acidimicrobiales bacterium
AGCCCTGACCGGGACCGCTGCCCCCTGCGGCCGACGACCTGAATGGCGTCCGTGCGGGTATCCTCGCAGGCACGCCGGGGGATGGCGGCCTGGGTCGGCGCCTGCCGTCCCCTCCGGTCCCGACCCCCGCGCCTCCCGACCATGCCCATGTCCGACACCTCCCCGGCCCCTGCCACCACCAGTCGATCGAGCGACGATCGGCTGTGGAAGGTCGTGGCACTGCTAGCCGGGCTACTCCTGGTGGTGTTCATTGCCTTCGTGGCCACCCGGCCGTCCCACGCAAAGCCCGGCGCCTTCCCGGTGGCACCCGTGGCCACGCTCCATGTCGGCAGCGTGGCCCCCGCCTTCGCCCTCCCCCGCCTGGGCGGCGGCCCCCCCGTGACGCTCGCCGCCACACGGGGGACTCCCACCGTGGTGAATTTCTTCGCCTCCTGGTGCCGTGACTGCCAGGCAGAGCTGGGCCACTTCGCCGCCCTGGCGGCCCGCACCACCGGACACGTGAACGTCATCGGCATCGACGCAAACGACGCCGACGGTGGCGCTGCTCGGACGCTCCTGGCCAAGGCACACGCGATCTACCCCGTGGGAGTGGACGGCCAGGCGGCGACGGCCACGGCCTACCTGCTGACCGCCCTGCCGGTCACGTTCTTCCTCGACGCCCGAGGCCGGGTCGTCCACGTGGCCCTGGGCACCCAGACCCTGGCGTCGCTCACTCACTGGACCGATGCCCTGACCGCGGGATCCACCGGATGACCGCCGAAGATCCGACCGTCGACGACTCGGCCGCCCTCGGGCCCCCCACCGAGATCTCCGGTCCCGACCGGGCGGTCCCGACCGGCGCACCCACGACGTCGACCGTGGCCGGGTTGACCGCCGAGGAGCGGGCCGCCGCATTCGGCGCCGGATCGGCATCCGTGGACCGGATGGCAGCCCTCCGGGCCGGGCGGGCACCCGTCCCCCGCAGGATCGTCATGGGGATCGCCATCGGGTTCGCCGTGATCGGCCTCGGTGGCGTCGTGCTCGAGCACTTCTTCGGCAACGTCGGCGTCGCCACATCCGTGACCACGACAACGATCTCGCGCACAGGCGCCCCACCGACACCCGTGGCGCCCCGCGCCCCGCAGATCGGCGCCCCACTCGATGCCTTCCTCGGCCTCCGCCAGCTCGGGACAGCGCCGGCGTCGGACATCCAGCTGCAGGAGCCTTCCGGGGCGACCTGGAGCCTGCAGGCCCAGTCGGGAAAGGTCGTCGTCCTCACCTTCTTCAGTACCGGATGCAACGACATCTGCCAGGTGCTGGGCCTCGAGCTGAAGGATGCCGCCGGCCTCCTCGGGCCGAAGTCCGCCGATGTCGAGTTCGTCGTCGTCAACACCGACCCGAACAGCACCGCCGTCACCGCTGCCCCACCGGCCCTGACCGTGGGAGGCCTCCAGTCGGATCCGTCGATCCACTTCCTGACCGGCACGCTCCGCCAGCTCAACGCGATCTGGATCGCCTACGGGGTCACCGTGACCGTCGGCAGAACGCCGACCCAGGAGTCTCACAACAACATCCTCTATTTCGTCGACCCGAAGGGCCGGCTGCGGTCGTCGGCCCTCCCCTTCGCCAACGAGAACGGGCGAGGCACCTACGTCCTGTCCCAGGCCGACATCCAGCGGTTCGCCCAAGGAATCGCCCGCGCGGCCACTAACCTGACGGCGAACCCATGACGAACCCCCACGACGCGCCCGCCATCCCGCCCGGCACCGGGCCAACAGGAGTACCGGACCCGGACGAGCACGTGATCTGGTACAAGCGCACCTGGGTGATCGTTACCGCCGCCATCGCCGTGGTGATCGGGGCCTCCGTCCTGATCGACCTCCCCCGACCTGTCAGCAACGCCGAGGACATCGCCAGCCAGACGGCGTCCCTCAAGGCGATCAACACCGATGTGGCGCCGTGCGGCTACGCCATCACCGAGACCTTCCTGATCCACCATGACCAGGTCAGCGGCACCCTCACCCCGGCCGAACGCCAGGCGGCCACCAAGATGCTCACCGACGACCAGACGGCTTGCTCCTTCACCAACGGCTCCATCTTCGACCTGACCAACAACATCCAGGTCCAGGACACGGCGGCCGGAAAGTACGTCGACCGCATGCTCAGCGTCACCACCACCTGGGTGACGTCGGACGCCCTCGCCGCCGTCGAGGACATCCAGGCGCTCTACCTCCACCCGGGGAACCAGGCGAAGGAGCGGGACCTGGTGGCCCAGGAGAAGCTCCTGGCCTACGACCGGGCCCAGGCACGCCTCGACATCCAGCAGGCCGGCGCCCTGCTGCACACCCACCTGCCGGATCCGAACCTCCCGGCGCTCCCGACCCAGTCGTCCTGACCGGGCCAAGCGCGTCCGGCAGGCGTCATGCGGAGCGCTCGTCCAACGGACGGCCCCGGGTGCGCTCCTGGCGGAGCAACCGGTAGAGCTCGTCGTCGGGGTCCTCCTCGGACTGGAGCCAGTGGATCAGGTTCCAGAACACCACCGGCACGAAGGCGGCACCGCTCAGGGCCCACATCACGCCCGAGGTGAGCTGCTGGTCGGCCGACACGCTGATACCGGTGGCGATCGTGTGGTCGAAGCCGTGGTACCAGGCCCCGTGGGCCAGTCCGACCAGATAGGCCAGGACCCAGATCACCCACATCACGACGGCTGCCATAGCCACCCGGTGCGGGCGGGTGAGGCGGGGCGTCAACGGCGGCGACTCGACCAGCTCCAGCCACATCGCCACCCCCAACGGCACCAGGCATGCCGCCTCGACGAGCACCAGCCAGCGATGGCGCGCCACCGCGTCGACGGTCAGGGGGATGCGCCACAGGACCACGAACGCCAGGTAGGTCGACGCCACCACGACGGCTCGCCAAGGCGCCGGGTGGTGACGCCGGCCGAGCGCCATGCGGTCGACGGGGCCGAGCCCGGCGGGTGCGATCACGTCGCCGTCCGCACCGACGGCCGGCGGCTCGCCGGCGGCGAGGCCGAGACGCCGCCATGGCGCACCGCTGACGATGAACGCGGGGATGACGATGGCCAACAGGCAGAACTGGATCGCCTCGACGAACTCGAATCGTCGGGCGTACGTAGCGAGGGGTGGGACCACGCTCAGGACCAGGAGGACCGGGGCGAGGACGGCGAGCACCGGGCGGACGACCGCAGCAGCGCTGCTGGACAGCGCACCCGCGGCCCGGTCCGTCACGGTGGCGAGTGACGTTGGAAGAAGCCCCACAAGAGCACGGCGAAGAGGGTGCCGAGGGGGACGACCAGGGTCAGGACCTCGGGCCCGATGAAATTGTCTGCAGCGACAGTCATGTGGTCGACCAACCTTGCTCTCGGTGCTGTCTACTCATCGTACCGACCGTGGGCCACGGTCGGCAACGGATCAGATCAGATAGAACATCGCCCAGAAGAGCGTGCTCCCGACCGCCATGAACCCCCAGAAGTAGGTGCACGCGGACACGTTGGCCCGGAAGATCTGCCCGGACGGCGTCATCGCCAGCTGGTCGAGCCCGTCGGGGCCCGCCCCGCTGCGCGCCCGCAGCGACCGGGCCAGGTTCGTCTCCATCCAGTACGTGCCGCTCAGCAGCATGACGATGTTCATCACCGCCCAGCCGATGAAGCACGAGGCGTAGCCGCTGGAGCCGGGGTAGAAGTGGAGCTGAGTCAGCTGCCACACCTGCAGGCCGGTTGCGACCAGACCGCCGAGGACGGCCGTCCAACCGGCCACCTCCCAGTCGAGCACGAGTCCCCGGCGCAGGCGCATCTGGCCGAAGATGGCGATGAGGGCCGATGCCAACACCGTGAAGTAGATGGCCCACCCGATGCCCGTCGGCGCAGTGACGTTATTGGGGCGCCACAGCTGACCGTTGTTGCTGGAGCGCAGGTAGAAGTAGGCGAAGGCCTCCGACGCCAGGAGGAAGGTGAACATCCCGATGAAGAGCCGGCCCCCCGTCCAGTATGAGGTCACGGCTGCACGGAGTTCGAATTCCCGCTCCTCGGGGGTGTCCGAGTAGACGGTCGGCTTGTTGGCGGTGTCGGTCACGATGTCGTCTCCGTTCACTCGGCCGGGGCCGGAGGCTCGTCGGTGCCGGATGCTCCACGGGGTTCCGACGTCGGTTGCGCGTCACCCACCGGGGAGGTCAGCGTGCTCGCTCCGACCAGCACGGGCTCCCCCAGGTCGGCGACGGCCGGCGCCCCGTCCTCGCTGTAGTGGTACGGGTCGGTCAACACGACCGGGATTCGCTCGAAGTTGTAATAGGGCACCGGATTGGCCGTCTGCCACTCGAGGCCGAGCGAGTCCCACGGATTCGCCGGCGACGGCGTGGGCTTGATGAAGATCGACCATACGAAGTTGGCGATGAACACCAGGAACGACGCCCCGAGGATGAACGCGCTGATCGATGAGAAGTCGTTGAGCGCCTGGAGGTTCTGCTGGTACTCGAATACCCGTCGGGGCTGCCCGAGCAGTCCGATGAGGAACATCGGGAAGAACGTCAGGTTGAAGAAGATGAACATGAACCAGAA
>JADGOH010000109.1 GCA_017883025.1 Acidimicrobiales bacterium
CCCGGCGCTGACGAGTGCTCCGATGATGTCTGCCATGCCCGACCTCCTACCGATCGGGCAACTGGTGCACACTAGACCCGGTCGTGATGTCACCCCCGACGGTGTCTGCCGTGGCCGGTAGGCAGACGTCGCGGCCGGTGGTGCGATCCATGAGGACTCCGCCGGCCCGCCCGAGCCAGGACAACGAGGGACTCCGAGGGATCAGAAGGCGTCCTCGATCACGTCCACCTCGCCGGCGGTGATGCAGACGACGTCGAACCGCAGGTCCACCAGGACCCGGCCCGACGCCGGGGTCAGCTCGGCCAGCCACCGGGACGCCAGGCGTCGGATCCGCCGCTTCTTGGCCGGCAGGACCGACTCCGCCCCGGTGCCGAAGGCATCGGAGGAGCGGGTCTTGACCTCGCAGAAGGCGACGGTGCGGCCCTTGCGTGCGATCAGGTCGACCTCGCCCTCGCGGCGACGCCAATTGCGCTCCAAGACGTCATAGCCGTGGTCCTCGTACCAGGCGACGGCGATGTCCTCGCCGGCCCGTCCGAGCGCGGTGCGCCGCTCGGCGCCGGACGACCCCGTCGGAGGCCCCGGGGACGTGCTCACCGAGCCTCGCCCACCGGAGAGCCGCTCACAGCTCCTTGTCAGGCAGACGCTCGATGTTGACGTCCCGGAAGGTCAGGATCCGGACCGACGGCACGAAGCGGGCCGGACGGTACATGTCCCAGACCCAGGCGTCGGTCAGGACGACCTCGACGCAGGCGGGCGACGTGTCCGAACGCACCGTCACGTCGACGGTGTTGGCGAGGTAGAAGCGGCGCTCGGTCTCCACGACGTAGGCGAAGAGCGGCACCACCGCCCGGTACTCGTGGACGAGCGCCAGCTCGATCTCGGACTCGTACCGTTCCAGGTCCTCTTCGCTCATCGGAGGGCGGACCGCGCCGTCATGCGCGAAGGGCTGCCGGTCGACGGCACCCGCACGGCACGCTCAGGAACGGGCAGTCCGCAGTTCCTTGATCTTGGCGGCCTTGCCGTGGCGGTCGCGCAGGTAGTATAGCTTGGCCCGGCGCACGTCGCCCAGCGACACGACCTCCGTGTGGTCGATGACCGGGGAGTGGACCGGGAAGGTCCGCTCGACGCCGACACCGAAGCTCACCTTGCGGACGGTGAAGGTCTCCTGGATGCCCTTGCCCTGCCGGCGGATGACGGCGCCCTGGAACACCTGGACGCGCTCACGGGTGCCCTCGACCACACGGACGTGGACCTTGACGGTGTCGCCGGGGCGGAACTCGGGGATGTCGTCCCGCAGGCTGTCACGGTCGATGATGTCGGTCGGGTTCATGGGGCGCGTCTCTTTCGGGGCTGGGTCGAACTCGCTCCCGCCGGCGTCCCGGGGCGGGCACCACACTGGGCGCGCACCGGGCGTCGTCACGGACACCGGGCAAGCCCGGCGCCGACGAGGCTCCTCAATCGTAGCCGTGTTCGCGGAGTAGGCGCACCTCACCGTGGGCACGGAGCAGGGCGACCTCCTCGTCCGTCAGCCCGCCACGCCCGACGAGCAGGTCGGGACGGCGCTGCAGCGTCCTGACCAGGGACTGCGCACGCCGCCACGCCTCCACTCGGCCGTGGTCCCCCGACCGGAGCACCTCAGGCACGGCCAGGCCCCGGAACTCGGCCGGCCGGGTGAACTGCGGGTACTCGAGCAGCCCGGACGCGAAACTCTCCTCGTCGGCGGACTGGTCGTTGCCGAGCACGCCCGGCAACAGGCGGGCCACGGCCTCGACCACCACCAGGGCGGCCAGCTCGCCGCCGGCCAGGACGAAGTCGCCGATCGAGAGCTCGCCGTCGCAGAGGTGGTCGGCCACCCGCTGGTCGACTCCCTCGTAGCGGCCACACAGGAGGGAGAGCCCACCGGGTGACCCGGCCAGCTCGCGGGCGACGCCCTGGTCGAACCGCCGGCCAGATGCCGACAGCAGCAGGAGCGGCCGGGGCAGCCCCCCGGGACCGGCGGCGACGGACTCCACCGCCTCGAAGACGGGCTCGGGGGCCAGCACCATGCCCGCTCCCCCGCCGAACGGCGCGTCGTCGACCGTCCGGTGGACGTCGTGGGTGGCGTCGCGTATGTCGTGGGCGCGCAGGTCGAGCCGTCCGGTCCCTCGGGCCCGTCCGAGGATGGAGGCCGACCCGTAGTGGTCGACCACCTCCGGAAAGAGGGTGAAGACGTCGACCCGGAATGCTCCTGCCGGGTCGGGCGCCGAGGTGCTCACGTGACGTCGAGCAGGCCGTCGGGGATGTCGACGGTGACCCGCACGCCCGGCTCCGAGCCGGTGACGAATCGCAGGGGGATCAGCCCGCCGCCGGCCAGCACCAGCAGGTCGCTCGCCGGGT
The DNA here is from genome assembly GCA_017883025.1 of Acidimicrobiales bacterium. GTDB lineage: Bacteria > Actinomycetota > Acidimicrobiia > Acidimicrobiales > RAAP-2 > Bog-756. The sequence continues at coordinate 2,377 of JADGOH010000109.1, forward strand.
TGGCCTCGACCCCCGACACCGTACCGAGCTCGATGCCGTGCACGTCGACCACCACCGAGCCGATGAGGTCGTGGACCCACAGGGCGTCCGGGTCCTCGAGCGGCGGGGCGAACAGCGGGGTGTCCCGCAGGGCCTCGGCGGCGTCGATGCCGTTCACCCGGTCGAAGGTGACGATGAACCGGCCCCGGTGGGGCGAGGAACGCACGATCTCGAACGTGCGCCCGTCCTCGGCCTGGAGGATGGAGCCGACCGCCACCCGCTCGTAGCGGTTGGTGGTCAGCGACACGATGACGTCGCCCTTCAGCCCGTGGGGCTTGACGATCCTGCCGACCCCGAGCAGCGGGGTCGACGACGCGTCGTCCGGTTCGGAGCCGCCACCGGCACCGTCGGCGCCGTCGCCGGGGGCCGGGGCGGTCACCGGCTGCTCAGTCGTCGACGATGTCGACGCTGGTCTGGACCCCGTCGCGGGCGCCGGCTGCGGCCACCACCGTGCGGATGGCCTGGGCGACGCGGCCACGGCGGCCGATCACCCGGCCCATGTCCTCGGGGGCCACGTGGATCTTGAAACGGACGCTGTCGCCCCGCTCCTCGGTGTTGATCACCACGGCCTCGGTGTCCGAGGCGATGGCGTTGACCAGATAGCTGACCACGGCCAGCGGCGTGCCGCCCGAGACCCGGTTGCCGGCGTCGTCGTCCTGGTCGTCGAAGTCGTCGTCGATGATGTTGCCATCGTCGACCGAATCCACAGGCGCGTCATCCGTCACTTGGCCGCCTTGGCCGCGGCGAACTCGTCGAGGGCGCCGGACTGCTTCAGCAGCTTCTCGACCCGCTCGGTGGGCTGGGCCCCCTGGGACAGCCACTTCACGGCCTTGGCGTTGTCGATCTGGACGACGGCGTCCGGCTCGGCCAGGGACTTCCCCCTGGGTGCGTAGGTGCCGACGATCTCGATGAACCGTCCGTTACGGGGCGAACGGCTGTCCGCCGCCACCAGCCGGTACGTCGGCTGCTTCTTCTTCCCGATCCGCACGAGGCGGAGCTTTACTGCCACGGTAACTCCTCTGTTGCATGGTGTCTTCCAATGGAAGCGCTGGCTGGTGCTGCGTGAACACGGTCGACCGCCGGGGCCGAGTGCGGGGATCAGTCTCCCATCAATCGGGACCGGGGGATCCACGGGCTGCAGGATCCGCCGAACCCGCAGATTGTAGGGCACTTCCGGGTGGAGGGCCGACACGCCCCCCGTGGGCCGCCGGTCAGCGGGCCTTCGGGGTGACCCGTCCCCCGCCCTTGCCCTTCTTGCCACCCTTGCCCTTCTTGCTCGGCCGGGTCGGGCTGCCGGGTGCACCGAAGGACGCGGCCGGGCCGTCGCCGGGTCCGCCGGGTCCCATGCCGGGAACGTCGCCCATGGCGGCCATGTCGGCCATGGCCTTGGGCGAGAGCTTCGGGCCCCGCCCGAGCAGCCCCCCGAGGCCGCCCATGGCCCCGCTCATGCCGCCCTTGGTGAAGCCCTTCATCATCTTCTGCATCTCCTTGAACTGCTTCAGGAGGGCGTTGACGTCGGCCGTCGTGGTGCCGCTGCCGTTGGCGATGCGGACCCGGCGGCCGCCGTCGATGACCGAGGGGTCGACCCGCTCCGCCGGGGTCATCGAGCGGATGATGGCCTCGACCTGGTTCAACTGGCGGTCGTCGACCGACTCGGAGGCCTGCTTCAGGTCCTTCGACATGCCGGGAAGCATCGACAGTACGCCCGAGATGGAGCCCATCTTCCGGACCTGTTGGAGCTGCTCGAGGAAGTCCTCGAGCGTGAACTTCCCCTCCATCATGGCGGCGGCGCCCTTGGTGGCGACGTCCTTGTCCATCGTCCGCTCGGCCTGCTCGATGAGGCTGAGCACGTCCCCCATCCCGAGGATGCGGTCGGCCATGCGGTCCGGGTGGAACTGGTCGAAGTCGTCGAGCTTCTCGCCGGTCGAGGCGAAGGCGATGGGACGGCCCACCACCTCCTTGACCGACAGGGCCGCGCCACCGCGTGCGTCGCCGTCGAGCTTGGTCAGGATCACGCCGTCGAGGGAGAGGGCGGCGTGGAAGGCCTGGGCCGTGGACACGGCGTCCTGGCCGGTCATGGCGTCGATGACCAGGAACGTGTAGTCGGGCTGGACGGCCCCGGCGATGTGCCGGATCTCGTCCATGAGGTCCTCGTCGATGGAGAGCCGGCCGGCGGTGTCGACGATGAGGACGTCACGGCCGAGGCGCTTGGCCTCCTCGAGGCCCGCCGTGGCCACCGCCACCGGGTCCGATGCCTCCGAGAACACGGAGACCCCGGCCTGGCTGCCCAGGACCCGCAGCTGCTCGACGGCGGCCGGCCGCTGGAGGTCGGCGCCGACCAACAGCGGGTTGCGTCCCTGCTGCTTGAACCAGCGGGCCAGCTTGGCCGAGGCGGTGGTCTTGCCGGAGCCCTGCAGGCCGGCGAGCAGGATGACCGTCGGGGGACGGCTGGCGTAGCGGATCTGGAGCGTCTCGCCGCCCAGGATGGCGACCAGTTCCTCGTTGACGATCTTGATGACCTGCTGGCCCGGGCTCAGACTCTGGGACAGCTCCAGCCCGACGCACCGCTCCCGCACGGCCGTCGTGAAGGTGCGGACGACGCCGATCTCGACGTCCGCCTCGAGCAGGGCGGTGCGGATCTCACGGAGGACCTCGTCGACGTCCGCCTCGGTCAGCCGTCCCCGGCCGCGAAGGCGGGTGAGGATGCCGTCGAATCGGTCGGTCAGGCTCTCGAACATGGGGTGCTCAGGCTACCCGAACGCCGAGCGCCGCCGGTGCGGGCACGCCGCGCTCCCCCGCCCGCTCAGAAGAGCGCGTCGACGAAGGCCTGGGCATCGAAGTCGACGAGGTCGTCGGCGCCCTCGCCGAGTCCGACGAGTGTGACCGGCAGGCCGAGCTCGCGCTGGATGGCGACCACGATGCCGCCCTTGGCCGTGCCGTCGAGCTTCGTCAGTACCACTCCGGACACGTCCACCGCGTCGAGGAACACCTTGGCCTGGGCCAAGCCGTTCTGGCCGGTGGTGGCGTCGAGCACGAGCAGGACCTGGGTCACGTGGCCCGGGGCCCGGTCGGACACCCGGCGGATCTTCTTCAGCTCCTCGATGAGGTTGACCTTGTTGTGCAGGCGGCCGGCAGTGTCGGCCAGCACGAGTGGGTACCCCTTCGACGCGGCCCGCTGCACGGCGTCGAACACCACCGAGGACGGATCGCCGCCCTCGGCCCCGCGCACGATGTCCGCCCCGGAACGCTCGGCCCACAGGCTGAGCTGCTCGCCGGCCGCGGCGCGGAACGTGTCGCCGGCGGCCAGCAGCACCTGCGTGCCCGAACGGACCATGCGGGTGGCCACCTTGCCCACCGTCGTCGTCTTGCCGACGCCGTTGACGCCGACGAAGAGCCACACGTCGACGGAGCGCGCCACCTCGCCCTCGGCGGCAGCGGGTCGGTCGGAGGCGATCTCGGGCAGCCCGGACGAGCCGGCCGCCAACATGTCGACGAGGTCGGCCTTGAGGGCCTCGACCAGGGCGTCCGGGTCGGCGATCTCGCCGGACTTGACCCTGGCCCGCAGGTCGTCGAGCAACGCGTCCGTCGCTCCCACGCCCACGTCGGCCCGGATGAGGGCCTCCTCGAGGTCGTCCCAGGTGCCGGCGTCGATCCTTCCCCGGGCACGGATGGCCCCGACGTAGCCGGACAGCAGTCCGCGCGCCTTGCCGAGGCGAGCCCGGTAGGAGGCGGCCTCGGGCTCGGGCCCGGGAGCCGCAACCCCGGCTCCCTCCGGCTCGACGACCGCTGGTGCCCCGGTGGCGGTGGGAAGTTCGGGCGCCGGTGCCGGCGGGTGCTCGGCGACGGCCACGCCCCCCGACAGGGCCTCGTCCGGAGCAGCGCTCCCGCCCCGTCCCCGACGGGCGAGGAGCACGCCACCGGCCACGAGGGCCACGGGCACGGCGACGACCAGTCCGAGGACGACGTCGGAGGTGGCGGTCAGGGCGGCTGCGTCGATCACAGGTCCGGCCCGCCGGCGGGCTCGGCGCCGGCCAGGCTGGGCGCCCCGTCCGCGTCGGTGGCCGTCGGAGAGTCGAGTCGGCGGGCGATCTCGTTCAGGGTGGTCGGCCGTGGCGCATCGGTCGTGTCTGCGGCGACGGTCGTCGGGTCGTACCCGGTGTCGGCGTCGGTTCCGGCATCGGAACCGGCATGGGCGTCGGCATCCACGTCGGTCGTCCTGGCGACGGCCCCGTCGTCCCCGTCGTCAGCTACGGCCCCGTCCGCCACCGGATCGGCCGTACCGTCCCCGTCCTCCAGATCGGGGACGAACACCGGGGCCACGGACCGGACGTCGAGCTTGGCCGTCGGCCGGGCTTCGAGAGTGTCGAGGGCCGTGCGGTCACGTGGCACCTTCTGGCTGACCACCTTGGACGAGCCGCCGGGCGCCATGGTGACGCCGTAGAGGGCGTCAGCCGCCTCCATCGTGCGCTTCTGGTGGCTCACGATGATCAGCTGGGCCTCCTCGCGGAACTCGTTCACGAGTGCGAGGAACCGCATGAGGTTGACGTCGTCGAGGGCGGCCTCGACTTCGTCCATCAGGTAGAAGGGCGACGGCCGACTGCGGAAGACGGCGAACAGATAGGCCATGGCCACGAGCGACCGCTCGCCGCCGGAAAGCAGCGACAGGCGCCGGACGTTGCGGCCCGCCGGGCGGACCTCGACCTCGACGCCGGTGTCGAGCAGGTTCTCGGGGTCGGTCAGCGACAGCCGGCCCGTGCCACCCGGGAAGAGCGAGGTGATCAGGTTCGAGAAGTGCTCGTTGACGTCGGCGAACGCCGAGTCGAAGACGTGCATGATCTCCTCGTCGAGTGTCCGGATGACCTGACGGAGGTCGCGCTGGGCCTTGCGCACGTCTTCGACCTGTGACTCGAGGAACTGGTGGCGCTCCCCGAGCTCGGACAGCTCCTCCATGGCAAGCGGGTTGACCGGGCCGATGGCGGCCAGCTCGGCCTCGAGCTGCGCCACCCGGGTGCCCGGGTCGACGCCCTCGGGCAATTCCGGCTCGGGTGCGGCCAAGGCGTCCTCGGGCCCGCAGCCGAGCTCGCGGCGCAGGGTCTCGACGACCGACTCGCGACGGACGGTCGCCTCCACCAGGTCGAGCTCGGCCTTCTGGAGGCGGCTGCGGGTGGCGGCCAGCTCGTGCTCGCTCACGGCCCGGCGGCGGCGTAGCTCCTCGAGCTTCGCCCCGCCCGCCCGGACGGCCTCGAGCTGACGGCGGTGGCGGTCACGCAACGACGACAGGAGTGCGTCCAGGCCGGACTGTGCCTCGGCGACGACCCCGAGCAGGCGCTCGACGGCCGTCGCGTCGGCCTCCAGCCGGGTCCGGCGCTCGGCGGCCTGCTGGCGCTCCTCGGCATGTCCAGTCAGCCGGCGCTCCACCTCGGTGAGCCGCTCGGCCAGCACACGTCGGCGCTCGACCAGACCGGCGGTGTGGACCTCCCACTCGTTGCGCGCCGCAGCCGCCTCGGCAATGCGCCCGTCGATCCTCCGACGCTCCTCACGGGCGGCGGCCACCTGCTCGGACGCCCGGACCCGCTGGTTCTCGAGTTCGGGCATGCCGGCCACCAGCTCGGCCACCCGGGCGGCGTCTCGGTCGATTCGGTCCTCGAGCTCGGCGCGGTTGCGCCGGATCTCCTCGAGCTCGGTGCCCAGCAGGTCACGGTCGCCGGACACCCGTTGGCGCCCTACCCGGGCGGCCTGGTGGGCCACCTCGTTGCGGTCGTCGACCCGCACGGCCTCGGCCGCCGCCTCGCGGTTCGACTCGACGTGGGCCCGGGCGGCGGTGCGCTCCTCAGCGGCCAGCGCCGCCTCCCGACCGGCCACCTGAGCCCGGTCACGCGCCTCGTCGACCACGGCGGCGGTCACCACGCCCCCACCGGCGCGCACCCGCCAACCCGTGGGCGAGAACCGGTCGCCGTCCCGGGTCACCACGACCAGGTCGGGGCGGGACAGGGCCAGGTCGATGGCGGCGGACCAGCCGCGCTGGGCGCAGCACGACCCGTGGAGCAGCGTGTCGAGCACGGCATCGAGCCCCGGGAAGTCCCGTCCACCCGACCGGGGGCGGACATGGCCCCGGATCGACTCGGAGCCCTCGGGCGTGGCCGGCCCGGCCAGCTCGACACGGCGGGATCCGGCGGACTCGGTCAGCGCCAGCACTGCGCCTGTCGCACCACCCTGGCGGAGCCGGGACAGCGCGGCCCGGGCCGGCTCGCTGCCGGACACGACGACGGCGGCCAGCGAGGCGCCGGCGGCGGCCTCGAAGGCCTCCTCCCATCCGCTGTCCACCTCGACCAGGTCGAGCAAGGTGCCGACGACCCCGTCGACCCCGGCCAGCAGCTCGGCCCCCGCTGCGCCCCTGGCCTCGTCGAGGGCCCGCTCGAGGGCGTCGGCCCGTGCCTGGGACCGGGCCTGCTCCTGCTCGGCCTGACGCAGCGTCTCCTCGGCCACCTCGAGTCGCCGGGTGGCGGCCTGGTGAGCGGCCTCGGTCTCGGCCCTGGCCGCCTGCAGCCGGTGGCGGCCCTGCTCGGTCTCGGCGATGCGCTCGCCCAGCTCGTGGTCCTCGCCCTCGAGGACGGCCGACCGCCGCTCGGTGGCGCCCTGTCGGGCGATCAGCTGGTCGAGGGTGCGGCGGTCGCGCTCCAGCGCGTGCTCGAGCGAGGCGAGCTGGCCGCGGGCGACCGTAACGGCCTCCTCGGCCCGGCGGAGCTCGCCACCGTCGCCCCGGGCGGCCAGGTGGGCCTGCAGCTCATCGGCGGCCGTGGCCTCGGCGGCCACCAGGGCGTCCTGCTCGGGAGCGAGGTCGGCGGCCTCCAGCCCGGCGGCCTCCAGTTCCTCGGCCAGGCGGGCGCCCTCGGCCTCGAGCGTCGAGACCACGTCGGCATCGGCGGCGGCGTCGAGCGCCCGGGCCAGCGACCGCTGCCGCTCGCGCAGGACTCCGGACAGGCCGCGCGCCCGCTCGACCAAGCCCTCGGTGCGGCCCAGGGCCGCGGTCAGGTCGGACTCGCGCTCGGCCGACAGCTCGTCGGCGGTGCGCTCCGAGTCGGCGTCGAGCTCGCCCAGTGCCTCCTGCAGGCGCACCTCGTTGGCCCGCTGCTCCGCCTGCAGCCGCGAGCCGGACGAGCGCTGGCGGTCCAGGGCCTGGAGCTCGGTGCCGGCCACGTGGAGGCGGACGGCGCGCAGCTCGTCGGCCAGGCCCGTGTAGGAGCGGGCGGCCGCCGCCTGGCGCTCGAGCGGTCGGATCTGCCGCTTGACTTCGCGGACCAGGTCGAACAGGCGCTCGAGGTTCTCCTCGGTCGAGGCCAGTCGGCGCTCGGCCCGCTCACGGCGGCGGCGGTACTTGAGAACACCGGCGGCCTCCTCGATGACCGACCGGCGGTCCTCGGGACGGGCCTCGAGGATGGCGTCGAGGTGGCCCTGGCTGACGATGACGTGCTGCTGGCGACCCACCCCGGTGTCGGACAGCAGCTCCTGGATGTCGAGGAGTCGGCAGGGCGTCCCGTTGATCGAGTACTCGCTGTCGCCCGAGCGGAACAGGGTCCGGGTGATCGTGACCTCGGCCAGGTCGGCCGACAGCTTGCCCGAGGTGTTGTCGATGGTGAGCGACACCTCGGCGCGCCCCAGGGCCGGCCGGCTGGCCGTCCCCATGAAGATGACGTCCTCCATCTTGGCCGAGCGCACCGTCCGGGGGCCCTGGGCGCCGAGCACCCAGGCCACGGCGTCGACAACGTTGGACTTGCCGCTGCCGTTCGGGCCCACGACGACGGTGACCCCGGGCTCGAATTCGAGCACCGCGGGGTCGGCGAAGGACTTGAATCCTTTGAGGGAGAGGGACTTCAGGAACACCGGGCGCTCACCCTATCGGCACCCGCGGGACACCGCAGGAGTCCAGCTCAGACCTGGCAATGTTCACAGAAGAACGTCGAGCGTCCACCGGACTTCACCCGGACGATGACCGAGCGGCAGCGGCGGCAGGCCTGGCCTTCCCGGTCGTAGGCCTGGTGCTGGTCCTGGTAGTCGCCGACCTCCCCGAACAGGTCGCGGTACTGCTCGTCGGCCAGCGACGAGCCCCGACGCTTGACCGCCTCGGCCAGCGTCTCGACCATCGACCGGTAGAGCCGGCGGACCTCCTGGGACGAGAGCGAGTTCGACTGGCGGTCGTAGCGGAGCCCTGCCGCGAACAGGATCTCGTCGGCGTACATGTTGCCGATGCCGGCCACGAACTCCTGGTCCATGAGCAGCGGCTTGAGGCCCGACTTGTGCGACGACAGGAGGACCCAGAACTTCTCCCAGCTCATGATGTCCTCGAGCGGGTC
>JADGOH010000110.1 GCA_017883025.1 Acidimicrobiales bacterium
GGGCCGACAGGCCGGGCTGTGGTGCGGGCGAACCGACGGCGGTCGGGAGTGCATCGGCATGGGAGAGGGGGAGGGTGGCCAGCGCCATGGGGCCAGCCTCGCCGGAGGGTGTGACAGGGGGTCGGGTTGACGGAGGGTTAGTAAGTGCGCATACTAAGTGGATGCGCACACTCTGCAAGGCAACCGCTGTCTCGACCGCACCGCCCGAGGCGTTCTTCGCCCGGTGGGAGGACATGGACACCTGGCCCGAGTGGGACGAGGCCGTGGCATGGACACGGGTCGACGGGCCGTTCGCCGCCGGAACGACCGGCGAGCTCAAGCCGAGGGGCGGCCCGAAGGTGCGCTTCGTCATCGAGACACTGGTGCCGGGGTCGGAGTTCACCGACGTGTCGTCGATGCCGGGCGCGAAGCTCCGCATCCGGCACCTGCTGGCCGTGGGGGACGACGGCCGGACCCGTGTCGACATCGAGGTGTCCATCGAGGGGCCGTTGGCCGCGCTGTGGGGCCTGTTGCTGGGGAGGGGTATCGCCTCGTCGACCCCCGAGGGCCTGGCGAGGCTGGTGGCCGTTGTCGAGGCCGACGTCGCAGCGGACCGGTGACTGCCTGGCTGGGGGTGGTGTCGGCCGAGCACGTGCGCCAGGGTGTAGGTCTCGGCATCGCCCAGATCGGCCACGGGAAGAAGGCCGGACTGGCGAATATGCACCGTGGTGACCTGCTCGTCTACTACTCGCCACGGGAAGCACCGGGTGGCGCGCCGTTGCAGAAGTTCACCGCCATCGGCCGGGTGGCCGACGCTGTCGTCTGGCAGGCCGATGAGGGTGACTTCCGGCCATGGCGGCGACGGGTGGACTACGACACGTCCGCGTCCCCTGTCCCGCTCGAGGTGCTGCGAGCCGACCTGGAGCTGACCTCCGATCCCCACTGGGGCCACCAGCTGCGACGGGGCCTGGTCCAGCTGAGCGAACACGACGCCGACCTGTTGGCCACGGCATTGGGAGCCCGACGGTGAACCGGGTCGGTCGGCTCCGCACCGAGTTCGCCTCTGCCGACGACAGCACCGGGCTCCTGCTCTGGCAGGTGACCAACCGGTGGCAGGCCGCCCAGCGGACCGCACTCCTGCCCTTCGGCCTCACCCACGTCCAGTTCGTGCTGGCCACAGCGCTCACGTGGCTGGGCACTGACGGACCGGTCACCCAGCGCCAGCTCGCCGACTTCGCCGGGACCGACCCGATGATGACGTCACAGGTGGTCCGGGTGCTCGAACGCCGCGGCCTGGTCGACCGCACCGCGCACCCGGACGACGGTCGGGCCAGGGCGCTGACGGTGACCGCGAGCGGCCGTGCGCTGGTCAACCGGGCGATCGTCGCCGTCGAGGCGTGCGACGAGGCGTTCTTCGCACCGCTGGGTCGGTCACGGGCGACGTTCATCCGGGCCCTGGCGGCACTGCGGCGGCCACGGCAATAAAGGGGCCCCGGCGACCGGGCCGGGGGACCGGGTCAGCCCTGCAACTCCTCGAGCACCTTCGCGGCGTGCCCGTCGGCCTTCACGAAGTACCAGGGCCGGACGATCGTCCCGTCGGCGCCGATCAGGAACGTGGAGCGGATGACCCCGATCGTCTTCTTGCCGTACATGGTCTTCTCGCCCCAGGCACCGAACGCCTCGCCGACGGCGTGGTCGGCATCGGTGAGGAGCGTGAACTTCAGGCCGTACTTCTCGCGGAACTTGCGGTGCTTCTCGGCGGAATCGGCCGAGATGCCCAGGATGGTCACCTTTGCCTTGTTGAAGGCCGTCAGGTTCTCGGTGAACTGGCAGGCCTCCTTGGTGCAGCCGGGGGTGTCGTCCTTCGGGTAGAAGTACACGACGACCTGCTTCCCGGCGAAGTCCTGCAACGACACCGGCTTGCCGTCCTGGTCGGGGAGGGTGAAGTCGGGGGACTGGTCCCCTGCGGCGAGCTTGCCCATGGCGGTTCCTTTCGAAGGGGTCCGGTGGCACAGGACGCGCGCGGCCGGCGGCACCGGACGCTCGGCCCGGCGTCGTGGGCCGGTTGAATGGTCGGTGGACTCCACGATGGCACACTCCGGATTCCGCCGGGGCGGGTCCCGTGGGAGACTCGGGCAGCGATCAGTTCGAAGGGACGACCACCATGACCGATTCAACGACACCCTCCGATTCCGGGACCTCTGCCGCCGTGGCCGCCCACAACCGGTCCAAGATCTACGTGGACGGTCCCCAGGGGGTCCGGGTGCCGTTCGTCGAGGTGGCGCTCTCCGACTCGCCCGCCCGCAACGGAGCCACCCCCAATGCGCCGGTCCGCCTGTACGACACGTCGGGGCCAGGCTCGGTCCCGACCGTGGGCCTGCCCCCTCTCCGCCGCCAGTGGATCACTTCGCGAGGCGACGTCGCAGAGTACGAGGGCCGCCCGGTCAACCGCCGTGACGACGGTCGGGCCGCGGTGCGACGCGACGGAGACGGGCCTGCCGCCTTCCCGCTCGACGGCCGCAGCCCGCTGCGCTCGACGGGTACCCCGGTGACACAGCTCCACTACGCGCGCAAGGGCGAGATCACCCCGGAGATGGCCTTCGTGGCCACCCGCGAGGGAGTGCCGGCCGAGCTGGTTCGCGACGAGATCGCAGCAGGCCGGGCCATCCTCCCCGCCAACGTCAACCACCCCGAGTCCGAGCCGATGGTCATCGGGTCGAAGTTCCTGGTGAAGGTCAACGCCAACATCGGGAACTCTGCGGTCTCCTCGTCGATCGAGGAGGAGGTCCAGAAGCTCACGTGGGCCACCCGCTGGGGTGCCGACACGGTCATGGACCTGTCGACGGGGCCCGACATCCACACCACGCGGGAGTGGATTCTGCGGAACGCGCCGGTGCCGATCGGGACCGTGCCGATCTACCAGGCCCTGGAGAAGGTGGACGGTACCCCCGAGGAGCTGACGTGGGACCTCTACCGGGACACGCTCATCGAGCAGGCGGAGCAGGGTGTGGACTACTTCACCATCCACGCCGGGGTGCTGCTCCGGTACGTGCCGATGACGGCGAGGCGGATGACCGGCATCGTCAGCCGTGGCGGCTCGATCATGGCGGCCTGGTGTCTGGCGCACCACGAGGAGAACTTTCTCTACACCCGGTTCGAGGAGATCTGCGAGATCATGGCCGCCTACGACGTGGCCTTCTCGCTCGGTGACGGACTGCGTCCGGGCTCGATCGCCGACGCAAACGACGAGGCGCAGTTCGCCGAGTTGTCGACGCTGGGTGAGCTGACCGAGATCGCCTGGCGCAACGATGTCCAGGTGATGATCGAAGGCCCTGGCCACGTGCCGCTGCACAAGGTCGTGGAGAACGTCACGCTCCAGAAGGAGGTGTGCCACGACGCTCCCTTCTACACGCTGGGGCCGCTCACCATCGACGTCGCTCCTGGCTACGACCACATCACGTCGGCCATCGGCGCTGCGGTGATCGGCATGGCCGGGACCGCCATGCTCTGTTACGTCACACCGAAGGAGCACCTCGGCCTGCCGAACCTCGAGGACGTGAAGCAGGGAATGATCGCCTACAAGATCGCCGCCCACGCCGCCGACCTGGCCAAGGGCCACCCCGGTGCCCAGGACTGGGACGACGCCCTGTCCAAGGCCCGGTTCGAGTTCCGCTGGGAGGACCAGTTCAACCTCGCCATGGACCCCGACACTGCCCGGTCGTTCCACGACGAGACGCTGCCGGCCGCGCCGGCCAAGACCGCCCACTTCTGTTCGATGTGCGGGCCGAAGTTCTGCTCCATGCGGATCAGCCAGGACGTGCGCGACTACGCGGAGCAGAAGGGTATGGACCTCGCCACCGCCGTCGAGATCGGCCTGAAGGAGAAGTCGGCCGAGTTCCGCGAGGCGGGCGCCGAGGTGTACCGGGAGCCGTCTGCCACCTGAGCCGGACGGGTGGACCCGGCCGGAGCGTCCGGGCCCGGCGGCCCGCTCAGTCCTGCATCCGGCGCACGGCGACCAGTCCCACCCCTGCCAGGACCACTGCGAGCCCTGCGTAGAGGAGGGCCTCGGCCCTCTGGAGCCGCCAGTAGTGGGCGGGTGACTGGGTGACGAAGCCGCCCTCGACCCCCTGCTTGCGCATGCAGGTCACTACGTCCTGGGGATGGATCCCCAGGTAGGCGCACGCTCCGGCAACCCTGTCCGGGGGCATCCGGGTCGCCGGGACCGACGCCCCGGGGATGAGCCGGTACTCGTAGCCGACGTTCCACGGGGGCGGGTACGGCCACGAGACGTACTGGGCGCTGTCGGTGGTCCCGTCCATGAAGAACCCGGTCGGCGCGAACGAAGCCCGGACGGTAGTCACCATGACGGCCGCAATAGCCAGGTACACGACCACGGTGACAGCGGTGGCCCACGGCACCCGACGGAGCAGGGCGCCGGCGGCCGTGCCGAGCGCCACGGCGAAGCAGGTGTAGGCCAGCGGCACGACCCCGGACAGCGGGAACACGTCGGGTTGGATCCGGTCCCCGCCCAGGGTCAGCTGGTCGGGCAGGTCGACCCAGGCGGCCCCGGCCCACCAGTGGGCGACCGGGAGTACGACCGCCACCACGACCAGGCACCCGACGGCGGCGACAGCCAGCGATGTCAGGTACCACCGGGTCCGCGAGATGTGCTGGGTCCAGGTCAGCCGGTGGGTGGTGCGCTCGGTCTCCCCTGCGACGAGCCCCACCCCGAGCACCGACCCAAGTGCAAGGGGAAGGAGCCACAGGAGTACGACGATGACGACGGCCTGGCGGGCCGGAGCGAACAGCCCGGTCGGCACTGCGCAGTGCACGGTGGGGGCACAACCGGCGCTGCGCAGTGCGTCGGCTGCGGCGCGATGGTTGATGACCATCCAGACGTCGAGCGCCAGGGCCGCTGCCAGGAACATGGCCAGTGCCGAACGTCGACGCCGGAGTGCCAGCCAGATCATGCCCGCCACCGACGGACGCCCCACAGCGCGAGCGCGAACAGGAGTAGGGACGCTGCCGCGTAGATCGCCGACTCGCGCCACTGGAGGGTCCAGTAGTTGGCCGCCGGCTGGTAGCGGGTGCCGTAGGTCACATGGGCGGCGACGACGCAGGCGTTGACGTCGGGCGCGTGGTACTCGCAATGCACCACGATGGCGTCGGGTGACGGTGTGCCCGGTGGAGGGATGTACCCGCGGGCGAACACCGTCATCCCGGGGTCGCCGAGCTGCCACGGTGACGCCGTGCCCACCCGGTCGAGCCCGTTGCCGCCGGCGTAGAGGAGTTGCTCCTCTGCCGTGGTCGGGGAGCCGTAGATGAACAGCTGGGGCGCGAGCACCGGGCGCACCGTCGTGGTCATGACGAACAAGGCCAGTGCGTAGATGACCACCGCTCCGACGACCGCCCACGTGGTGCGACGGAGCAGGACGCCGAAGGCGGTGCCGAGCGCGAAGGCGAACAGGGTGTACGCCACGGGGACGATCCCGCTCACCGGGAAGACGCCCGGCAGCATGCGGTTGAAGTGCGAGAACGCGCCGAATGTCCCGGAATCCGCACCGAGGACGTGGAACGACCACAGGTGGGTCCCGATTGCCAGTCCGGCCATGACCACGAGCAGGGGGAACCCGACGACCACCAGCTTCGTGGTGAGCCACCGGGTCCGGCCGACGCCCTGGGTCCAGGCCAAGCGGTTGGTCCCGTCGTCGTACTCACCGGCCACCAGCGGTCCGCCGAGCAGGACACCGACCAAGCAGGGGAAGATCAGCAACAGCGCATTGATCTCGGCGACCTGCCAGGTGAGTTGGAACAGGCGGGGGCCGTAGTCCACCTGGCGCTCCGCCACGAGACCGTGGCCCGGGATCGTGACCCACCGGACCACGGGAGCAGTGCGGAACTGCCAGACGACCAGTGTCATCCACGTTCCGAGTACGACGACGATGGCGAGCACGATCAGCAGGTTGGTGCGATGGCGCCGCAGGGCGAGCCAGATCACGGCGCACCGTCCATCGGCGCGGTACTCGCGCCACCCATCGCCGCGCCGGCGGTCGGGTTGGCCAGATAGGCCAGCACGATCTCCTCGAGGCCGGGCTCGACGACCTCCCAGCCGTCGCCGAGGTCCGGTGGTGCCCCCCGGACGAGCAGCGTGGTCTGGCGGGTCGTGGAGCTCGACGACACGACGTCCGCCCCGGGCGGGTCGGCGTCGATCCGTGGTCCGATGAGCAGCCGGTGGTCGGCCAGGAGCGCTTCGATCGACCCGCTGGTCTGCACCCGTGCGGCCGACAGGATGATCAGCTCGTCGCACACGGGCTCGAGCTCGCTGACGATGTGGGACGACAGGAACACGGTGGTGCCCCGCTCGGCCACGGTGCCGAGGAGGGTCTGGAGCAGCTGGCGGCGGGCCAGCGGGTCGAGGGCCGCCACCGGCTCGTCGAGCAGCAGCAGGTCCGGCCGCTTGCCCATGCACACCGCCAGCGCCACCTGGGCCTGCTGGCCGAGCGAGAGCTTGCCGACCCTGCGGTCGAGCGGGATCTCGAACTCGGCCAGCCAGGCCCGTGCGGCGGGGTCGTCCCAGGTGCCGTTGAGCTTGCGTCCGAACGTGAGCATCTCCTCTACCCGGAATCCGGAGTACAGCGGACGAAGCTGGTCGAAGTAGCCGATCCGGGCCAGATGGGCCTTGCCGTTCGGGTCGACCTCCTCGCCGAACACCCGCACCGAGCCGGTCGTCGGGCGGGACAGCCCCGCGGCCAGGCGGAGCAGGGTCGACTTGCCGGCACCGTTGGGTCCGACCAGGCCGGTGATCGACCCCTCCCGCACGGTGAGGCTGCAGTCGCGCAGCCCCCAGGTGGACCGGTAGCGGCGGCCGAGGCCGATGGTCTCCAGGGCGCCAGTCAAGATGGTCCCTCGCTTTCTGTCGAACGCATGGCTTCCGTGATCAGTGCGGCGATCCCCTCGTCGGCGAGACCGGCCTTGCGGGCTGCCCGCACCCACGCCTCGAGGTCCTGGCGCAGCGCCGACCGCTCGTCCGGCACGAGCTCGAGTGTCTCCTTGACGAACGTGCCGCTGCCTGGACGACCCTCGGTCAGGCCCTGCTGTTCGAGCTCGCGGTAGGCGCGGTGGACGGTGTTGGGATTGATGGCGATCTGGCGGACCACGTCCCGGACCGTCGGGAGGCGATCGCCGGGACGCAGGATGCCGAGCCGGAGGGCTTGGCGCACCTGGTCGACCAGCTGGCGGTAGGCGGGCACCCCGGACCTGCGGTCGAGCCGGAACTCGATCGTGGGGCCCGTGTCCATCGTCTTATTGTACTAGTACATTAGGACAATTCAAGGGGACAATCCGGGACGGCGCCGGGCCCGATCTTCGGTGTATGGGGGTGATTGACCTGGTCAATCGGCTGTTCATCGGTAGACTGGTCGTCGTAGTGGATGAGTGTCCACTGCCGGGGTCTTCCTCATCGGTGTTCTTCAGGCCTTCCACATCGGCCCGGACGATGGCCCGAGGCGGGCCCGCATGCGGCCGTGACTCGCACGGCGCAGACGGTCGGCCACGGCCGTCGCTGAACGATGAGAGAGAGCTTCTGAACCCCATGACCACCCTGACCGATCCTTCGGATCGCGCCGTCGATGGCACCCACGCCACCTACTCCGACGCCTTGGAGGACCAGCCGTCCTTCGCCGAACTGGGCGTCGATCCGGCGATCTGCGCCGCCCTCGAGGAGCAGGGCATCCACGCACCGTTCGCCATCCAGGCCATGACCGTCGTCGACGCCCTGGCCGGCCGCGACGTGTGCGGCAAGGCCAAGACCGGTTCCGGCAAGACCCTCGCCTTCGGCGTGCCGCTCCTGCAGCGCACCATGGCCCGGCCGGCCACCGAACCGGGTCGCCCCCGTGCCCTGGTGCTCGTCCCCACCCGTGAGCTCGCCGTGCAGGTGAGCGAGGTGTTCGAGCCACTGGCCGAGGCGGCCGGGATCCGCGTCGTCGCCGTCTACGGCGGTGCCGACATCGAGCGCCAGATCAAGAAGCTGCGTCGCGGCGTCGACGTCATCATCGCCACACCGGGTCGGCTCATCGACCTCGGCGACCGGGGCGAGCTGTCCGTCGCCGACATCGAGACCCTCGTGCTCGACGAGGCTGACCGCATGGCCGATATGGGCTTCATGCCCCAGGTCGAGTGGGTACTGCGCCGGCTCGAGCGCGAGCACCAGACGCTGCTGTTTTCCGCCACGCTCGACGGTGCCGTCGATCGTCTGGTCAGCCGTTACCTGACCGACCCGGTCCTCCACGAGGTCGCCTCCGAGACGACCACCGTCGAGGCCATGGAGCACCGGTTCCTCGAGGTGCACCAGATGGACCGGGTGAAGGTGTGCGCCGCCGTCTGCCGCAGCGTCGACAAGGCCCTGGTGTTCGTACGGACCAAGCACGGTGCCGACCGTCTCGTCGAGCAGCTGGGCAAGGAGGGCGTGAAGGCCGGCGCCATCCACGGTGACCTGCGGCAGGCCAACCGTGAGCGTACCCTCAAGGACTTCACCGAGGGCAAGCTGCACGTCCTGGTGGCGACCGACGTGGCTGCCCGTGGCCTCCACATCGACGCCGTCGACGTGGTCGTCCACTTCGACCCGCCGGAGGACCACAAGGCATACCTCCATCGCTCGGGACGCACCGCCCGTGCCGGTTCGGCCGGCCTGGTCGTGTCCCTCGTCCAGTGGAACCAGATCCTCGAGATCGAGCGCATCCAGACCCGCATCGGCGTGAAGATGCCGATCGTCGAGATGTTCTCCAACGACCCCCGCCTGAGCGACCTGGCAGCGTGGACTCCCGAGAAGGCCTGAGCCGGCAGATCGGCAGCGGCCGGGCCGACGGTGGGCCGCCGACGGTCCGTAGCCAGCCGCAGGCAACGTCGTTGATCCCGTCCGGCGGCACCATCCATCCCACCATCCCGAACTCGTCGCCGAGGAGCCATCGTGTCCGTTCCAGTTGAGCCGATCACCGTCGACGACGGGTCCGACGACGTCGAGCGGATCCTGGTAGTCACCGCGCATCCTGACGACGTCGACTTCGGTGCCGCCGGCTCCGTGGCGACCTGGACCAGTCGGGGCATCGAGGTCTCGTACTGCATCGCCACCGACGGAGACGCCGGCGGCTCGGACCACTCGATCACCCGGGCCGAGATGGCCGCGATCCGGCGCGAGGAACAGCTGACGGCAGCCCGGGCGGTGGGTGTGACCGACGTGACATTCCTCGGGTTCCCGGACGGTCGGGTGACCCCGAGCCTGGAGCTGCGGGCCGCCATCTCCCGTGTGATCCGCATCGTCCGTCCCGACCGCGTTGTCGCCCAGTCGCCCGAGCGGAACTGGTCGCGGATCTACGCCAGCCACCCGGACCACTTGGCCACCGGCGAGGCCGCGGCGTGCGCCGTCTATCCCGACGCCCGCAACCCGTTCGCCTTCCCCGAGCTTCTCGAGGAGGGTCTTGTCGAGCATGCCGTGCCCGAGCTGTGGGTCATGGCCACCGAACGGGTGAACCGGGTCGTCGACGCAACCGACGTCTACGGCAAGAAGCTCGCCGCGCTGAAGTCGCACGTCAGCCAGGTGGGTGAGGGCGAGCACCTCGACGAACTCCTGAAGGGCTGGATGGGTGGGACCGCCCTGGCCGCAGGGCTGCCCGAAGGGCGCCTGGCCGAGGCCTTCCACGTCGTGAACACGGCCTAGTGGCGCCCGCCGCCCCGGCACCGACGGGCCAACCCTGGGCGATCCTGCAGCACGTGGCCCAGGAGGGTCCGGGGACCCTCGCCCGGGTCCTGGCCGGCAACGGGGTGGGCGTCTTCACGATCCGACTGGACCGGGGGGCGCCACTCCCGCCGGTCGCCGACCTAGGTGGCCTCGTGGTGATGGGCGGGCCCATGGGCGTCCACGATGTCGACGACCACCCGTGGCTGGCGTCGGAGCGGGCACTGATCCGGACGGCCGTCGACCGCCGCCTGCCGGTCCTCGGCGTGTGCCTGGGGGCGCAGCAACTGGCCGCGGCCCTGGGGGCCGAGGTGACCACCGGTGCGGTCGAGGAAGTGGGGTCCGGCCAGGTGGAACTCACGGCGGAGGGACGGCGGGACCCGGTGCTCGGCCCCGAGTACCACGGACTGTCGGGCACATCGGTGCCGTGCGTGCA
>JADGOH010000111.1 GCA_017883025.1 Acidimicrobiales bacterium
GCTCGGTGCCCGTGCACCGCGCCGGCATGGCCTCGGGAACGGCCGACCTGCAGCGGGACCTGGGCGGGTCGATCATGCAGTCCGTACTGGGAGCCATCCTGACCGCCGGCTACGCGGCGGGCGTGGCGTCACGGATCACGGCGTCGGGTCGCTCGGTCGGCGACTCGGTCACCGCGGCGCTCGAGCGCTCCTACTCGAGCGCCGCCGCCCTGGCCCGGTCCGAACCGGCATACGCCACCCAGATCGTGAACGGGGCACGGGCGTCGTTCCTCTCGGGTGCGAACTGGGCCTATGCCGTGGGGGCGATCTCCATCGTGATCGGCGCCGTGCTCGTGGCCACCTGCTTCCCGTCCCACGACCGCGAGGCCGAGCTGCTGGCGTCCTACCGGCGGGCCGATGCCCCCGGGGACGGGTGAGTCGGGAGGTGTGCCCGGTGCGGGAAGTGTGCCCGGTGCGGCCGGACGATGAGCGACGGGCGGCGGAGCGTCGGTGTCAGCCGGCGACGCCCATGACGTCAGCGTCAGCGTCGAACGGGATCGTCACCGGGCCGTAGTACGGCGAGCCAGCAGGGCGCCGGCGGCCCGACTCCTCCTCCGAGCCCCGAACACGGGACTGCTCGGCGCCGACCGCGACGGGTACCGACTCCCACCAGATGAGCTTCTTCTTCCGGATCATCGTTGCCGTCCCTCGACGCAATCGTGCCCTGCGGTCCACCCGGTGGACGGTGTCCACCTGCCCGCACGACTCCTGGAGACGATAGTGACGGGTCCGAATTGCAGCAACGGCGCGGCGGGGTTGCACCTCGGTTGCAACATGTACCCGGTGCCTACAGTTGTGTCCGCCACGGGACGACGGGGTGCCCCGGCGCCTCGGTCCCGTGTCCGGGTCGCAACTGATCGCCCGACGGGTTCATCGCTCCCGGGGCTCTTGCAGCTCCCGGTCCATCGGGTCGACCGGGTCGCACGCCGGGCGCAGCGGTGCCGCCTCCTGCGCCCACCTCGACGCCAGCTGCCGCGACACACCCCAGGTGCGGGCGATCTCGGCGATCGAGCTGCCCTCCTCGAGGGACATGGTGACGAGGACGAGTCGGACGCGGCGCCGGGTCGTCTCGAACTCCTTGATGGCGTCGGTCATCGCCGCCCGCCACGTGTCGGCCCCCACGGCTGCCAGGACGGACCCCGTCTGGACCCCGTCCCGCACGTCGGAGAGCACCCGCCGGCACATCTCCTCGTGCGTGACGAGCTCGCGGCGCAGCGCCTCCGTCGACTCGACGAGCTCCTCGAGCCCGGCCACGGCCGAGCCCTCGAGCGGTTCACGCGGGGGTGGCGGCCGCTCGTCGATCGTCACGACCTCGCCCCCCGGTCCGTGCGCGCACACTGCCGCTGTTCCGCCATCGTCCACCTCCGCCTGTCCGCCGTACGCGCCGCCGCCTGCGACACCGAGTTGCGAGGACGAGCGTACCCGAACCGTGGGGCATCGTCACGGGACCAGGCGTGGTAGCGGGGCCGTCCCCGGCACCGGCCCTTCGGGTCAGTTGACCCGGGGCACCCGGGCAAGGATTCCGGCGACCACCTCGTAGCAGGACGTCCCGAGCCATTCGGCCACCTGGGTGGCCGACACCTCGGCAGCCCCCTGCGTGCCGATCAGCACGACCTCGTCGCCCCGTCGGGCCCCGGGCACGTCAGTGACATCGACCGAGATCTGGTCCATCGACACCCGGCCGACCACCGGTGCGGCGTGCCCGCGGACGAGCACGTGACGCCAGGTGGACGGCGCCCGGCGCAACCCGTCGGCGTAGCCGACCGGCACGGTGGCCACCCGGCTGGGCCGCACCGCGGTCCACGTGTGCCCGTAGCCGACCGAGGCGCCCGGGGGCAGGTCGTGGACCTGGGCCACCTGGGACTTCCACGCCAGCGCCGGGCGCAGCCCCGGGACGGGGACGTCGGGGCCCGGCGACAGGCCGTAGACGGCGATGCCGGGTCGGACCAGGTCGAATCTGGCGTCTTCCCGGCACAGCAGGCCGGCGCTGTTGGAGGCGTGGGCCAGCGCCGGCAGCCGCTCGTCGGCGTCGAGCGCGGCGAGCACGTCCCGGAAGGCCGTCACCTGGGCGTCGGTAGCGGCCACCCCGGCCGGGGACGCGTCGTCGGCGCAGGCGAAGTGGGTGAACACGCCGGTCACCTCGAGGCCGTCGACCCCGCCCAGCGCCTCGACGAACCCCGGCACCTCGCCGGGGGCGACGCCCAGACGGTGCATGCCGGTGTCCACTTTGACGTGGACCGAGACCGTCGAGTCGAGTGCCCGGGCGGCCCGGCCGAGCTCCCGTGCGGTGTCCAGGTCGAATACGGCGAGCGTGAGGTCGAGTCCGACGGCGTCGCGGCCCTGCCAGCCCGGCGTGTACCCGAGCACCAGGATCGGTGCCCTGATGCCGGCCCGGCGCAGGATCCGGGCCTCGGGCACGCACGCCACTCCCAGCTGGGACGCCCCGTTGCGCAGGGCGGTGTGGGCGACCTGGACAGCACCGTGGCCGTAGGCATCGGCCTTGAGCACCACCATGACCTCGGCCCCGTCGGCTCGCACGGCCAGCAGGCGCACGTTGGCGGCGACGGCCGACAGGTCGATCTCGAGCCACGTCGGCCGGTCGGGCTCGACGACCCGGATCGACCGCCAAGCCCGGTCCTGGCGGACCAGCAGGTCGACGGCGCCCCCGTCGGCCAGCAGCTGCTCGACCACCCGTTCCATCCGGGACGCCGCACTCCCCTTCACCAGGACCACGGTGTCGGGTCCGAGCCGGCCGACCACCTCGGCCACGGCGTCCTCGGGGGTGAAGGTGATCGCCACCCGGTCCGCGGGCAACCCGGCCCGCACGGCGGCATCGGCGATCCAGGCGGCGGCGTTGCCGTGGGTCACGAGCAGGTCGACGACCTCGGCGGCGTGGCCCCCGACCTCGCGGTGGAGCTCCTCCGCCCCCGAGCCGAGCTCGGCCATGTCGCCCAGCACGGCGATCCGGGACCCCGCCGCCAGTGCGGCCAGTGTGGCCAGACCGGCGTGCACCGAGCGGGGAGCGGCATTGTAGGTGTCGTCCAGGATCAGACTGCCGGCGGTCCCGGGGAGCGGGCGCAGCCGGCCCGGCACGCCGGCCACCCGTCCGATGGCCTCGACGGCGGTGTCCCGATCCAGTCCGAAATGGTCGGCGACGGCCAGCCCGATCAGCACTGCCTGGGCACTGTGGGCGCCGAGCCACGGGAGCGTGACCGTCGCCCGCCACCCGTCGTGCTCACATACGCAGGTGGTCCCGCCGGACCCGACGGCGATGTCGTCGGCCCGGTAGTCGGCCCCCGGGGCGGTACCGACACTCACCACCGGTGCGGGGCTGCGGGGCGCCAACGCCAGGACCCGGGGGTCATCGGCACTCAGGACGGCGAGCCCGTCGGCGGGCAGGTGGGCGAGCAGCGAGCCCTTCTCGCGGGCCACGCCCTCGAGGTTGCCGAAGGCGACCAGATGGGCGGCGCCGACCGCGGTCACGACCCCGACCTCGGGCGGGGCCATGGCGCACATGGCATCGATCTCGCCGAAGTGCCCGGTGGCCATCTCGACCACCGCCACCTCGTGCTCGGGGCGCAGACCGCCCAGCGCCACCGCCAGGCCGAAGCGCCCGCTGTAGTTGCCGGGGGTGCGGAACACAGTGAACCGGGTGGCCAACACGTCGGCCACGAGCTCCTTCGTCCCCGTCTTGCCCACGGTGCCGGTCACGGCGACGACACGCGGCCCCCATGCCCGCACGACGTGCGCGCCGTAGCGCTCCATGGCGAGGACGGCATCGTCGGCCACCAGGGCCGGCAGGTCGTCGGCGATGCTGTCGGGGTCGTCGACCAGGACGGCCCGCGCTCCACGGGCGACGGCGTCGGCGGCGTGGTCGTGCCCGTCGCCGCGCTGGGTGCGCACGGCCACGAACAGGTCGCCGACCTCGACCAGGCGCGAGTCGAAGCAGAAGCGGACGTAGCGCCCATCATGGGCGGCGCCCCGCACCTCGAGGCCGGGATTGGCGGCGACCAGGTCGTCGAGTCGGATCATCGGGGTCCGAGGCGAGTCATCAGACGGCCCGCGTCGCACGGTCGTCGCCGTGGGCCCGCACGAACCGCTCGAGGCCGGCCTCTACGATCCGGTCGAGCACCGCCCACGGCGGCTCCGAGTCCTCGTCGGCCAGCCACTGCGAGTAGAAGACGGTGGCCTCGGTCAGTCCGCACAGCGAGTTGACCTCGAGCAGGTAGACCACGTCCTCCACCTTGTCCCAGAAGGCGTCGAGCCGGGCGTATCCCTCGATCCCGAGCGCACGGGCGACAGCCTCCATCCGGGCCCGCACCGACTCGGCCGTCCCGGCCGGCACGAACAGGTCGAGGGACAGATTGGTCCCGACGCCCTGCTGGAACTTCTGCTGGAGGGTGAGCTCGTCGGCCGCCACGGTCACGCTCGGGACCGCAGCCACCAGGCCCCGGCCCGGGCGGTCCAGCACCGCGGCGGTCAGCTCGACGTAACGCTTGGCCGCGAACCACGGCCCCAGGGTCTCGAGGTTGAGGTCGCCGGCAGGCAGCTCGACCTCGACAGGCTCGACGAAGGCCCGCTCCACCAGCCACCGCTTGGGGGCCGGGACCGGCATGGCGATCGACGGCGTCCGGCCACGGAGGTCGGCGCGAGCCTCGTCGCCCACGAACTCCGGGAGCTCCGACACGATGGCCGCGAAGAACCGCTCCATCACCTCGGGGCGCTTCAGGATCTTGACGCCGGTCGAGCAGCCGTCGGTGGCCGGCTTGCACACCAGCACGTCAGCGCCGAGCTCGTCGCACAGCGCCCGGTAGCGGGCGGTTGCCCCACCGGGCACATCCATCGCCTCGAGCCACTCCCCCAGTTCGAAGACGTCCACCGGGCGCTGGGCGGGCGCGCCGACCCCGGGCAGCCCGAGGGCCCGCACCCGCTCGGCCGTCGCCACCTTGTCCCCCGCGACGTCCGCAGCACGGGGGCCCGAGCCGTTGTAGGGGCGTCCGAGCCGGTCGAGGGCGAGCTGGAGGCGGCCGTCCTCACCCGGCCCGCCGTGGAGCGCGAGGAAGATGAAGTCGGCGCCCTGGGCGGCCTCCGCCAGCGACGTGGGGTGACCCATGGCCAGGGCGGTCACGGCCGGTGCGTCGGGCATGGCGAACTCGGCGCGCACGTCCCGGCTGACCGCCTCGATGGCGGCCCGGCGGACCGGGTCGGTGACCAGTGCCTGGATCTCCTCGACGTCGTGGTGGAGGACGTAGAAGAGTCCGATCTCGGTGTACCGGCTCTGGAGGTCCATCAGGTGGAACCGGACGTCGTTGCCCGACGCCAGCAACGACAGGCCCACGAAGCAGCCACTCTGCCGGCTGACCTGGCGCTCGCTGGTGGGCCCGCCGAGGACGACGTGGATGCGCCGGCCTCCGTCGACGCCGGTGGCGTCGCCCTCGGCCGTCACGCCGGCGGCTCCCAGGGCGGCGCCGAGCAGGCCCATGATCAGGCGCCGATGGTCGATCCCCACCATGGCCGCTTGCTGGAACACGAAGCTCGAGAAGCCCATCCCGCCGATGCCGTTGACGTCGGTGACCACGATCGTCCCGTCCGTCGTGAGGAAGCCGTCGATCCGGGCCATGTGGCGCAGGCCGAGCACGGCGAACGCCTCGGCCGCCCGGTGACGGATGTCGTGCAGGAC
Organism: Acidimicrobiales bacterium; assembly: GCA_017883025.1. Taxonomy (GTDB): domain Bacteria; phylum Actinomycetota; class Acidimicrobiia; order Acidimicrobiales; family RAAP-2; genus Bog-756. The sequence goes on from JADGOH010000111.1 coordinate 5,720, forward strand.
GGCGTCCCCGACCCGCATCGGGGTGTGGTGGAGGACGCCCGAGCCGTGGAGGTACTTCTCCTCGGTGCCGTAGACCTGGCTGCCCGGGGGCTTCTCCACCTCCGTCGGGGCGAGCGCCGTCGGCCGTCCGCCCGGACCGTCGAGCACGACCACGGAGAACTCGGTCCCGTCGAGGTACTCCTCGACCAGGACGGCGCCGTCGGTGGTGGCGAAGGCCGCCTCGACGGCGCGGGTCACGTCCTCGGGCGTGGCCGGGACCACGTCGACGCCGAACGACGACCCACCCGACAGCGGCTTGACCGCCAACAGCCGACCGTCCGGCGCCGCTGCCGGCCGCGAGGTCCCGAGTGAGGGGGTGAGCCCGGCGAGGTCGGCGGCCAGGCCGTCGGGGTCGGCGGCCCATGCCTGCGGGTCGACACGCCTCCGGGCGGGCACCGGGAATCCGGCCGCGGTCAGTGTGTCGTAGCACTTCGCCTTGTCGAGGGTCCCCTCGAGCGCGTCCGGCGTGGAGAAGACGTACGGGACGCCCCAGGACTCGAGTCGGCGCTGCAGGGCGCCGTCTTCGCCGAAGGCGCCGTGGATGAGGGGGACGGCAACGTCCTGGCGTCGGGCGAGCGCGGCCACCTCGTCCCAGTCCAGCTCAAGGTCGAGCGTGCGCAGCTGCGTCTCGAAGTCGGCGCACGTGTTGGCGTAGAAGTAGACGGGCGGCATGCGGTAGGCCCGCAGTTCGCGGTCGATGAAGACCACGGTCAGCTCGGCCGTCGGGTCCGCCTGGAGGTAGGTGACCCACGGCTTGATCGATCCCGCGCTGACGTCGCGCTCCTCGCTCGGGCCGCCGAAGAAGAGCAGGACCTTCACCGGGCCGCCACCTCCCCGTCCCGCAGCTCGTCGGCCAGGCGGTCGAGGCCGACCGACCGGCTGGCCTTGACGAGCACGACACTGTCCGACGGGAGCGCCGTCACCACGGCAAGCGCCTCGGCCCGGTCCGCCACGACCGTGCCGCCGTAGGCCGGCGTCCCGACGGCGACGACGTCGATGCCCAGCGATTCGGCCAGCTCCCCCATGCGGCGGTGGGCGTCCGCCGAGGCATCCCCCAACTCCGCCATCTCCCCCAGCACGGCGACCCGGCGGGGAGCGTCCACTGCGGCGAGCGCCACCAGGGCGGCGGCCACCGAGTCGGGGTTGGCGTTGTACGAGTCGTTGAGGACCCGCAGTCCCGTCGGGGTTCGCCAGAATTCCGCACGCAGGCGGCTGCCCTCGGCCCGTCCGACCCCGGCCAGGGCGGCGTCGAACCCGACGCCGGCGCACACCGAAGCGGCGACGGCAGCGGCGGCATTGACGGCCTGGTGGTCGCCCCGCACCGACAGCACGACCTCGCCCGACCCCCACGGCGATTCGATCCGGACGGTGGGTCGGAGCTCGGCGTCGCGGCCGACCACGACGGCCCGCACGTCACCGCTGGCGGCGCCGAAGGTCACGATCGTCGCCTCGGTGCGGGCCCGTACGTCGGCGCCGCAGTCGAGGTCGTTGAGCACCGCGTAGCCTTCGGCCGGCAGTCCTTCGACGAGGGAGCCCTTCTCGAGGCGGACGCCTTCCGGACCGCCGAGGTGCTCGAGGTGGGCCGACCCGATCGACGTGATCACCCCGATCGTGGGCCGGGTGAGCTCGCACAGTCGGGCGATGTCGCCCGGGAACCGGGCCCCCAGCTCGACCACGACCGCCTCCACCCCGTCCGGTGCGTCGAGGAGGGTGAGTGGCACGCCGAGCTCGTTGTTGTAGGACGCACGGGTGGCGTGGGTGCGCAGGACGGCGGACAGGCCGCCGGCCACCAGGTCCTTCACGGTCGTCTTGCCGACCGACCCGGTGATCCCCACCACCCGATCGGGCAGGAGGTCCCGGGCACGGGCGCCGAGCACCCACAGGGCGGCCGCCGTGTCGCCGACCCGGACCGCTGTACCACCGGCCGGCTCCCGGGAGGTCAGGTAGGCGGCCGCGCCGGCACGGCGCGCCGCGTCCAGGAAGTCGTGCCCGTCCCGGTCGGCGATCACCGGGACGAAGAGCTGGCCCGGGGTGAGGGACCGCGAGTCGACCGAGGCGCCGTCCACCTCGGCGTCCGGACCGTGCAGCTCGCCGTCGAGCACCTCGGCCAGACGGGACGCGGCGAACCTCACCGCGGGGTCCCGGAGCGTCGGGTGGACGGGGGGACGGTCGCACAGGCGCCGGTGCTGGGTGTGTGCTTGTCCGGACTCATCGTTCTGCGCATCACCGCCCCGGCCCCCTGCACGCCGCCGCACCTGGTGCCGGCCGTCGACTGCGAGCGGGTGACGATCGGACGATCCTACAGGCCGTGCCCGTGCGAGCCGGCGTCCCCCGGCGTGGTCGGAATGCCGACCGGGCACGTCAGGATCCGGTCCTCGTACCCGTCAGCGGGTCGGTTCGGGCGACCAGTCGGGGTCGAGCTCGAAGAACTGGTCGACCAGGGCGTCCATCCCCACGCCGAGCACCGTCCACGACTGGAGGGCGCCGTCGGGACCTGTCGGGAGAACGATCCCCCGGATGCCGGCCTCGGCCCGGTCGCGCAGCGCGCACCCCTCGACCAGCGCCGTCAGCGCCGTGGCGAACTGGTGGGCGTTGAACGGCGGTCGGAAGCGGAGGCCGAAGAAGGCCGCCATGGACTCGGTGGCGACGGCACTGCGCTCCTGGAGCGCCGCGTAGCTGGCATGCATGGCGTCGTAGATGGGCCCGGGCGGGCCCGAGCGCCGTGCGCCCGAGGCCAGCGCCCACACCCCGATGACCGTCGCCCATCGGCGCGACGTCGTGCCCGTGGTGAGGTTGGACTCGGCGGTCAGCCGCATGACCTCGCGCATGGCCGTCCGCCGGGCCTCAGGCGTCGAGCGATCGACCGTCGCCAGAAACGCAGACGTGGCCGCCACGGCGGCTCGCTCCTGGTCGGTGACCTCCTCCGACGCCACCGCGGCCAGGACCGCACTCTGGAAGTGGGCCTGGCTGTCCCAGATCCGCCCGATGACCGAGGCGTTGGTGACCCGGATCCCGGTGGTGGCCGCAACCCGCTCGAAGACGCGCTTGAAGGTCAGCTGTTCGGCGCCGGTCCCGAGTCCGTCCTCGCGCAGCACTTCGACACC
>JADGOH010000024.1 GCA_017883025.1 Acidimicrobiales bacterium
CGGGAACCGTCGAGCTACCCGGCTCTGGCCGCCCAGGTCGGAACGTCGGCCCCGGTCTTCGGCCCCCTGCTGGCCTGGGGGCTTCTCAGCTGTGCCACCTGGCCCGCACTGCCCACCCGGACCCCGGCGCCGGTGTCGGACCTGGGGGCACCCCCGATCCTGGTGGTCGGGACCACCGGCGACCCGGTCACTCCCTACACCTGGGCCGTCGACCTGGCCAAGGAGCTGACCGGCGGCGCGCTCCTCACCTGGCAGGGTCGCAGCCACGTGGCCTACTTCTACAGTCCGTGCGTGCGTTCGGTCGCCCAGGGCTACCTGGTGTCCGGGGTGCTGCCGGCCACCCGGACCACCTGTACCGACTGACCGGGTTCGCTGCCCTCCGGCCGTCCAGTCGATCCGCCACCGGGCGGTCCGACCCGGAAGGGGACCTGGTGGGCGGCCGAGGGTCACCGACGCGGGGGACGGGCATGGCGTGGCTCGTCCTCCGCCGAGGGGCCGCCGAGGCGCAGGCGCACGCCGAACAGACCGACGTCGCCGCGCTCTCGCTCCCATCCGCCGACGATCAGGGCAGGGCAGGTCGCCTCCCCGGAGCGCTCGATGGCGGCGGTGACGGCCGAGCGGTGGGCGACCGCGTCGGGGTGCGACAGGTATCCGACAGTGCGCCCGTCGATCGTGACGGCGATGGCCGCCGGGTCGGCGGTGTTGCCCGGCTCGGGGGCGAGGCGGGCCACCGTCTCCATCCTCACTCCTCCGTAGTGTCGACGGCCACCGGTGAGATCGAGGAGAGCGTCCTGGTGGGCGGAGTCCCCCACGACACGGACCTCGGTGGTGCCCGGCAGGGTCGGCCCGGCCGCCGGCGCCGGCCCGGGACTCCCGCCGCCGGCCCGGCCCGGAGCCGGCTCCGGGCGGCGTGGCCCGTCCACGAGCCGGCGGAGCCGGCCACTCCCGCCGCCGCGCCCGCACCCGAAGCAGTAGAAGCGACACCCCACGGAGTCGATGTGGAGCGAGGGGTGGTGGTCGGGATGGAACGGGCAGAGGTAGGTGTGGTCGCCGGGGCGGAGCCCGATGCCGACGTGGTCCCACAGTGCTGCGAACTCGGCTCGCTCCCCCATGGTGCGCACCGGCACCTGGTGGGGCGCCGCCTCTGCCCTCCCAGGGGGGAGGGCATGGCCCCGGGCCATTGCCCGGACCGACCGGGGCAGTTCGGCCAGGGGGGCCTCGTTCGGTGCGCACCCCGGCTCCCATCCGTAGTCGCGGCCCGAGACGTGGGTGCTGGGGGGGCAGACCACCAGTCCGCCGTCGCCCTTGACGTCCAGGCCCGGGGCGATCGGGTGGCAGGGGACGGCGACGCCGGGGTGGCGGAAGTAGAGGTGCTGTCCACCGCCCCCGGTGAACGACTCGACGCTGTGGGGCAGCGGGCCGTGCGTGCCCTCGAGGACAGCCAGCGAGCCGTCCCCCCCGTTGCGGGGGTCGATGTCGAGGACGACGAGCCCGGAGACCGCCCCGGTGACGACACCGAGGTTGGCATGGGGCCACCGTCGCCACCACCGCTGGACCTGTTCGCTGCCGGCGGCATCGCTCATCCGTAGCTTCCAGGGGATGCGCGCGTGCTTTCCCACTGCCGGACAGGACGGATCGCCGCACGAGCAGCGGCCTGCGATCGGGGTGTGCAACGGGACCACCGACCATCCCCGGGCCACCGCATCGAGGGCGGCGCGAACGAGCGCCTCGCCGTGCGTCGCCTCGGGTCCCACGGATCAAGGGTCGCCCATCATGTGCTCGAGGTCCAGAGGCGGAAGTCCCTGGTCCGACGCTCTGTGCCGCCCCGGGCTCCCGCAGGTGCTGTCACCGGACCCCGTCCGGGGCCGGTGCAGCGCGGTGCGCCGTCGGGCCGGCGCGACGGAGGTCCTCCACCAAGGCGGCAAGGCGGTCGTAGTGCGACCCCTTCCAGTAGACCCGGCCGCAGCCCGGGCAGGTGCGGAAGTCGGCGTACTCCCGCCGCGTCCGGGCCGGAAGGCGGTGCTCCACCTCCTCCTTCGCCACGGGCTCGAGCACGCCGTTGCACGTGAGGCACCGGCCGAACGGCGTGATCGAAGCGAACAGGTCGAACCGCTGCAGGACCTCGATCGCCTGGCGCCGACGGTCGGTCTCCCGCACCAGGTGACCACGGGTCACCTTGGCCCGCTTCAGGAGGCCACGATCCCTGGTCAGGAGAGTTCGCTCGTCGTCCACCGAGATCGCAGCCAGTTCGTCGTCGGCGGTGTCGTTCCGCCATACCGCATCGAATCCGAGGAGCCGCAGGGTCCGGGCGAGCCGCCCGAGGTGGACGTCGAGCACGAACCGTGGCTCACGCGGCGGGCCTGGGGACAGCCGCACGAGCGGCGACACGTCGGGCACCTCGGACATCGGGTAGACGTCCACACGGTCGCCCTCGTGCACCTGGTGCCCGAAGCCCACGGAGCCGCCGTTCACCAGGATGACGTCGATCTCCGTGTGCGGCACCCCGAGCGACTCGGCGAGATCCTTCACCGTGGCCCCAGCGGCCACCTCGAGCGTGATCGGCCGGTGGCGCCGACGAGGCGGCAGGAGGTCGCTCAGCTCGGAGGAGAAGCGGACTTCGACACGGCGGACCATTGGTGTGGAGCGTAGAGTCCCGGGCCCGGGCCAACGGTGGCCCCTGCGATCGCCGGCTCATCGGGCACGGCCCGGGAGACCGCCTGACGGAGTGTGGCAGGGCCAGGTCCCCGACTCCACCGGTGGGAGCGTCGGCACCCCAGTGGGCCCGCCGTTCGCTTCACGGGCGTCGACACGCGGTCGAACCGGGGCCGACCGTCGACTGGTGCGGTCGCGGGCCTACGAGGCCCGACGAGCCGCGTCCACGCAGGCCTGCGTCAGCCGGAAGCTGCGGGTGTCCCCCGTCGTGCCGATCTCCATCTTGTTCATGACGTAGCCCATCCCGAGCTCGAGGTCCGGGTCCGCCCAGCCGACCGAGCCGCCCATCCCGAAGTGACCGAAGGAGCGCGGCCCCCCGAAGCCTTCCGAGCTGATGATCCCGCGGTTGAGCATGAACCCGAGTCCCCACTGGATGTCGAGCCCCAGTAGCACCAGGTCCGGCCCGTGGGTCTGCGGGCGCACTGCCCGGTCGAGCTGCTCGGGAGTGAGGATGCGCAACGTGCCCCCCGACGGTGTCGACACGTCGCTCACGCAGGCGCCGTAGAGGCAGGCGAGGGACCGGGCGTCGCAGATCCCGTTGGCCGCCGGGATCTCCGCCGCGTGCAGCCGGGGGTCGTCCCAGGCCTCCGGGTCCGACAGCGCCCCGCCCGGCGCCGACAGGGCCTTGAAGAGCGGACCGTCCGCTGCCAGGTAGGCGCCCGCGTGCTCGAGCAGGTCGGCCACGTCGAGGCCGGCGACGGACCCTGTGCCGGTGCCGAGTGCCTGCAGGGCCTGTCCCGACCCCAACGACTCGAGGAACGAGATCAGCCGGGCCACGCGGTGCCCCTCGGAGGCCGGCAGGCCCACGTAGAACTCGGCTCCGAGAGGGCCGGCGATCTCGTCGCGCAGGTACGTCCCGAGGCTGCGGCCGCTGATCCGGCGCACCACCTCGCCGACCAGCCAGCCGTAGGTGGTGGCGTGGTAGCCGTGGGCGGTGCCCGGCGGCCACGTGGGCGCCTGGCGCTCGAGCGCCTCGATCACGGGGTCCCAGGCCAGCGCCTCCTCGAACGACAGGGAGCCGTCGGTCCATGCCAGGCCTGCCCGGTGCGACAACAGGTCGGCGACGGTGACGTCACCCTTGCCGGCCTGCGCGAACTCAGGCCAGTAGGTTGCCACTGGCGCCTCCACGTCGAGGAGACCTTCCTGGGCGAGCTTGTTCGCGCACATGGCGGTGACGCCCTTGGTGGTCGAGTAGACGAGGGCGAGGGTGTCCTCGGCCCAGGGCCTGCCCGTCCTCGTGTCGGCGACACCGCCCCACAGGTCGACCACCTTCTCGCCCCGGTGGTAGGCGGCGAAGGATGCCCCCACGTCCGATCCGTCGTCGAAGTTGGTCTGGAACGCCTCGCGCACCGCCTCGAACCCCGGTGCTGTCGATCCGTCGATGGTCGTCATGCTCGTCTCCTCGGTCGGCGCGGACGATACTCGTTCCCTGCCGCTCTTCCAAGGCGCGGCGTGTGGCAGGCCGGGGCACCGGGCCCAGGTCCGGGGCCCCCGAACCCGTCGCGCCGCTTGCGGCCGACCGCGGGTGAGCGACGCTGGCGCGGTGGTGACGCACGACGGCCGGCGGCCCGTCGATCGCCAGGGCAGCGACCTCTGGCACCCGCGCCAGTCATAATGGCTGTTTGTGAACCTGATCACCGCGCCGCGAGTCGAGGGGACGGTCGTGGTCCGACGGGACCGCAAGCTCGGTTTCGCCGAGTTCGGTCCGCTGCGGGGACGTCCGGTCATCTGGCTCCACGGCACCCCCGGAGCCCGCCGCCAGATCCCCGAAGCCGCCCGCGTCGCCGCATTCGAGCTCGACGTGCGACTGATCGGCATCGACCGCCCGGGCGTGGGGCTGTCGACGCCCCATCTCTACGACTCGATCCTCGACTTCACGACCGACTTGGAGATCGTGTTGGACCAGCTCGGGCTGGAACGGGTTGCCATGGTCGGTCTCTCGGGTGGCGGCCCCTACGCGCTGGCCGCGGCACACGCCTTCCCGGCACGGGTCGCCGCGGTCGGCGTCCTCGGCGGAGTGGCTCCGGCTCGAGGTGCCGAGGCCATCGCAGGTGGGCTCGTCGGCCTGCTCGCCAGAGTCGCGCCGATCCTTCCGCCACTGAGGGTGCCGATGTCGTTGGCCCTGAGCGCCCTGGTCCACCTCGTCCGCCCGGCAGCATCGTCCGCATTCGATCTGTACGCGGCTCTCGCCCCCGAGGGCGATCGGCGGTTGTTCGCACGGCCGGAGGTCAAGGCCATGTTCCTCGACGACCTTGTCGGCAACAGCCGGCGGGGGTTGAGCGCGCCCGTGTACGACCTCATCCTGTTCACCCGACAGTGGGGCTTCCTGTTGAACGACATCTCGGTTCCGGTCGTGTGGTGGCACGGTGACGCCGACTACATCGTGCCGCTGGCCCAGGCCCGCCTAGTCGTGCCGCTCATCCCCCTGGCCGAGCTGTTCGTCCGGCCGGGAGAGAGTCACCTCGGGGGGATGGCCGCAGCAGTAGAGGTTCTCGCCAAGTTGCTGTCGTTCTGGGATGACGACGCCGAACCTCGCTGCGAGCGTCCGGCGTCCCGGTGACCCCGGCTGCACCCTGTCGGCCGGACTCCCTGCGGTCGAACTGCTCCCGGGTGGCAGAAGCCGCCAGTCGGTGGACGCCCGGCCGCCGCCGGCCCCCACCCAGCACGCGCCGGCCGAGCAGGCGCCGGCCTGGAGGTCTCTCGAGAAGTGCCGCGCCCGGACGTCCCGCGCCACTGTCGGGGGCGCCAGACGTACCGGTGACGGTGGGTGGGCCGGGTGCTCCCGGGGGACGACGGGCGGTTGATCGCCGGGTTCGGTTGCCGGGGGGTGCC
>JADGOH010000025.1 GCA_017883025.1 Acidimicrobiales bacterium
CCGTCGGCGCGTTCAGGCCGGACCGGCTCCCTCCAGGTCCAGCAGGGCGGTCTTGCGACCGAGTCCGCCGCCGTAGCCGCCGAGCGAGCCGTCCCCGGCGACGACCCGGTGGCACGGCACGATCACGGCGATCGGGTTGCGCCCGTTGGCGAGGCCCACGGCCCGCGACGCCTTCGGATTGCCGACCCGTCGGGCCAGCTCGCCGTAGCTGATCGTCGACCCGTAGGGGATGGCGCGCAATTGCGCCCACACCGCCCGCTGGAAGTCGGTCCCCTCGAGGCGCATCGGGACCTCGAACACGGTCCGGGTGCCGGCGAAGTACTCGTCGAGCTGGGCGCGCACGTCGGCGAACCAGACATCGTCCCGGCGGCTGCCGGGCGGGGTGACCGTGGCATGGGCCTGGTCCTCCATGACGAGGTGGGTGAGGTGGCCGTCCCGGCCCATCAGGGTCAGCGGCCCGATCGGGCTGGGGTGGACGGTGTAGCGGACGACGTCGTCGTCGGTCGGCGTACCGGTGTGGTGCTCAGGCATGGTCGTGGCGGCTCCTTCGGGTGGCTGGGGTGGTGGGATCGGCTGGCGCGGCTGGCGGGACAGGCGAGGTCCGCCGGGACCGGGTGTCCCGTTCCGTGCCGGCGGAGGGCGGGCCGGCGGGCGGCCAGTGGGTGATCGGGTGATCGGTGGCGGCCCACAGGTGCTGGACCGCGTAGGCCCGCCACGGACGCCACGCCTCGGCCCGCGCCAGCAGCTCCCGCGGCCGGTCCGCCATCCCGAGGCGGGCGGCGCCACGGCGCACACCGAGGTCGCCCATCGGGAAGGCGTCAGGTTCGCCGAGCGCGCGCATGGCCACGAGTTCGACCGTCCACGGCCCCACGCCCGGCAGGGCCGCGAGCTCCCGTCGGGCGCGCTCCCGGTCGGCGCCCGGCCCGAGTTCCAGCCGCCCGTCGGCCAGGGCCCCGACCACCTCGTTCAGGGTCCGGACCCTGCCGGCGGGCAGCGCCGGCGCGGCGCCGAGCAGGCCTGCGGCTGTGGGGAACAGGTGGGTGAGTCCGCCCGACGGGACGGCCAGTGGCTCGCCGTGGTCCCGGACCAGTGCGCCGGCCGCCGTCCGGGCCGCAGCGGTCGACACCTGCTGGCCGAGCACGGCGCGCACTGCGAACTCGTCGCCGTCGACCGTCCGGGGTACCCGGCGCCCCGGAGCGGACGCCACCAGCGGGGCGAGGCCGGGGTCCCCGGCCAGGGCCAGGTCGACCGCCTCGGGGTCGGCGTCGAGGTCGAGGAGCCTGCGGCACCGGGCGATGGCGGACGTCAGGTCGGCGACGTCGGTGAGGTCGACCCGGCAGGAGATATGGGTCGGAGTCGGGGTCAGCGCCACCACGGCCGGCCCGTGTGCCAGGCGCAGCGTCCGCCGGTAGGTGGCGCCGACCACCTCCTCCACCCCGGGAACGGCCGTGGCCGCCAGGTGCCCGAACAGCGTGTCGGGCCGCAGCGGGCGCCGGAACGGCAGCCGGAGCACGAGCGTGCCGGCCGATGCGTCCCGGGCCCGCACCGTGCCCCGCCCCGCGGACCGGAGCGCCGAGGGTGGGACGGCGAACACCGCGCGCACGGTGTCGTTGAACTGTCGGATGCTCGAGAACCCGGCGGCAAAGGCCACCTCGGTCATCGGCAGGTCGGTGGTCTCGATCAGTACCCGTGCGGTCTGGGCCCGTTGCGCCCGTGCCAGGCACACTGGGCCGGCACCCACCTCGGCCACCAGGACCCGTTCGAGCTGTCGCACGCTGTACCCGAGCCGGTCGGCGAGTCCCGGCACCCCGGACCGGTCGATCACCCCGTCGGCGATGAGGCGCATCGCCCGTGCGACCACATCGGCCCGGCCGTCCCATGCGGGCGAGCCCGGCGTGGCGTCGGGCCGGCACCGTTTGCAGGCGCGGAATCCGGCCCGCTGCGCGGCCGCGGCGGTGGGGAGGAAGCGGACGTTGCGCCGGTGCGGCGTCCGCGCCGGGCAGCTCGGCCGGCAGTAGATCCCGGTCGAGGTGACCGCGGTCACGAACCAGCCGTCGAAGCGGGGGTCCCGCGACTGGACGGCCACGTAACAACGGTCGGGGTCCTCGTGCACGGTGCCAGTCTGCACGTCCGGAGACCCGAGCACTAGCGGAATTGCGACACGGCAGTGGGACGACGCAACGGGCCCTCGGGGCGGGCCGCCCCCTCGGTGCATGCGGCTGTGCCCGGGTAGCGTCAGGACAGGCCGCGGACCCGCTGCGGCCGGGGAGGCAACCGTTGACGGCCGGACGACCCCTGCGCCCGCGGCCCATCCGGGCCCGACGGCTCGCCCGCGCCACTGCCACTGCGACCGCCGTCGCCACGCTCGCCGCCACGGCCCTCGTGGCCCTCGGTGTCCCGGTGCGCCGACCCGCTGCAGGCGCCGGCGCCCCCCCCGGGCCGGTCGGCCGGGCCGCCCCCTACCTGACCCTCGGCTGGGGTGACCCACCGCTGCCCGCCGCGGTCATGGCGGCAACCGGCATCCGGCAATTCACCCTCGCCTTCGTCCTCGCCGGCCACGGGTGCACCGCACGGTGGGACGGAACCCGACCGCTGCTGGGCGGCGCCGACGCCGCCTCGATCGCGGCGATCCGGGCGGCCGGCGGCGACGTGTCGGTCTCCTTCGGCGGCTGGTCGGGCCGACACTCGGCACCGCGTGCCGCACGCCGGCGGCCCTGGCCGCCGCCTATCAGCAGGTGGTCGACGCCTACGGGCTCCGGGCAATCGACATCGACATCGAGCACGGCGAATTCACGAATGCCCGCGTCCGGCTGCGGGTGGTTGCCGCCCTGGCCCAGGTGCAGGCGGCCCGGCCGGGCCTCGCGATCACCGTCACCTTCGGGACGACCCCGACCGGGCCCGACGCCGACGGCAGGAGCCTGATCGCCGATGCCGCCGGGTCGGGGTTCCAGCCCTCTGCCTGGACGATCATGCCCTTCGACTTCGGCGTCCCCGTCTCGGACATGGGCGCCACCACTGTCGCTGCATCCGAAGGGCTCCACGCCGACCTCGTGGCCGCCTACGGCGAGAGCTCGGCGGCCGCCTACGCCCACCTGGGGATCTCGTCGATGAACGGGCGGACGGACGAGGCCGACGAGACGGTGTCGGCGGCCGACTTCCAGACGATCCTCACCTACGCGCAGGCAAACCACCTGGCCCGGCTGACCTTCTGGATGGCGAACCGGGACCGGCCCTGTCCCACCGGCGTCGCCCCGGGCAACACCTGCAGCGGCATCGCCCAGTCCGACTGGGCCTTCACCGCGCTCACCGCCCGGTTCGCGGGCTGAGGCCGCCGTGGACGTCTGGACCACCGTGCCCGTGCCGGAGCTGGCGACCGCGGGCGAGCTGTTCGCCGAGCTCGAGGCAGTCGGGTACGACGGCGCCTTCACCTACGAGACCCGACACGACCCGTTCCTCCCACTGGTGCTCGCCGCCGACCGGACGACCAGCCTCCGACTCGGCACGGCCATCGCCATCGCCTTCGCCCGGACCCCGATGTTGCTGGCCACCATCGGCCGGGACCTCCAGGACGCGTCCGCCGGCCGGTTCACGTTGGGCCTCGGCACCCAGGTCCGCCCCCACATCGAGCGGCGCTACTCGATGCCCTGGTCGCACCCGGCCGCACGGCTGCGCGAGCTGGTGCTGGCCATGCGGGCCATCTGGGACGCGTGGGACGGGCTCGCCCCGCTCGACTTCCGCGGCGAGTTCTACACCCACACCCTGATGCCCCCGGCCTTCGACCCCGGCCCGGCGCGGTTCGCCAGTCCCCGCGTCCTGCTCGGGGCGGTCGGGCCCCATCTCACGCGGGTAGCCGCCGAGGTCGGCGACGGGTTGCTCGTCCATCCCTTCGCCACCCGGGAGTCGCTCGAACAGCTGACGCTGCCGGCGGTCGCCGAGGGACTGGCACGGGCGGGACGGCACCGGTCCGAGCTCGAATTGGCCGTGGTCACCATGATTGCCACCGGCGACACCGGCGCCGAGCTGGACGCCGCCATCGCCACCGTCCGGGGCCAGCTCGCTTTCTACGGGTCGACCCCCGCCTACGCCCGCGTCCTCGAGTGCAACGGGTGGGAGGGACTCCACCCCCGGCTCAACGCCCTGTCGAAGGAGGGACGCTGGGACGACATGGCCGAGCTGGTCACCGACGAGATGGTCGAGTCGATCGCCGTCGTCGGCCGCCGCCACGAGATCGCGGGGCGGATCCGGTCCAAGGTCGGCGGCCTGGCCGATGCCGTCAGCCTCGAGTGCACCCGGCAGCCCGACCCGGGCCACTTCGCCGACATCTGCGTCGAGCTGCACGCCGAACGCTGAGCCTTGGTCCGTCAGCGCTCGTCGGCCGCCCGCCAGCAGTACCAGGCGACGAGGCTGCGGTAGGGGCGGAACGGCTCGCCGAGCACCTCGAGCTCCTTCGGCACCGGCACGTCGGACAACCCCCACGCCCTGGCGAACCCGGCCCGCACGCCGTAGTCCCCGAGGGGCCACACGTCGAGCCGGCTCAATGTGCTCATCAGGAACATCTGGGCCGTCCACGGCCCCACCCCCCGCACGACGGTCAGGTGGGTGACCACCTCGTCATCGGACAGGCGCCCGATCCGGTCGAGGGCGACCTCGCCGGCGGCCACCTTGTCGGCCAGGTCGAGGATGGACGCGGCCTTGGAGCCGCTCAGTCCGCACGAGCGCAGGACGGGCTGCGGCGTGGCGAGCACGCGCGCCGCACAGACGTCGCCGTCGAGGGCGTCGACGAACCGGCCGTGGATGGACGCCGCCGCCCGACCGGCGAGCTGTTGGTAGACGATGTTGCGGGCCAGGTCGCCGAAGCGCCGGTCGACCGGGACCCGGCGCCGGGCCGGGGGCGGGCCGTGCCGTTCGACCAGGCCGGACAGGACCGGGTCGGCCCCGGCCAACTCGGACACCGCGGTGGTCAGGGACGTGGTGGGCACGGCCCCGATGATGCCAGGCGGGTGCCACCGCCGGGACCCGGCGTAGGCTCGCACCGGGCACCTGCCGGCCCGAACCCCGCAGCACGACACCTCAGGAGGACGCATGGACGGCGACGTCGTATCGGTCGAACGGGTGATTCCCGCCGGGCCCGCAGCCATCTTCGCCCTGATCGCGGACGCATCGCGCCACCCGGAGATCGACGGGTCCGGCACGGTGAAGCAGGTGAAGCCGGGCGCACCCCAGGTCCTGAGCCTGGGGGCGACGTTCGGCATGTCGATGCAGATGGGCGTGAAGTACTCCATGGTGTCCACCGTGATCGAGTTCGAGCGGGACCGCAGGCTCGCATGGCAGACCCGGCCCGGCGGATTCGTCGGGAAGTTCGTCGCCGGCCGGATCTGGCGCTACGAGCTCGAGCCGGCCGAGGGTGGCACCCGGGTACGCGAGAGCTGGGACATCAGCCAGGACCACCAGCGGGCGCTGCTGCGCCTCGGCGGACTCCCGGACAAGACGGCCGCCAACATGGCGAAGACACTGGCCCGGATCGAGGATGTCGTCACCCGAACGTGATCGGCCCGGCCGCCGCCGGCCCCGCAATCCGGCCGTGCGCGGAAGGAACCGGCGACGCCAGGCGTTGCACCGGACATGACCACGCTCTCGGTACTCGACCTCGCCACAGTGGCGAAGGGCGCCACGCCGGCCGACGCCCTGGCCGACACCACGCGCCTTGCCGCGGTCGTCGAGTCCCTCGGCTACCACCGGATGTGGGTGGCCGAGCACCACGGGATGCCGGCCGTGGCCAGCTCCGCCCCGGCCGTGCTGATCGGGCACCTGGCCGACGCCACCACCACACTGCGGGTGGGCGCCGGCGGCGTGATGCTCCCGAACCACGCCCCGATGGTCGTGGCCGAGCAGTTCGCCACACTGGAGGCCCTCCACCCCGGGCGCATCGACCTCGGCCTCGGGCGCGCCCCGGGCACCGACCCGGCGACGGCCCGGGCCCTGCGGCGCAGCGCCGACGTGGGCGCCGAGCGGTTCCCCGAGGACGTGGTCGAGCTCCTGAACTACCTGGTCGACCACGACGGCCCGGCCACCCTTCCGGCGCCCGTGCCCGGACGGGGCTACCTGCCCCAGGTGTGGCTGCTCGGCTCGTCGACGTTCAGCGCCCAGTTGGCCGGGATGCTCGGCCTGCCGTTCAGCTTCGCCTTCCACTTCGCCCCCGCCCTGGTCGACGAGGCGGTCGCCCTCTACCGGTCCAGTTTCCGCCGCACCGGCCTGCTCGACGAGCCGCACGTGATGGTGGCGGCGTCGGTGCTGTGCGCCGACAGCGACGACGAGGCGCGGTGGCTGTCGGGACCCTCCGCGCTCACCATGTTGCAGCTGCGCACCGGAACTCTCGGACCGGTGGTCTCCCCCGAGGAGGCCGCCGAGTACCCCTACACCGCCCAGGAGCGGGCTGTCGTCGAGGCGTCGACCGCCGATCACGCCATCGGCGACCCCGACACGGTCCATCGCCGCCTGGCGGCCCTCGTCGAGCGCACCGGCGCCGACGAGCTCATGGTGTCGACGCGGGCCCACTCCTTCGAGGCCCGCGCCCGCTCGCTGGTCCTCGTGGCCGAGCGGTGGGGAACGCCCGCCGTGGCAGCCTGACGGTCCGGACGACTCAGAGGGCGGTGGCGGCCGGCAGCACCTCGGCGCCGAGCAGTGCGAGGTGCTCCAGGTCCGCCAGGTCCAACACCTGGAGGTAGACGCGGCCGGTGCCGATCGCCGCGAACCGCTCCAGCTTGGCCACCACCTCGGCGGGCGTGCCGCACAGACCGTGCTCGCGCAGCTCGTCGACCTGGCGGCCGATCACGGCCGCCCGCCGGGCGAGGTCGGCGTCGCTAGTGGCGCAGCACACCACCTGCGCCACCGACAGCTCGAGCGTGGCCGGGTCGCGGTCCTGGACGCGGCACGCCTCGCGGACGCGGTCGAACTGGGGCGACGTGTCCTCCGGGGTGACGAAGCCGAGGTTGAACTCGGCGGCATAGGTGGCCGCCAACCGGGGGGTGCGCTTCGCTCCCCCGCCCCCGATGATGACCGGCGGGCCCGGTCGCTGGACGGGCTTCGGGAGGGCCGGGCTGTCGACCAGCGTGTAGTGGACGCCCTCGAAGTCATAGTGCGCTCCCTCGGGGGTCGCCCACAGGCCGGTGACGACGGCCAGCTGCTCCTCGAACCGTTCGAAGAGCACGCCCAGCGGTGGGAACGGGATCCCGTAGGCGGCGTGCTCGGCGCCGTACCAGCCGGTGCCGATCCCGAGTTCGACCCGTCCCCCGCTCATGGCGTCGACCTGGGCCACGGCGATGGCCAGCGGTCCCGGGAGCCGGAACGTGGCTGCCGTCATCAGCGTCCCGAGGCGGATGGTGCTCGTCTCCCGGGCGATGCCGGCCAGGGTGATCCACGCGTCGGTGGGCCCGGGCAGGCCGGTGACGCCGCCCATCTTGAGGTAGTGGTCGCTGCGGAAGAAGGCGCTGAAGCCGTGGCGCTCGGCCGCCTGCGCCACGGCCAGCAGATCGTCGTAGGTGGCACCCTGCTGGGGCTCGGTGAAGATGCGGAGGTCCATGCCCCCGGTCTAGCCGGGCGGCGCCTGCCGTGCGGACGGTGCGGGTGGTGTCGACCGATCGTCAGCGGGTCGCCACGTTGACGATCGGCCGGAACGTGATCGCCGGAGGCGGCGCGTCGGCCGGCAGGGTGGGGACCACGTGCGCGGTGAACCACGTCGTGTGGGCGTCCTCGGACTCCCACAGCTCGGTGACCCGGAACCCGCCCTCGACCGGTCCGGCGGCGTGGGCGATGAACCCGTCGGCGGACTGCAGTGTGGGAAGCAGCGCGGCGGCCAGGTGGTCATATCCGTCCCGGGTGAGGCCGGGCATCTCGCTGGTCATGAGAACCGTCATCGTGTCGCTCCTGTCGGGGTCGGCGGGCGTGTGCGAGCTGATGGTAAGGCCCTGCCCCGACCGGTTCCAACAATCTCTGGAGATCCTTCCCATCGATCTGATCAATGATGGATACGCTCCGTCCATGGAACTGCACCAGGTCGACCTCAACCTGCTCGTCGCCTTCGA
>JADGOH010000112.1 GCA_017883025.1 Acidimicrobiales bacterium
CTGCCGATCCGCCCATCGGTGCCGGACGCAGCTGGCAGTCGGCCCCGTGCCGCGCCCGACCCGCACCGTCCGGCGGTCACGTCCCGACGCCGCGGGGCCCCGATCCTCCTACGGCGTGACGATCGGGAAGCTGCGGTCGGGAGTCTCGATGACGGCGAGCAGCCGGGCGATGACCCCGAGGTCCCCTTCAGTGGCGATCTGGTCGATCCCCACGCCGAAGAGGACACCCAGCATCTGCGACTTCTCGAGCACGAGCGTCAGATCGGGCGGGTCGCCGCCATCGGGCGCGACGCGGTGGGTCAGGACGCCGTTGCGCAACGTGGCCCGGTGGGTCACACCGAGGTCGGTGAACCGCCAGTCGATGGCGAGCACCTCGTCCCAGGCCTTGGGCCCGTCGATGCGGATGGCGATGGCGTCGAGCAGCTGCTCGACCGTGAGCGCCGCCAGCAGCTCGGCCGAGCCGGTCGAGGGCGGGTCCGCGATGACCCCGTGGCGCAGCTCGTGGGCGCCGGTCAGGAAGAAGTTCCGCCAGGTGCCGTTCTCGGCTCCGTAGGCGAGCCGGTCGTAGACGCCGGCCAGCTGCTCCTTGGCCGCCCCGCTGCCGGGATCGGCGAAGACCACCCGGTCGAGCAGCTCGGCCGCGAACCGGAGGTCGCCGTCGTCCGCGTACCCCGCCGCCATCGTCAGGACCGCGTCGGTGCCACCCATGCACTCGACGTAGCGGGTCGACGCCTCGACCGGCGGGTGCTGCCACAGCCGGGCCGGGTTGCCGTCGAACCAGCCCAGGTAGCGCTGGTAGACGGCCTTGACGTTGTGGCTAACCGAGCCGTAGTAGCCGTGGGTGTGCCAGGCCTGGTCGAGAGCGGGAGGCATGGCCAAGGCCTCGGCCGCCTCGGATCCGTTGAGCCCGGTGTTCATGAGTCGGAGCGTCTGGTCGTGGATGTAGGCGTAGAGGTCCCGCTGCAGCGACAGGTACTCGACCACCCGGTCGGACCCCCAGGTCGGCCAGTGGTGGGAGGCGAAGGCGACGTCGGTCCCCTCGGCGAACAGGGTCATGGCCTCGTCGAGGTAGACGGACCACACCCGCGCGTCCCGGACGACGGCCCCGCGCAGCGTCACCAGGTTGTGGAGGTTCCGGGTGGCATTTTCCGCCATGCACAGCGCCCGGTGGTCGGGGAAGTAGAAATTCATCTCGGCCGGGCACTCGGTCCCGGGGGTCACCTGGAACACGATCCGCACGCCGTCCAGCACCTCTTCCTGGCCGGTCCGGGTGACGTCGATCGTGGGCGCCACCAGGCCGATGCTGCCGGTGGAGGTGGTCATCCCGAGGCCGCAGCCGATCTGCCCGGCCGGGCCCTTCTCGAGCGCCACCCCGTACATGTACATGGCCCGTCGGCTCATGGCGACACCGGCGTACACGTTCTCGGCGACGGCCGACTCCATGAACCCGTCGGGGGCCACGATGGGCACGGGCCCCTCGAGCACCCCGTGGACTCCGCCGAAGTGGTCGACGTGGGCATGGGTGTAGATCACGGCCGTCACCGACCGCTCACCCCGGTGGGACCGGTAGAGCGCGAGCGCGGCTGCGGCCGTTTCGGCACTGATGAGCGGGTCGATGACGATCACCCCGGTGTCGCCCTCGACCAGCGTCATGTTGGACAGGTCCAGCCCTCGTACCTGGTAGATACCGTCGCACACCTCGTAGAGCCCCTGCCTGGCGGCCAGCTGGCCCTGGCGCCACAGGCTCGGGTGCGCAGTGTCGGGGCACTCGGCCTGCAGGAACCCGTAGGCCTCGTTGTCCCACACCACCCGGCCCTGGGCGTCGGTGACGACACAGGGATCGAGGGCGCCGACGAAGCCCCGGTCGGCGTCCTCGAAGTCGGTCCGGTCGTGGAACGGCAGATCGGTCGGGTCAGCGGTGGCGGCCATTGGCCGAGTCTTCCAGACCCGACCCCACCTGCCGTACGATTGCCGCATGCTGACCGTCGGACTCAACCACGTCGCCACCCTCACCAACGACGCCGCCCGGCTGCACCGGTTCTACGAGGAAGTGTTCGAGGCCGAGGTGGTCCGCGACGGCCCCGAGGTGGACGGGAACGACGCCGTCCGGCTCTCGATCATCAAGATCGGGCCCTGGGCCGAGCTCAACGTGTTCGAGATCGAGGGCAACACCGAGGCCGACCGCCAGCAACCCATGTTCGGCCGCGGCCGCCTCGACCACTTCGCCCTGCAGGCCGCCTCGATCGGCTCGTTCGAGACGATCCGCGACCGGCTGATCGCACGAGGAGCTGCCGATTCGTTCGTCACGGACTTCGGGCAGATCCTGAGCATCTTCTTCCGTGACCCCGACGGCCTCGAGGGCGAGGTGTGCATCACCAATCCCGATGCCGTTCCCGGCGTGACCAACCCCCCGGGAACTCCGGCCGCCCGCTACGTCGTCACGGGCTCCTAGCGCGACCCGGGCTCCTGACTCGAACAGCCGGTCCGGGTGAGCCCCGCGTGCGGGCCGTCCACATGCGTATCCTCGCGGTCGCAACGGGAGGGAGGCGCCGATGTCCGGTGCGGTCGAGGAACAGGGGCGGGCGACGGAGGAGGGCTGGGGCCTGGTCCGGACCATGCTCGACGACATGGCCGCCATGGTCCGGTCGGAGTCCGAATCGGAGCTCGAGCTCGTAGAGGGCTTCCGCGTCCTGGGCCGGGTGACCGCCCTGTGCGCCGAGCTGTCGCTCGACGTCGACACGGAGTCCCCGTGGTTCTTCTCCATGAACACCGAGGCCCGGCTGGTCGGGGGGCCCAACCCCGACGGCGAGTACCACCTCGGCATGGTCGACGGGACCCGCCGCTACCGGGTGTCGGGACGACGGGGCACGGTCACCTACCTCGGGTTCCAGGTCCTGGCCGGACGGGGCCTGACGCCCCGGCGCATGGCCGCATACGTGTCCGACCGCGACCTGGCGACCGAGGCCGACGGCCGGTTCGCCTTCGTGTTGTCCGCTGCCGAGCCCACCGCCGAGGAGCTCGACGGTGCACCGTGGGTACCGATGCCCGAGGACGCCTCGGGCATCGTGGTCCGCCAGTACATCGCCGACCGGGCCACCGAGCAGTTGGCCGAGTTCGACATCGCCGCCCTGGATCCGGTGGGCCCGCCGCCCGTGCCCACGGACACGTCGGTGGGCGAGCAGTTGACGGCCATGGGCTGGACGATCGCCAAGCTGATGACACTGCACCGGACGGTCCTGCCCGAGGCGCTGGGGCGCCCGAACGAGCTGTTCACCCAGGAGGCGGGGTCGCTGGGCGACGAGAACACGACCCCCGACAACCTCTATGTCCTCGGCACGTGGCGCCTCGCGCCCGACGAGGCCCTCGAGGTGACGTTCACCCCACCCGGCACCCGGTATTGGAGTGTGACCGTCGAGAACATCTGGCACGAGTGCATCGACCCCCACCGGCGCCGGAGCTCGGTCACCAACGCCGGGGCCACGCTGCGGCCCGACGGCACGGCCCGGGTGGTGCTGGCCGGCGAGCGGCCGCCCTCGGCGGACGACGGCACCACGGTGTGGCTCGACACCGGCGGCCGGCACCGGGGCTTCGTCTGCATCCGCTGGCTCGACAACCCGCAGCCGCCCGAGGTCCGGTCGACTGTCCGGACCGTCCGGGAGGCCTGAGCCGATGAGCGACACGACACCGACGACGACTTCCGGCCGGTTCGACGCGGACGAGCTGCTGTCGACGGCAATGACCACGACGGGTCTCGACGACCTGGGCGAGCCGTCCTGGCGCGACGGCCTGGACCGCCTGCTCGACGACCTCGCCGGCCCGGCCCGGCTCAACGACCTCGGGCGGACCATCGTGGAGGCGGAGGTCACGGGCTACCTTGGGAACCGGTTGGAGATCCTGGCGTGGCGGTCTGCCCATCCGGAAGTGGCCGAGGGCACCGTCACACGGCCGATCGTCATCGTGGGACAGCCCCGGACGGGCACCACCATCCTCTACGACCTCCTGGCCCAGGATCCGGCCAACCGGGCCCCGCTGACCTGGGAGGTGGACCGTCCGGTCCCCCCGCCGGAGACGGCCACGTACGACACCGACCCGAGGATCGACGAGGCCGAGGCAATCGCCGCCATGCCCGATCTCATCATCCCCGGATTCACCGACTTCCACCCCCTGGGGGCGCAACTGGCCCAGGAGTGCGTGCGGATGACCGGCGGCGACTTCCGCTCGATGATCTTCCCGACCCAGTACGACGTGCCCGAATACGACCGGTGGCTGCTGCACGAGGCCGACATGGCTCCCGCCTACCGATGGCACCGCATCTACCTCCAGCACCTCCAGAGCCGCCACGCCGGGGATCGGTGGCTCCTCAAGTCGCCCGCGCACCTCTGGAGCCTCGGGGCCCTGCTCGACGAGTACCCCGACGCCCTCATCGTCCAGACCCACCGGGACCCGGTCCGCGTCATCTCCTCGATCAGCGCCCTGGTGGCGCTGCTGCGATCGATGGCGAGTGACCACAGCACCGTGGCCCGGGCCGCGGCGGAGTACGCCGAGGACATCCTCCTCGGGCTCGAACGGTCCGTGGATGCCCGGCGGGACGGCACGGTCCCGCCCGACCAGGTGGTGGACGTCCAGTTCGCCGAGTTCCTCGCCGACCCGTTCACCACGATCGGCGCCGTCTACGACGCGCTGGGGCTCGAGTTCACCGCCGACGCCGAGTCGCGTATGCGGACGTTCCTGGCCGACCACCCCGGGGACGGCGGCGGGGGCGGCAGCCGCTACACCTTCGCCGACACCGGGCTCGACGCCCGCGAGTTGCGCGAGCGGGGTCGCAACTACCAGGAGTACTTCGGCGTCCCGAGCGAGCCGGTCCTGTGAGCCGACCGGACGTGGCCACGCGTCTCTAGGATCGGGAAGGTGACGACCTCCACCGACCCCGCCGCCGGCCAGCCAGCCGACCGCCTCGCCCCGACGCGTCGCGAGCTCCAGCGTGTCGCCACCCACGTGCTCGCCCGGGCCCGTGCCGCACACGGCGGCCGGTTCGGGCTGCGGGCCACGCCGTCCGGCATCGGCACGCCGCTCTTCGGCCCTGACGACACCGCCCTGCGCCTCACCCGGTCGGCCCTCGTCCGGGAGCACCAGGGGGCCGATGGCGCCACCGCCGAGGTCCTCGAGCTGCCGGGCCGCACGCTGGCCGACGCCGCTGCCTTCGCCGGGGCCGACCTCGCCGTGCCGTTCGCGCCGGGCGGTGAGGCTCCTGCCGTCGGCGACCCGACGGTGCCGCTCGTGCTCGACCCGTCGTCGGCGGCCGAGCTGCTGGCGTGGTTCGCGACCGGCGCCCGGGCGCTCGACGCGCTGCTGCCCGAGTTGACCGACCCGACTGCGGCCCAGGTGTGGCCCGAGCACTTCGACCTCGGCCTGGCCGCGACCACCGGCTCGGGGGGCGTGACCCTCGGGGCCTCCCCCGGCGACGACGGTGTGCCCGAGCCCTACGTCTACGTGGCCCCGTGGGGGCCCGGCCGACCGGGCGACGCCGACTTCTGGAATTCCCCGTTCGGTGCCGTCGTCACGAGAGCCGAACTGGGCGGTGCCGACACGGTCGGGGGCGCGGTGGAGTTCCTGCACCGAGGACTGGCCCTGCTCGGTCCGGCCTGACCTGCCGGCACCGTGTGCCGGCCTGGCGGCATCGGTCAGCCGGCCGACGGGCGCCACCAACGCCTCAGATGTCGGGACACGGTGATGCCGGCGTCCGCGGCCCCGTCGACGACCCGCCTGGCCGACGGGTTCACCAGGACCGTGCCGCCGATGTCGACGGTGGGGACGGTCTCGTGGCCGTCGGCGTGCCCGCGTACGAAGGCCGCCGCCGCCGGGTCCTGCCAGATGTCGACCTCCCGGGTGGCGAGGCCCGATCGGCGCAGGCCGCGGCGAAGGCGGATGCAGTAGGGGCAACCGGGCCGCCAGTAGACGGTGACGTCCGGAACCGTCGCCTCGTGGTCCGCGGGTCCTCCGGGGCCAGCCGGTGCGGGCCCGGTCACGCCGTCCGCCAGTCCTCGTGCAGCCCCTCGACCAGGGCGAGCTTCTGCGCCCGGACCGTCGCACCGTTCTCCAGCGTCTCCGGGTGGTCCACCATCCATGCGATGGCTGCCGCCGGCACCGTGGGCGGCGCGCCCCGGTAGTGGCCGACCAGGCCCAGGGCGGCGGCGTTCACCACCTGGCGCTCGGTCTCGACATAGCCGGGGTCGACGTTGTAGGCCCGGATCCCCCGGTCGCCGAGCTCGACGGCCAGCAGGGGGGCGAACCGGTGGGCGGCCGCCTTGGATGCCGCGTAGGCCACGCCCCACCCGCCCTGGCCGACCGGCCCGGGCGGGTCGGCGGTGGCCGTGTGGGAGGTCACGTCGACGATGGTGCCGCCGCCCGCGTCCAGCATCCCGGGGAGTACCGCACGGATGAGGACGAACGGGGCCACGGCGTTGGCCGCCAGCTTCGCCTCGAGCTGGGCCACCGCCAGGTCGACGATCGGCACCATGCTGCCCGGGGCCGTGTCCACGGCGTTGTTGACCAGCAGGTCGATGCCACCCCAGGCGTCGAGTACGGCGTCGACGGCCGCCACCAGCGCCACCTGGTCGTGCAGGTCGGCGACGAGCTCGAGGCACCGCCGCCCGGCGGCGCGCACGCCCTCGCCCGTCTCCTCGAGGCTGCCGGGCAGGGTCCGACCGGCGCCGGTGTCGGAGTCGTCACGCCCCTCGCCCCGGCGGACGGTCCGTCCGGTGATGGCCACGTCCCATCCCGACGCGGCGAGGGCGAGGGCCGTCGCCCGTCCGATCCCCCGGGTCGCCCCGGTCAGGAGGGCCCGCCGGTTCACGGTCGTCGGAACGGTCGTCATCGGGCGCGGGTCCGTGACGCCGGCTGGTAGTTCGGCCCGGCGGTTTCGTCGACTCGGGCGAGGAGCTGCTCGCAGGGCGGCTCGAACAGCTCGGCGAACTCCACCGAGCGAGCCTCCCCCAGCAGCTCCCACGGCAGGGTGGTGCGCCGGTCCGTCTCGTCCTCGATCCACTGCCGCAGCGCGATGCCCTCGGCGGTCACGGTGCGTCCGCCGGCCAGGCCCTTCGCTCGGAGCGACGCCCACCCGGCGTCGATGTCGTCGGGAGAGGTGCCCCGGGACCGGGCCAGCCAGTCCTCCTCGTACCCGAGCCAGGCGTTGTGCAGGATCGATGCCTCGGGATGGGTCAGCCCGGCGGCCACGACGATGGCCCAGTGGGTGTCGCCCCGCCACTCCCGCAGGCAGTTGACGGCGTGCCAACCGGCGAGTTGCGGGTCGGCGGGCCGCACCTCGGCCAGATGGGCCCCGAAGAACACCCGTCCGACGAGCGGCAGGGCCTCGACCACGGTCCACAGGTCCGGCCCGAGGTCGGCCAGGGGATCGAGGATACCCGGGGCGTGGGCGGTCATTCCCTCGACGAGGGCGGCGTCCCGGGCGGTCCACATGCGACGGAACCCGCCGGCGTCGAGCAGGTCGAAGACGGCGGCGATCCCGAGCGGGCTGATCGAGCCGAAGGCGGCGGTGACCGCGGCGGGCCCGCACGGGGCCAACGGGGCGCAGCGGGCGGCGATGTAGCCCAGCGGTCCGGCCAGGCCCCCCGGCAGCCCCTCGGCCTCGTATCGGGCGACCGCGCCCGGGTCCCAGAAGATCCAGCCGACGGTCGTCTGGACCGATCGGGCGTTGCGTCGGGTGATGGCCTGCCAGTCGGTCATGGCCACAGTCTGCCGGTTGTCCGGTCCGGCCACGGCACGTCCGGCGGGGGCGCCGTCACCCGCCGGACGGCAGGGTCAGCGTGGCCGATCCCGTCACGTGCTCGCCGAGCGCGGTGGTGGCCCGGAAGGCGACCTCCACGGTGCGCTCGTCGCCCTCGGTCGTGACACCGGCCACTTCGCCGGTGTAGACGAGACGGTCACCGGGGAAGACCGGCACGCCCAGGCGGATGGCCAGTCGCCGGAGCATGGCGTCGGGGCCGGCCCAGTCGGTGAGGAACCGGCTGCAGTACCCGGTGTCCGACAGGATATTCATGAAGATGTCGGGGGCGCCCTGGGCGTTGGCGTATGCCCGGTCGTGGTGGACGGGCATGAAGTCACGGGTGGCGATGGCCCCGGCCGCGATCAGGGTGGCGGTCATGTCCAGCTCGAGCGACGGCAGGGCGTCGCCGACGGCCATCGGGCCGACGGCGGGCGACGTGGCCCGGTCCGGGCTCATGCCTGGGCCCCGGACGGGTCGAACTTCAGGATGCGGAACGACTGGCGCCCGACGATCTCCCCGGTGCCGACCGTGTAGGTGGTCACCCAGGTGACGAAGCGACCCCGGCCCATCCGGGTCTGCTTCTCCTCCGAGATCGACTCGAAGACCGTCTCGGACGACACGACCTCGCCGAGGCGGAGGTAGCGCACGACCTCGAACTCCGAATTGGTGGCCAACGTGCCCACGTAGCCGGCACGGTCGAGGACCGACAGTGCCGTCTCGCCCTCGACCGCCACCGGGGAGCCGCCCCGCTCGGCGATGCCCTCGAGGGTCGGCGTGGGCATCGTCCACGTCTGGAGCATGAGCGGTGGGGCCACGATCCCACCGAAGTGCGAGGCGGCGGCGGCCTCGGGGTCGGTGTACACCGGGTTCGCGTCGGCGAAGGCCGCCGCCCAGTGGCGGATCATGGGCTGGTTGACCGGGTCCGGTGCGACCGACGGCCCGCCCCGTCCGACCGGTCGGCCCACCAGGGACGCCAGGTGCTCCTCGAGTGCCTCGTCGGCCATGTGCTGTGCGCCTTCCCCGGTTGCCCGGTCGCGGATGTGCAGGCGAGGACGTTCCCATACCGGGCGCGGCGGTGTCCACTGCGCGAGCGGGGGCACGGTCGGCAGACGGCCGGCGCCGACGCGCTCAGGCCGTCGGGGAGGGTGGCACGACCGGGCCGCGTCCACCAGGGCGGAGGAGGCATCGTGGCACGCCTGCCAGTCGCGTAGCGCTGCGTCGTAGGTCGCGACCGCCTGGCGCCCCCGATGGCGCTGGGGCACGTCGGTGCCTCCGCCGTCCGCACCGGGTCGGGAGCCTGCACGTGCCCGGTGTCGTGCTCGGAGGCCGTCTCCGAGCGTCCGGGTGGATCAGGAGGACGCCTTCTTGAGTTCGGACCGCAGGACGAACCCGGCCGCCAGTTCGAACAGCCCCATGACGATGAACCAGATGCCGAGCAGGACGGCCAGGGCGTTGACCGAGTTCTCGGGCACCGA
>JADGOH010000113.1 GCA_017883025.1 Acidimicrobiales bacterium
CGACGAGCTCACGGGGCGCGTAGCCGAGGAGTTCCGACACCGCCGGAGACAGGTAGCGGTACAGGCCCTCTTCGTCGATGATGATCGTCACGTCTGACGAGTGCTGGATGAGCGAGCGGAAGCGGTCCTCGCTGAGGCGCACCGTGGCGTCGGCCTCCTCCTTCTGCTCCATGGTCGCCCCGGCCATGCGGATGATGAAGAAGAGGACGAACACGCCCATGACGGTCAGCGCCGTGGCCTGGGGGAACGTGAGACGGGACGGGAACCAGCCCTGCCAGATGCAGAGCTCGCCGACGGCCATGGCGACGAAGCTCCAGAGCGCAACCGGCCGCCACGTCCACGACCCGCCGGCCGCGATGTCGGCGAGTGCCACGAACGCGTAGGCGCCCCACAGCACCGGTCCCCAGCCGGTGAGGTAGATCACGGCGGTGACGGCCGTCACCTGGACGGCCACCCGGAGGTGGAAGGTCGCGAGTGACGGCCGGCGGGCGTAGAGGCGGTCGACGAACAGGTTCGAGACCGGCACGGCGATGAAGATCCCCAGCCAGGCCCAGGCCGACACGTGGACGATGAAATTGACGTGCATCAGCCCGAGGATCGCCACGAATGCGGCGGGGCCGATCAGGTAGCCCAGGGTGGCGGGTCTCAGGCGGCGCGGCGCGGCCGCACGGGTGTCGGCGGACACCGGCTGCACTTCGTCAGGCTCATGGTGTCTTGCCTGGTCGGGCATCGTCCCCTCATCACGTCCGGCCGGGCGCTCCCGGCCCCTGTGTTTCGGCGTGATCAGGCGTGAACTTGAACATCGGTGCAGCCCGACGCGACCAGTGCGGGACGCTCATGGTCAGCGGCGCTGCAGGATCCCCCGGATGTAGGCGGCCTGGCCCGCGTGCTGGAGGTCGTCGGCGATCACGCTCACCAGGCGGACGCCGGCCGTGACCGGCGGGTCCCAGTTCCGGTCGACGACCCGGTCGAGGTCGGCCTCGTCCAGTGTCGACAGGTAGGCCACGGTCGCGGCGTGGACCTCCTCGAAGTAGCCCAGGAGCGAGGAGGCGTCGGCGGTCACGGTCGCCACGGCCTCGGCGTCGTGGCCGTACCCGGTGTCGGCGACGTCGAGGGGGAGGGCGAAGCGATCGGACCAGCCCCGGTCGGCCCACACCTGGGGCACCCCGGCCAGGGCGGCCACGTGATCGTCCTGGATCCGGGTCAGGTGCCAGACCAGCCAGGCGATGGAGTTGGTCTCGGTGTCGGGCCGGAATATCAGCTGTTCCACCGTGAGTCCGTTGACCGCAGGGTGGACGGCGTCGCGCACCCGCTCGAACGCGTCCGTCAGTACGTCGGTGGTGTGCATCGTCTGCCTCCCTGTTCGCTCGCCGTCGCCCATCCGTGCGGTCGCCGGTGGGGGCGTGGCCTGGCCGGGCCAGTCTCCCTCACCGGGGCCCGGTCACGCCGCCTCGGCTGCTGGATTCCCGTCGCCCGGTGCCGTTGCGGCCGATCCGGCCCCGGCGGCCAGGGCGGCGTCCAGGACCTCGTCGACGTGGGCGGCCAGCACGAACGTCAGCTCGCCGCGCACGGCTTCGGGCACGTCGTCGAGGTCGGGACCGTTCCGGGCCGGCAGCACGACGGTGGTGAGACCGGCGCGGTGGGCGGCCAGCACCTTCTGCCGGACCCCGCCGATCGGCAGGACCCGGCCCTGGAGCGTGACCTCCCCGGTCATGCCGACGGTGGGCGTCACGGCCCGACCAGTCAACAGGCTGACCAGCGCGGTGGTCATGGTGACCCCGGCCGACGGCCCGTCCTTGGGCACGGCGCCCGCCGGCACGTGGACGTGCAGGCGTTTGCCGGTGAACGCCGTCGGGTCGATGCCCAGTGCGTCGGCATGGGAGCGCACGTAGGACAGGGCGATCTCTGCGGACTCGCGCATGACCTCGCCGAGCTGGCCCGTGATGGTCAGCCCCTCGGTACCGTCCGTCATGGTGACCTCGACCGAGAGCACGTCACCCCCGGCACCGGTGACGGCGAGGCCCGTGGCCACACCGGGGACCGACGTCCGGTCGGCCGGCTCGAACACGAACCGCGGGCGTCCGAGCCACGAACCCACATCGCCTCCGTCGATCACGACCGGACCCTCGGCACGGGCACCGTCCACGGGCCGGCCGCCGGCGACCGTGCCGGCCACCTTGCGCATCAGGGCGCTCAGCTCCCGCTCGAGGCCGCGGACACCCGCCTCGCGGGTGTATTCGGCCACGACCGCCCGCAGCGCGTCGTCGGTCATGATGACGTCGTCGCCGGTCAGGGCGGCGCGCTCCCGCTGGCGGGCGACGAGGTGGTTCCGCGCGATGGCGACCTTCTCGTCCTCGGTGTATCCGTCGAGGCGGATGACCTCCATCCGGTCCAGCAACGGCCCCGGAACGGTGTCGAGCACGTTGGCCGTAGCCAGGAAGAGCACCTTGGACAGGTCGAGCTCCACCTCGAGGTAGTGGTCGCGGAACGTGTGGTTCTGCGCCGGGTCGAGGACTTCGAGCAGCGCCGAGGCCGGGTCACCCCGGAAGTCGGCGCCTAGCTTGTCGACCTCGTCGAGCAGCACGACCGGGTTCATCGAGCCGGCCTCTCGGAGGGCGCGCACCAGCCGGCCGGGCTGGGCCCCGACGTAGGTGCGCCGGTGCCCGCGGATCTCGGCCTCGTCGCGGACGCCGCCGAGCGCGACGCGGACGAAGGAGCGCCCGAGGGCCCGGGCCACCGACTCGCCCAGGGATGTCTTGCCGACCCCCGGAGGGCCGACGAGCGCCAGGATGGCGCCCGCACCGCGCCCGCCGACGGGGACCAGGTGCCGCTCCATCTGGAGCTTGCGCACGGCCAGGTGCTCCAGGATCCGGTCCTTCACGTCGGACAGCCCGTCGTGGTCCTCGTCGAGGATGCGGGTCGCCTCGTCGAGGTCGACGCGGTCCTCGGACTCGACGCCCCACGGCAGTTCGAGGACCGTGTCCAGCCACGTCCGGATCCATCCGTGGTCGGGGCTCTGCTCGTGCGTTCGCTCCAGTTTGCCGATCTCTCGGGTGACGGCGGCGGCCACCGGCTCGGGCAGGTCGAGCCCGGCGGCCCGGGTCCGGTAGTCGTCCGGACCGGGCTCGTCCCCGCCGTCCTCGCCGAGCTCCTTGCGGATGGCCTCGAGCTGGCGGCGCAGGAGGAACTCGCGCTGGGTCTGCTCCATGCCCTCCTCGACGTCAGTCTTGATGCGCTCGCGCAGCGTGATGTCGGCCAGGACCTCGCGGGCCCATCCCAGCACCAGGCGCAGTCGCTCCACGACGTCCACTGTCTCGAGGATGGCTACCTTCTGGTCGAGGGTCAGGTCGGAGGAGTACCCGGCCAGGTCGGCCACCCGGCCCGGCTCGGCGGCGTCCGGCAGGCGCTCGGCCAGGCGGCCGGCGCCACGCGACACGAGGATGTTCTCGACCACCGCCCGGTACTCGCGGGCGAGTTCGACGGCCGCGTCGGGGTCGACGGGCTCCTCGCCCCCGACCAGCTCGACCTCGACCCACAGGGCGCGGCCTGTCCCCGGAACGGCCGTACCGAGTCGGGCACGGTCCACGCCCCGGATCGCCACCGCCGCCATGCCGCCGGGGAGCTCGCCCCGTTCGGCCACCTCGGCGACCACGCCGACCGACGCGTAGCGGCCGTCGATGAACGGCACGATGACCAGGGAGCCGTCGGCGGCCTCGGCGGCCTCGACGGCAGCGACGGCCTCCTCGGACTCGAGGGCCATGGTGAAGACCAT
Source organism: Acidimicrobiales bacterium (assembly GCA_017883025.1). GTDB lineage: Bacteria > Actinomycetota > Acidimicrobiia > Acidimicrobiales > RAAP-2 > Bog-756. The sequence continues at coordinate 3,773 of JADGOH010000113.1, forward strand.
GCCCGGGAGCAGGACGCCGGAGGTCAGGGGGAGGAGGGGGAGGCTGTCGTGCGGCATGTGCATCAGTCCTTTGCTGGCCACGTCGGTGGGGACGTTCCAACGCCGGACGGGGGGAAACATTCCCGACCCGCCGATCGGGTCCGTGGAGCGCCCCCTGGGTGGTTCGTCCGGGGCGTCCGGCCGGTAGATTGCATCATCGGACGACGAGGGCCGGGGAGCACGCACATGGCAGACACCTGCACCCATCTGGACACAGTGGCGGACGTGACCCCATCGAGCGAGGGCTGTGAGGACTGCCTGCGCACCGGCGGCCGGTGGGTCCACCTGCGCATGTGCATGTCGTGCGGCCATGTCGGCTGTTGCGACAACTCGCCCAACCGGCACGCGACCGCCCACTTCGGCGCGCAACCCGACCACGTGCTCATCCGGTCCTTCGAGCCCGGTGAGGACTGGTGGTGGTGCTACGCGGACGAGGTGATGTTCGAGGTGGACGGCGCCCCGCCGTCGCCCTCCCACCCCTGAGCGGAATCTGCGAGCCGGTCAGGCGCCCGGGGCCTGCGACCCTCCGGTCCCACCGTCGTCAAGGCGCTTCCGATGCCGGGCGTCGAGTATCCGGGACCAGTTGACGAACGGGAGGGCCGCGGCCGCAGCGAGCAGGCCGACCTGCAGGGCGATAGACCACGGTGAGCCGAGTGCGTTGCGCAGGACCCCACCGAGCTGCCGGTCGGCCAACGTGGCCAGGGTCACGTAGAACGAGTAGCTGACCAGTCGGCCGACGAAGAAGGCCAGGGTGAGCGGGACCAGGGCGACGTCGAGGAGTCCGGCCGCCACGAACAACTGGGCCGACGGCAGCGGCGACACGACGAACACCGCGAGCACGGCCCACGCCCGGCCGGTGCGCTCGAAGAGCAGTTCGCTGGCCGCCTGCAGGTTGGCCCTCCGCTTCTCGCCCAGGTGGCCCCTGAAGTGACGCGTCCCCGACGCCAGGAGGTAGCGCCCGAGCATGGCGGCGACGGCGCCCACCACGACGATGGCCACCGGCTGGAGGTGCCAGGTGAGCCGGGCGAACACCAGGATCGTCCAGGTGGGCGGGCCGAACGCCGGAAGAAGGTTCACCCCGAGCACGACGAGGAAGAGCAGGAGGTACTGCATCACGGTGCCAGGCTGGCACGGTGGGCGGGCCCTACGCGCCGAAGCCCTCGGAGACGGAGGGACGGACACCGGGGACGGTCACCGATGGCCGTCCCCGGTGTCAGGCCTTCGTGCGCCCGGCGGCGGGCGCCCCGCCCGGGCACCACAGGTTGGACGGCACGCCGCTGCACGGATTCGGCATGGTCGACAGCGTCGAAGGGACCGGCTGCATGACCACCGAGGTGGACTGCGGGTAGCCCGAGGCGCATCCGGACAGCACGCCGGCGTCGCACTCGGCCTGGACCAGCAGGTTCACGTCCGTGTTGGACCCGAGCAGGGTGGTCGCGGGGGTCTTCTTGCCGCAGGTGGCCGGGTTCAGCGATGCCGAGGCGTTGGCACTGGTGGCCGGGCCGGTCTGCGTGGTGAACGTCGAGTTCCACTCGGTGTTGCCGCTGAAGCAGTTGGTCTGCTGGCCACCTTGGATGAGCAGGTTTCCGAAGTCGGCGTTGGTCGCGTTCCCGAAGGTCCCGTTGCCCGAGAACTTGTTACCCACCAGCGCGTTGCCGTACGCGTCGAACAGGCACTGGACACCCGACGGGATGGGCGGGGCCGACAGGAACCCGCTGGTTCCGGTGCACGTCCTGCCGCCCGAGGCGGCGGAGCCCGACGGGTACGGGGCGAACAGGATGCCCCAAGCGCCGTTGCCCACGAACTTGTTGTTCATCACCGTGTCGTAGCGCCCGCCGCTGATGGTCATGCCGGTGCCGGTCGGCCCCAGGCCCGCACTGCCGGTGACCGGGACGTTCGGGTTGTTGTTGTTCGCCACCAGGTTGTTCTCGAACACCCAGCACGAGTGGGTGCCGGTGACCGGGCTGACCGTGGACCCCTTGCAGCGGCCGTCCTGCGGCGGCGGCGGGTCGCCCTCCAGCTGCGTGTTGGTGTCGACGCCCTCCTTGTTGTTGTCGAAGGTCGAGTTCGAGATGACCAGCGAGCCGCCGGAGTTGGTGCCCGAGTAGCCGAGGGCGTTGTCCTCCATCCACGCGTTGGTGACCGTGGCGTTGCACACCCGGTGGCAGGCTCCGATGTAGAGGCCGGAGTCGGAGAAGTTGTTGGCATAGAGCTGGTCCAGGGAGCCGGACGAGGAGTCGGACGAGAAGATGCCGTACAGGGCGCACGTGGCACAGGCGCTCGGCAGCGCCGGGTCGCTGTTGGCGAAGTAGGTCGAGGTCGCCGTCAGGTAGCTGCCCTCGTAGCCCTTCAGGCCGATCTTGCCCGAGCCGGCGCCGCCGTTCCACCACACTTCATTGCCCGAGTCGCCCGACCCGGAGAGGAAGTTGCAGACCGTCAGGTTGTCGACGTGGACGTTGTCGGCCTTCCAGATGAGGATGCCGTTTCGACCGTCGCCACCGAGCGGGTTCTGGTCGGCCGGGGCCGAACTGCACGGGGTCGACGCCGAGGCGAGGGTGCCGTCGACGATGGTCGAGCTGCGGTCCATGCCCCGCAGCGTGATGTCCGACGTCGCGATGTCGACGCCCCCGTACCAGCCGCTGGCGAGGTCGGACGGAGTCGGGGCGTTGGCCCCCATGTCGCCGGTCTCGTGGTAGTCACCGGGCGCGACCAGAATGGTGTCTCCCTTGCCGGCGGC
>JADGOH010000114.1 GCA_017883025.1 Acidimicrobiales bacterium
AGAGCACGAGCCCGATGATCCAGCTCAGGAACCAGAACAGCGCCCAGATGAGCGACGGCAGCCCCCAGGGGGTCCGGCCGAGCTTGCGCCGGTCGGCCTCGGACAGGACGTAGCCCAGCACGGCAGCCGCCGCTGCGAAGACAAGGACGAGCGCCGTCTCGGAACCGCTGAGCTTCAGCACCCCACCAGCCTACGCCTTGGCGGCGCCACCCCCGGAAGCCTCGATCCCCTGCCACCCCGGCGGCGCCGGGAGTACGTTGGCGACGTGCCCGCCGCCCCGTCCGATGCCACGTCCGGCGACCACGCCGCCGCACCGCCCCGGACCCGTTCGTGGCAGGCCTGGGGGTGGGAGGAGTCGGCGGCCACCGACGAGCAGACCGGCCGGCTGGGCGCCGCCCTCGCCGGGCGCTTCGGGATCGGGCTGCCCACCGCCGAGACCCCGGTGCCGCTCGGGTCCGTCGAGCTGCGCGCACCCCGGGTGGACCCGCCGGCGACCCTCGCCCACCTCTGCTCCACCGACCGCCGCGATCGCGCCGCCCACACCTACGGGCGCTCCTACCGCGACGTCGTGCGCCTGCTGCGGGGCGACCTCCCCCACCCCCCGGACGTGGTGGCCCACCCGGCCGACGAGGCCGACGTGGTGGCGCTCCTCGACTGGTGCGCCTCGGCGGGCATCGCCGCCATCCCGTTCGGGGGCGGCTCCTCGGTGGTCGGCGGGGTGGAGGCCGACGTCGGCGACGACTGGGCCGGGGTCGTCTCCCTCGATCTGACCCGGATGGACCGGGTGGTCGAGATCGACCGGGTGAGCCGGGCGGCCCGGATCCAGGCCGGCGCGCTCGGGCCGGTGCTCGAGGCCCAGCTCCGCCCGCACGGGCTCACCCTGCGCCACTACCCCCAGTCGTTCGAGTTCTCGACCCTCGGCGGCTGGCTCGCCACCCGGGCCGGCGGCCACTTCGCCACCGTGTACACCCACATCGACGACCTGTGCGAGTCGCTGCGGGTCGTCACCCCGTCCGGCACCGCCGAGTCGCGTCGGCTGCCGGGCTCGGGGGCGGGACCCTCGCCCGACCGGCTGTTCCTCGGTTCCGAAGGTGCGCTGGGCGTCATCACGGAGGCGTGGATGCGGCTCCAGGACCGGCCCCGGTGGAAGACGTCGGCCGGGGTCGAGTTCCCCGACCTCGGCGCCGGAGCGGACGCGGTGCGGGCGCTCGCCCAGTCCGGGCTGTTCCCGGTGAACTGCCGGCTGCTCGACGCCGGCGAGGCGATGCTGTCCGCCACCCTGTCGCCCGGGGCCGGGGCCCTGCTCGTCCTGGGCTTCGAGTCGGCCGACCACCCGGTCGGGGCAGCCATGGACCGGGCGCTCGAGCTGTGCCGTGACCACGCCGGCACCCTGCCCACCGCGCCGTCCTCCACCGACAGCGGGGTGCCGGCCGCCGCGGGGACCGGTGGTGCCGCCGGGCGTGACGGCGCCGCCGGCGAGTGGCGCAACTCGTTCCTGCGGGCCCCCTACACCCGCGACGCGCTGGTGCGGCTGGGGGTGATCTGCGAGACGTTCGAGACGGCCTGCACCTGGGACCGGTTCGCCATGCTCCACGCGGAGGTGACCGCGGCGGTCGAGGACGCCCTGCGCCGCATCTGCGGGGCGGGCTGGGTCACGTGCCGGTTCACCCACGCCTATCCCGACGGCGTCGCCCCGTACTTCAGCGTCCTCGCCCCCGGCCGACGGGGCTCGGAGCTGTCCCAGTGGGCCGAGATCAAGGCGGCGGCATCCGAGGCGGTACTGGCGGCCGGCGGGACGATCACCCACCACCACGCCGTCGGACGGGACCACCGCCCCTGGTACGACCGGCAACGCCCCGACGTCTTTGCCGCCGCGCTTCGGGCCGCCAAGTCGGCCGTGGACCCGGCCGGGATCATGAACCCGGGCGTCCTGGTCGACTGACCGGCCGCGCTCGCCGCGGCCTCTCAGGAGGAGGAGCCGGCAGTCAGTCCAGCGTGTCGGCCTCCCGGATCGACCGGTTGGCCAGCTGCTTGGTGATCGACCAGGAGCGCTCGACGTCGGTCACGGTCATGCCTTCGGCCACGCCCAGTGCGATGAGGCGGAGCCGGGCCCGGTGGCGCAGCCGCGCGTAGGCCGTCAGCGCGTCAGTCATCCTCGGACGCCAGGCCCGGGAGTTGATCTCGTCGAGCACCGCCTCCAGACCGACCTCCCGACGGATGCCGTCGAGGACCTCCTGACAGACCGCCACGTGGCCGTCGAGGTCCTCACGCAGGATCGTCGCCGCCTCGAGCATCCGCTCCATGTCCAGGACAGCGCGCTCCCGCGCCTCCGCCATGTCCCTGTGGGTGCCGTTAACCATTACCGCGATGGTGCCGTCCCCGCCGCCCGGGTGCAACCCGGACGCCGTCACTGGTGACGATCCTCGCCCTGGCGGCCCTCAGGGAGGAAGATGGCGGGGTGACCGATCCCACCGCACCCGCCCGTCCCACCCGCCGGCGCACCGGCGGGCGCCGCATCGCCCTCGGCCCGCTCCTGGCGGCAGGCGCGCTGGCCGTGACGCTGGCCGCCTGCGGCAGCTCGGGTTCTTCCTCGACCACCACCACCGGCGCCACCCCGACCACGTCCCCGACCAGCACCACCCGCGGGTCGTCGACCCCCTCGTCCACCACCGCCACCACGACCCCGGGGACGCCCTCGTGTCGCACCGCGTCGCTCGCCCTGTCCCTCGGGACCCCCAACGGGTCGGCCGGCGCCACCCACTACGGCCTCACGTTCCGCAACACCGGCACGGCCGCCTGCACCCTCTACGGGTTCCCGGGGGTGTCGTTCCTCGACTCCTCGGGCCATCAGATCGGCGACCCGGCCCAGCGCCAGGGCGGCTCGCCGGCGACCGTCACGGTGGCGGCCGGGGCCAGCGCGTTCGCGTCGGTGGCCGTCACCGATCCCGGCATCCCGCCGTGCACCGGCTCGACCCCCGCCGCCCAGGTGCGGGTCTACCCCCCGGGCGAGACCCACGCCGCCGCGGTCACCGCCCCCTCGGGCCTGCTCGTCTGCTCGTCGCCCAACACGTCGGCGTACCTGTCGTCCACCGTGACCCCGGTGTCCGCCACCGCCATCTGAAGGCCGTCCGTCCCACGTGCGGACGTCAACGGTCCTCGCTACGATCGCGGGCGCCCCGCCGACCGAATCGAGGACCCCGTGACCCGTCGTGACCGTGCACCCATCGGCGCGCCCTGCTGGGCCGACCTCTCGACGTCCGACGTCGACGGCAGCCGCCGGTTCTACGGCGAGCTCCTCGGCTGGGAGGCCCAGGAGCCGAACCCCGAATTCGGCGGCTACTTCATGTTCACCCGCGAGGGCGTGCCGGTCTCGGGCGCCTTCGGCGACATGGAGGGGTTCCCGGCCGACGACGCGTGGAAGATCTATCTGTCGAGCCCTGACGCCGCCGCCACCGTCGAATCGACCGTGGCGCACGGCGGCCTCGTGCACGTAGGGGTGTCCCCCGTCGCCGACCTGGGGAACCAGGCGGTCCTGGCCGACCCGGCCGGCGCCACCATCGGGGCGTGGGAGGCCGGCACCTTCCCAGGCTTCGTGGTCCTCGACGAGCCCGGGGCGCCGTCCTGGTTCGAGCTCCACACCCGCTCCTACGCCGGGATGCTCGACTTCTACCGGTCCGTGTTCGGCTGGACGACCCAGGTGGAGTCCGACTCGGACCAGTTCCGCTACACCACGATGATCGATCCGGCCGACGGGACCCAGCTGTGCGGCGTCATGGACGCGCCGTGGCTGCCCGAGGGCGACGCCGGGTCCTGGTCGATCTACTGGGAGACCGCCGACGTCGACACCACGTCGGCCCTCGCCGTCCGGCTGGGCGGCGCCGTCACCGACGGCCCGGTCGACACCCCCTACGGACGGATCGCCACCGTGTCCGACCCGTCGGGCGCCGTGTTCCGGCTGCGCACCGGGCCCGGGTCCTGACCCGGCGGGCAGCCCGCCCTGGCGGCACCCGGGCCACGCTCAGGACGGCGCCCAGGGGCGGTCGAACCACCGCTGGATGCGGCTCGTCCCGAACTCACGCTTCTCGCCGGTGATGTCCATGGAGGGGCCCTCCATGCCGCCGACCGGGGCCTGGCCGCTCAGGAAGGTCACGTTCACCTTGCCGACCTGCTCGTCGCCGAACTCGAGGTAGCAGATGCCCGTGCCGTCGTAGGTGGTGGGCGTGGACGAGCTGCGCAGCCGGGCGGTGATCTGCGAGGCGACCACGGCGGCCTGCCCCTCGGAGAACACCCCCGCCTTGGGCGTGCCCACGCTGGTCACGTCGCCGACGGCGTACACGTCGGGGAACGACGTCTCGAGGGTGCGCGGGTCGACCGGGATCCACCCGTCGACGGCCAGGGGCGACTCCTGGACCACACGCGGGGCCCGGTGGACCGGCACGCCGAGGAACAGGTCGAAGGGGACCTCGCTCCCGTCACTGCACAGCGCCACCCTTCGGTCCGGTTCGAGCGCGGTGACCAGTCGCTCGGGCAGCCACTCGATGCCCCGTTCGGCGAAGGCGGCGAACAGAGCGGTCGAGGCATCGGGCGACGGGGGGATCGGGACGCCGAACGGCATCACGAGCGAGATCGACGACACGTCGCGCAGGCCACGGCCGACGAGCCAGTCGTGCATGAGCAGGACCGTCTCGCTCGGCGCCGGCGGGCACTTGAACGGGGTCGACGTGACCCCGACGACCACCCGGCCCCCGGGGAAGGCGGCGATGGTGTCACGCAGGGCGAACGCGCCGGCGACGGTGTAGAACTCCGCACCCGCCTCGACCAGGCCCGGCGTGGCCTCCGGGTGCAGGTCCGCGCCGAGGGCGACCACCATCAGGTCCCCCTCGAAGGGACCCGCCTCGGTCTCGACCCGTTTCGCCACCGGGTCGATCGAGGTGATCGTCGTCCGCACGAAGCGCAGGCCCGGCTTGGCCAGATCGGCGTAGGGGTGGAGGACCTCGTCGGGCAGCCGCTTCGAGAACATGACGTCGAGCTTCGAGAACCCGAAGACGAATCCCTCGCCCTTGTCGATGAGGGTGACGTCCAGCTCGTCGCCGAACGCCTCGGCCAGCGACGACGCCAGCTCGAGGCCGCCGAACCCTGCTCCGAGGACGAGGATGCGCATAGCGGCAATTTAGCGACTCCGCCTCCTGGCGGACGGCGGGGTACTCGAATCGCAGGCGTGCCAGACGGTCGCGCTCGGCGGCCAGGTGGGCCAGTGGGCCCACCTGCACGCCCCAGGGCTCGAGGGCGACCCGCCGGACCCCGATGTCGGATGCCGGGTCGGGCTGCGGGGCTTCGGCGCCGAGCGGCTCGACCAGCCGTTCCCGGGTCGTCGTCATGGGTTCCCTCCCTCGGGGCCCGCCCGCATTCACCGGCGTCCCGGCCTGCCCGACCACGCTAGCCAACCGACCGCCCGCCGGTCACCCGTCATCCCCGCACGATCACCCGGGCCCCGTCGCACGCCCGTCACACGGAGCACCGCCACGCGAGTCCCGTCCGGCCCGCGCCCCGGCTTGCGGCCCGGGTTCCGAGGGGCCATCCTGCGAGGTGACCGCCACCTGGCGCGCCGATCCGGTGCCGCGCCGGAGTCGGCGCTTCCCCACGGACCACGGAGACCCCATGCACGCCATCCCCGACTTCGGCAACCACCTCCCGGTCAAGGTCCGCTTCGGCGAGGGCGTCTCGGGCACCCTGCCCGACGTGCTGGCCGAGCTGGATGCCACCGAGGTCTTCCTGATGGTCGACGAGGGCATCGAGCAGCACAACCCCGCCGTCGCCGAGCTCCTCGGCGCGCTCTCGGGCCGATCGGACCTGTCGGTCACCCGGTTCGACAAGCCGGCCGCCGAGCCCACCATCGCCATGGTGGACGCCGCCACCCGGGCGCTGGTCGACTCCGGAGCCACGGCCCTCGTCGCTGTCGGGGGCGGGTCCGTCATCGACACGGCCAAGGCCGCCCGGCTGTGCGCCCAGCTGGGGATGACCTTCGCCGAATTCCTGGCCGCCTCGCCGGGGTTCCCCGTGCCCGAGGTCGCGCTCGTCGCCGTGCCCACCAGCGCCGGCACCGGGTCCGAGGTCTCGGGCGGGTCGGTGGTGTCCGACCCCGGGGCCGGGCGCAAGAACGGCATCGCCAACGCCAACCTGCGCGCCCAGTACGCGCTGGTGGACCCGGTGCTCACCTACTCGATGCCGCCGACCATGACCGCCAACACCGGGATCGACGCGCTGGCGCAGGCGATCGCCGCCGTCGTGGCCACGGTGCGCACCCCGATCGGTGACGGCATCGCCCTCGAGGCCGTGCGCATGATGACGCCGGCACTCGTCGCCGCGTACCGCGACGGCGACGACGCGGCAGCGCGGGCCGGGATGTCGTGTGGCTCGATGATGGCCGGCCTGGCCATGAACATCTCGGACTGCACCGCCGAGCACTCACTCGGCCAGGCCATCGGCGGGGTGAAGCACGTGCCGCACGGACTCACCATCGGCCTCGTCCTGGCCGAGACGCTGGAGCGCGAGCGCACCCACGTGCCCGAGCAGCTCGAGCGGGTGGCGGACGCCATGGGCGAGCCCGACGACGGGTCGGCGGACGGCAGTCGGGCCGTGCGGGCCGTGCGCCGGATCCTCGCCGAGCTCGACTTCCCGGTCCTGTCCAGCCTCGGGTTCGCCCAGGGCGACCTCGACCATCTGGCCGACCTGGCGCTCGCCGACTACTTCATCACCATGTCCCCGGAGCCGTGGTCGAAGGACGAAGTGGTCGCCGCCTTCGCGTCCGCCCTGGCGCTCGACGGCCGGGCCGCCTGACGGACCCCGTCAGCGGGCACCGGCCACGGCTCGCGGCCCCGGCACGGCGACGGTGCACCGGCCCCCTGCGAGCGTGCGGGGTCACGCGAACGACCGTCCGGCGGCGGGGACGACACCGGAGGCGGACGCGTGCGGGAGGCACCGCGACGGCACCCGGGGGCGGAGGTGTGCGAGTGCACGTCAGGCCACAGGTGGGGACGGAGGGAGTCGAACCCTCACTCGGGGCGGTTTAAGCGCCCTGCCTCTGCCAATTGGGCTACGTCCCCGGGCGCTCCGACTGTAGGCCGTCACCCCTGCCGACGACTGCGGCGTCCTCCGTCGGCGGCGCCGCACCGACCGGGCCGGGGCGGCGGGTTCCCGTCAGGCCTCCTGGTGGCCGTGACGGGGCCCGACGGCGGCGGCCACCGCATCGAGCTCACCGGCCCGCGGGTCGTCGACACGGTGGACCATCCCGGCGGCACCGGGCCACGGTCCGAGCACGGTGGTGGGCCGGCGGGACCGTTCCCACGGCTCCCACGGGACGGAGCCGGCGCCCGGCAGGTCGCTCGCGGGCACCCCGGACCGGGCGAACGACGTCCACGCCTGGCGCATCACCGCGGACAGCGCCAGCGCGTCGTCCCCGCCACCCGAGAAGGCCTGGACCCCCGGGTTCCTGACCGAGCCGAACACGAAGGGCACCTCGAGGGCATGGCAGGACCCGAGGGCACCACCGAAGATCGGGGACTCCCAGGTGAACAGGTACGAGAACGTGCCCGTGCCCGGTCGTGCCGCCGACGCATGGGCATCGGCCAGCCGGTCGGTGCCCACGCGGAACACGTACTCGGTGCCGATGGCCGTCCACAGATCGCGGGGCTCGGTCGACTCCCCGCGCGCCGCTCGCGCCACCTCGACGCCGTCGATGACGGCGTCGGCCGCGTGCGGGTCGGGGACGAGCCGCCGCACCCATCGGCGCAGGCGGTCGTGGTCGAGGGTGGCGAACCTCGGGTTGGCGATGGCGAACATCGTCCATTCGTCGCGCGTGGTCCCGACCAGGAGCGGGACGTCGGCCGCAGATCCGTCGGCCACGGCCTCCCGTGGCGGCCGGGTCAGGAGCCCGCCGTCGACTGCCGGCATCACCAGGAGCCCGCCGCCGTCCTCCCCGGCCGTGGCCGCCAGCTCGCCCACCGCGGCCACGAGCCGGTCGACGGGGATCTCGCCGAGGCCGGCGCGGGTGCAGGGCACGCCCAGGTGGGCGGCGATGCGCTCCGCCCGGTCGGCGCCCGTCGACGCCGACGCCGTCAGCGGTGGGCCGCTCTGCACGACCGCCCGGTGGAACAGTCCGGCGGCGGCGGGCACCGCCAGGAGCGCCGACACGCTCATGCCGCCGGCCGACTCGCCGAACACCGTCACGTTCCCGGGGTCGCCGCCGAAGTCGGCGACGTGGTCGCGCACCCAGTCCAGCGCGGCCACCTGGTCGGCCAGCCCCCAGTTGGCCCAGCCCGTCCACGGCGCGCCGTCCAGCCAGGTCTGCCCCTCCTCGGCGAGTGCGGGATGGGCGAGGAACCCGAGGAGTCCGAGCCGGTAGTTGATGGTCACGACCACCACATCGCGCTCGCGGGCGAGGAGCCCGCCCCGGTAGAACCCGTCCGAGCCGGATCCGCCGGTGAACGACCCCCCGTGGACCCACACCATGACCGGACGCCGTCCGCCGTCCAGGCCCGGCGTCCACACGTTGAGGTGCAGGCAGTCCTCCGAGTAGTCCGCCGGCGCCGCGCCGAGCATCGTCTCCAACGACCCGGGGGCCTGCGGGGCGATCGGGCCGAACCGGTCGCACACCCGGACGCCGGACCACGGCTCGGGCGGGGCCGGCGGTCGCCACCGGCCGTCGCCCGCGGTCGAGGCCGCGAAGGGGACCCCCGAGAACACCCACACGCCGTTGCGCTCGACGCCACGCACCCGCCCGCCGCCGACCTCGACCACTCCGACCATCACTGCTCCCTCCAGTTCGGCGGGAATTCTGCCGATGACACAGGCAACTTACCCAGGAGGAGGTCCCACCCGGCCCGCACGGGTCGGCACGGGTCGGCGGACTGCGTCGGACACTCCTGTGACACCAGACGTCCACTGAGAGTTCATTCAAGGAGAAGTCCCTGTTCAGAGGCCATATTCCGGCGACCCGCCGTTGTCCCCACCCCCGCCCGGGCAGTACCGTGCCCAGGTGGTCCCGATGACGACGGCAGCACGCAGCGGAGCCCACCGGGCTCCGACGCGTCCCGAGGCAGGGCGCGCCCGCCGGCTCCCCGCTGCCACGACCGCGCTGGCCGTCGGCCTGCTGGTGGCCCTCGGCGCGACCGCCGTCGCCCCCGGCGGGTCGGCCGGAGCTGCCGGCTCGGGGACCGCGACCTCGTCGACCGCCGCCGCCCCGTCCGCGATCAGCGCCGGTGAGGCCCAGGTCGCCGCCCTCGGGGCCCAGATCGCCAAGCAACAGGCGACGCTCGGCGCCGCCACCGAGGCCTACGACCGTGCCGTCGTCCAGCTCGACGCCACCAAGGCCGCGCTCGCGTCGACGACGTCGACGCTGCAGGCCCAGCGGGCCAAGCTCGACGCAGCCAGGTCCGTCCTGCGCAAGGACGTCCTCCAGGCCTACATCAGCGGCACCTCGTCGCAGGCCGTCTCCCGGCTGTTCGCCGCCCCCACCGGCCCGGACCAGACCCGCTCCCTCTACCAGCACCTCGGCATCGGCGACCTGGCCACCGAGGTGGCCAAGGTGCAGTCCGGCCAGCGGGAGCTGTCCGCCACCCGGACAAAGCTCCAGTCCGAGGAACAGGGCCAGACGGTCCAGGCCCAGGCGGCCAACCAGTCGGCCCAGGCGGCGAGCGCGGCGGCCGCACTGTCCCAGGCCACCCTGGCCCAGGTCAAGGGCTCACTCGCCCTGCAGATCGCCCAACAGGCGGCCGCCCAGGCCGCAGCGGCGGCCGCGGCGGCGGCGAGCGCCACCACGCCGTCGGGTCGCCAGGCCGCAGCGGCACAGGCGTCACAGGCCGCACAGGTCGCCAGCACCGTCAGCGGGGGCAGCACGGCCGCCACCAACGCCAACAGTGCGGCCAACCAGGCAGCCACCTCCGCCGCCACCGGCGGGTCGGGCGGCACCACCCCCACGACGGCGCCCTCCGGTGGAGGGGGCGGGGTCACGGTGTCGGGCGGCGGCACCAACGCGGCCGGCCTGGCCGCCGTGCACGGGGCGATGCACTACCTGGGTGTCCCCTACCTGTGGGGCGGCGCCAGTGGCACCGGGGTGGACTGCTCGGGACTGACCATGCGGGCCTGGGCCAGCGCCGGCGTGTCGATGCCCCACTCGGCGGCCCTCCAGTACGCCGACTTCCCCCATGTCAGCCTGACGGCGCTGCAGCCGGGGGACCTCCTCTTCTACAACCTCGACGGCACGGGGATCGACCACGTCGTCATGTACGTGGGCCCCACACTCGACGGCCAGCGCACGGCCTACGGGTCGCAGACGATCATCCAGGCCGCCCACACCGGCACCGTAGTGACCTTCGACCCCCTCTGGTACTACGGTCTGGTCGGTGCCGCTCGACCTTGACCCGGCCGGACGGGCCGGATGCCGTCCCTTTCCGGAGCCGCCGGTGACGGTGGGCGCACCGTGACCCTCGAGCTCACCATCGTGGTCCCCGCCTTCAACGAAGCACGCCGGCTCGGTGCCGGCATGCGCCGGTTCGAGGCTGCGGTGTCGGCCGGCGCCGTCGACCTGGAGCAGACCGAGGTGGTGGTGGTGGACGACGGGAGCACCGACGCCACGGCCGCCACCGCAGACAAGCTGCTGGCCGGACTGCCCCACCACCGGGTGATCAGGCTCCCGTCCAACCAGGGCAAGGGCGCCGCCGTGCGGGCGGGGGTGGCCGCCGCCCGCTCCACCCACACCGCCTACATGGACGCCGACATGGCCATCGACCCGTTGGCCATCCCGCTCCTGCTCGACGGACTCGACCACCACGACGTGGCCATCGGGTGCCGGGCACTGCCGGACTCCATGGTCGAGACCAACTATGCCGTGCGCTCGCTCATGGGGCGGCTGTTCAACGAGCTCGTGACCACCGGGACCGGGCTCGGCCTGAAGGACACCCAGTGCGGGTTCAAGGCGTTCCGCACGCCGGTGGCCCGACTGCTCTTCCACCTGGTCCGGATCGACCGCTTCGCCTTCGACGTCGAGATCCTGGCCCGGGCCCGCCGGCTCGGCCTCACGATCACCGAGGTACCGGTCCACTGGAAGCACGTAGAGGGCAGCACCGTCCACCCGCTCCACGACTCGTTCGCCATGATCGCCGACGTCTACCGGTCGCGACGCGGTCTACTGGCCGGCCCCCCGGTCGCCACGATCTCGGTCCGGGCCACAGGCGCCGGCACCGGCACCGGCGCCCCGCCCCCCGACCTCGCCCTCCGGGTGTCGGCGCAGCTGGACGGTCTACTCGACGGCGACCCTGTGCCCGTGGTCCACGACCAGAACGGGGTCACCGCCCTCCTCGCCATGGTCGACCCGGCCGACGTCGCCCGCGCCCATGCCGCCCTGCGGGACCGCCTCGCCCCGCTCGAAGTGACCCGCCGCGCCCTCCCGCTCGCCGGGCTGGCCGCCCTCGGGCCCCTGGCCGGGCGCCTCGACCTCCCCACCGGCCGGGACCAGGCGTAGTCCGCCGGACGACCGGCGGCACCCGCAGGGGCACGTCGTGGCATGGGTCCGGCCACGTCGTGCGGCGAAGGGCCGGTGCCCGTACCAGCGGGGTACGATCCTCCAGGTGAGTGACGACCGCGTGGAGACCGTGGATTCCGCCCGGCAGTCCGGGCACCCCGACGACCGCGACTTCATCGACGCCGTCGTCGAGCACGGTGCACCTGGGGCCGCCGAGGACACCGTCGCCGCACCGCCCGAGCTCACTGGTGCGTCCGTCTCGTACCTGCCCGTCGCCGCCACCAGGCCCGGGCCCGTCGAGCGCCCGGTCGACCCCGACCGTCGGTCCGACGTCGACGAGTGGGGCCGGAGCGAGCACATGCGGTCGATCGTCCGGCGCCTCTACGACCCGATGTACCGCTACTGGTTCCGGGTGGAGTGGGAGGGCCTGGAGAAGATCCCCACCGAGGGAGGCGC
>JADGOH010000115.1 GCA_017883025.1 Acidimicrobiales bacterium
AGATCGAGCACGCCCACCGGCGGCGCCAGGACATGCACGACCGGATGCGGATCCTGTCGGCCCGGCTGGGCGCCACCGAGCTCGAGGGCGTGGACCTGGCCTCCACGCTCGTCGAGATCGCGTCGACCGTCGGGCGAGTGCTGGACGTCGACGTCGTGGCCATCTACACCACCGCCGCCGAGCAGGGCATCGGGGATTCCCCCACCGTGTGGCACCCTGACCGGATCGACGCCGGCTCGGACCGCCCCCTGGTGCTCACCGACCGCAAGCGGCAGTTCCTGGAGGGCCTGGCCGAGCGGCGGGGCACCCTGGCCATCACCGACGTCGCTGCCCTGCCCGAGCCGCCCGAGAGCGACGACGAGCCCGCCTTCCTCGACTCGAGCGGCTACGCGGCGTGGATCCTCTCCCCGGTCCACGACGCCGACGGCCACCTGCTCGCCGTGCTGGGCCTGGGCATGGTGCACCCGGTGCCCGAGTGGAACGAGGACGACATCGCCCTGGTCGACTCGGTCGGCTCCGACCTCGGCCGGGCCATCGTCCAGGCCAGCCTCTACGAGCGCCAGTCCGAGGTGGTGCGCCAGCTCCAGGACCTCGACCGGGCGAAGAGCGAGTTCCTGTCGACCTTCTCCCACGAGCTGCGGACGCCGCTCACCTCCATCCGGGCCTACACCGAGCTGCTCCGCGACGACGGCGGCGACGATGACCCCGACCAGGACCGCATGCTCGAGGTCATCGAGCAGAACAGCGTCCGCCTGTCCGTCCTGATCGAGGACATCCTCACCCTCTCGCACCTGAACTCGGCCGTGTACGACATCCATCTGGTCCGGGTCGACATGAATCCCCTGGTCGCGGCCGTGGTCGAGTCGCTCCTGCCCACGGCTGCGGCCAAGCAGCTGACCCTGGAGGCCCGGACCTGCCCCGAGGGGGCCGTCGTGCTCGGCGACGCCAATCAGCTCGAGCGGCTCCTCCTCAACCTGGTGTCCAACGCCATCAAGTTCACCCTGCCCGGAGGCCGCATCCAGGTGGCCACGTCGTCGACCGCGTCCTCGGTCGTCCTGTCCGTGGCCGACAACGGGATCGGAATCCCGGCCGACGAGCAGGAGGCCGTGTTCGGGCGCTTCTTCCGGGGGGCGGAGGCCACCCACGAGGTCATCCCCGGCACGGGTCTCGGCCTCGCGATCGTCCAGGCCATCGTGGAGCACCACGGCGGGACGGTGAACCTGGCCTCGGACCCGGGCCAGGGCACCACCATCCGTGTCCGCTTCCCCTCGGCGTCGGTAGCCGAGGCCCGGCACGAACTCGACGCTCAAGGCGCGGCCGCAACCGCCGATAGAGGAGAGAAGGACCTGGTGCCGGTCGGCGTCTCGACCGTGGGCAGCGGTGCCCACATGCCGGACCACGGCCGGAATCCAGGCGAGCAGAGCAAGGAGCAGGCGAGATGACCACCACACTGAGCCCCGAGCAGGTCGCGGGCACCACACGGGTCCTCATCATCGAGGACGACCCCTCGATCGCCGAGGCGGTCCGCCGGGTGGTCGCGAAGCAGAACGGGACCGGTGTCGTCGTCACCGACGGGCGCAACGGGCTGCGCAACTTCTTCGAGGAACGTCCGGACCTGGTCGTGCTCGACATCGGCCTGCCCGGCATGGACGGGTGGGAGGTGCTCGAGCGCATCCGCGACCTCTCCGAGGTGCCGGTGCTGATCCTGACCGCCCACGACCTGGAGCAGGAGAAGGTGCGGGGCCTCACCAGCGGGGCCGACGACTACCTGACCAAGCCCTTCGGCGTCCAGGAACTCGGGGCGCGGATCCAGGCGCTGCTGCGCCGGAGCCAGGCCGCCTCCTCCGCCGTGCCCGAGGAGCCGACCGTCTACCGGGACGGCAACCTCGAGGTCGACTGGCCGGCCCGCGAGGTGCGGGTCGACGGCGAGGTGGTGGGCCTCACCAAGCTCGAGTTCCAGCTCCTCCAGACCTTCGTCCGCCACCCGGGCCAGGCGCTCGCCACCCAGCAGCTGCTCGAGCAGGTCTGGAACGACCCGTTCGGCATCGGCCCGGAGCGGGTCAAGTTCACCGTGCTGCGCCTGCGTCGCAAGCTGGGCTGGCAGGACGACCAGAAGGACGTGCTCGAGGCAATCCGGGGCTACGGCTACCGCTACACACCGATGGGCGCCCGCGACCAGGTCCACTGAGTCGACCGGAGGCGCTGATGCCTCCGCCTCAGTAGCCGGCCACCGGGTCGACCTGCCCCACCAGGGGCTCGCCGGCCGTCAGACGCTCCACGTTCGTGCGGATCCGCGCCGCCAGCAGCGGGACCACCATCTCGATGGTGTCGGCCGTGTGCGGCGTGATGATGCAGTTGGCACGCCCCCACAGCGGGTGTCCGTCCGGCAACGGCTCGGGGTCGGTCACGTCCAACGCCGCGCCGCCGACGGCTCCGGCATCGAGCGCCCGGACGAGTGCCGTGGTGTCGACGTGGCGCCCTCGGGCCACGTTGACCAGCCACGACGACTCCCCCATCGCCTCGAGTTCGGGCTGCCCGATGATCCCGGTCGTCTCCGGGGTGAGGGCCAGGGCGAGGACGACGACCAACGCACCGGACAGGGCGTCGCGCAACCCGTCGACGGGAACCACGTGTGCGGCCCCCGGAACCGGGTCGGCGCTCCGGCGCACGACGGTGGCCCGCACCCGGAACGGGGCCAACTGCTCCAGCAGCGACGTGGCGATCCCGCCGCCGCCGACGATGGTGACGTCCTGGTCGTACAGGCTGGTCCCGGCGGGGATCCCCCACGACCGGGCCGCCACCCGGACGGGCAGGTGCCGCAGCCCGGCCAGCGCCAGGGCGAGCGCGTGCTCGGCCACCGGCTCTGCGTAGGCACCCTTGGCGCACGTCCAGACGCGGTCGGTGTCCAGCAGGCCGGCGTCGGCCACTCGCTCGACCCCGGCGAACGGGAGCTGGACCCAGCGGGCGGCCGGGACCTCGCCCAGCCAGGCGGCCAGGCCGTCCACGTCGCCCGGGTCCAGCCAGACCAGGCTGTCCGGACCGTCGGTGAGGTCGACGACCTCGCCCCCGCCGGCTCGCACGGCATCGACGGCGAAGTCGGACGGGTAGGGGCCGACGGCGACGCGTGGGGCGGGCATGGCCACACCGTAGCGACGACCAGGTCCACGCACCCCTGCCGATGCCTGTCGAACCCCGTGCCCGGCCACCGCCCCCGGCTCCGCGCCCCGGGTGTGCCTAGATTGAGAGCCTGACCGGCGCCTCCAGGGGGAACCATGCACATCGAGTTCAACGTCCGTGACTTCCTCGACCGGGCCGCGGCCACCTACCCGGAGCGGGTCGCCCTCGTGGACGAGCCCGACCAGCCGGCCGAGCCGTGGGCACCCCTGACCTTCGCCCAGCTGTCCGCACGGGCCCGGGCCCAGGCCGCCGGGCTCGACCGGCTCGGCATCGGGGCCGGCGAACGGGTGGCCGTCGTCTCCCACAATTCCGCCCGTCTGCTCACGTCCTTCTTCGGGGTGTCGGGCTGGGGCCGGATCCTGGTCCCGGTCAACTTCCGCCTGGCCCCGGCCGAGGTCGAGTACATCCTCGAGCACTCCGGCGCCTCGGTCCTGCTGGTGGACCCCGAGCTCGACGGGGCCCTGGCCGGCATCGGCCCGGCACACCGCTTCGTCCTGGGCGCCGAGAGCGACGCCGAGCTGTACGTGCCGGACACCGAGCCCGTGCCATGGACGTCCGACGAGTCGGCCACGTCCACCATCAACTACACGTCGGGCACGACGGCCCGGCCGAAGGGCGTCCAGCTCACCCACCGGAACTGCTGGGTGAACGCCGCGGTGTTCGGCTGGCACACCGGCGTGTCCGACCGCGATGTCTACCTCCACACCCTGCCCATGTTCCACGCCAACGGCTGGGGCATGCCGTGGACCACGGCGGCCATGGGCGTCACCCAGGTGGCACTCCGCAAGGTCGACGGCCCCGAGATCCTCCGACGGGTCGACCGCCACGGTGTCACGCTCCTGTGCGCGGCGCCCGCCGTCGTCAACGCCGTCCTCGACGCTGCGCCCGACTGGGACGGCGAGCTCCCGGGCCGGGGCACGACCAGGATCGTGGTGGCCGGGGCGCCGCCGCCGTCGAAGACCATCGAGCGGATCGAGTCCGAGCTCGGCTGGGAGTTCCTCCAGATCTACGGGTTGACCGAGACGTCCCCGGTGCTCACGGTGAACCGGGCCCGAGCCGAGTGGGACGACCTCCCCTCCGACCAGCGCGCCCGCAAGCTGATGCGGGCCGGTGCCCCTGCGGTCGGGACCGAGCTCATGGTCGACGCCCGCGGCGAGGTGCTGGCCCGGTCCAACACGGTCATGGCCGGCTACTGGCGCCAACCGGAGGAGTCCGCGGCTGCGCTCGCCGGCGGCTGGTTCCACACCGGCGACGGCGGCCTCATCGACGAGGAGGGCCATCTGAGCATCCTCGACCGCAAGAAGGACGTGATCATCACCGGCGGCGAGAACGTCTCGTCGATCGAGGTGGAGGACGCCATCTTCTCGCTCGACGGCGTGCTCGAGGTGGCCGTCATCGGCGTCCCCCATGACAAGTGGGGGGAGATGGTCCTGGCCCTCGTCGTGCCGGCCGAGGGCAGCAGCATCACCGAGGAGATCGTCATCACCCACTGCAAGGGGGCGCTCGCCGGGTACAAGTGCCCGAAGCAGGTCGAGCTGCGGATCGAGCTGCCGCGCACGGCAACGGGCAAACTCCAGAAGTTCCGGCTGCGCGCGCCCTACTGGGACGGACTCGACCGTCAGGTCAACTGACGGGATCCCTCAGCCGGTCGGGGTGGTCGACCCTGCCGGCCGAGCGACCAGGTCGACGTCGACGTCCAGCCACTCCCGGATCCGGAGCGCGGTCCACACCGGGGCCTCGAGCATGGGCGCGTGCCCGATGTCCCGGGCCACCTCGAGCCGCCAGTCCGACCGCCCCTCGGCCATGCGGCGGGCGGCACCCAACGGCACCAGGACGTCCCGGTCGCCGTGCAGGTGCAGCACGGGGGCGTCGAGACTGCCCAGCCGGTCGAGCGTGGGACCCGGACGGGCCATGACCCGGGACAGCGAGCGGGCCGAGGCCAGGTAGGCGGCGTCGCCGTGGGCCCGGTCCTTCGACGCGGTGAGCTCGATGTGGGCGTCCACGACGTCGGCCGGCACCCGGGTCGGGTCGACGCAGGTCACACCGAGGACCCGGCGAACCGTCTGCTCCGGCGTCGTGCGGGCGCGACGGGCCGCCAGGTAGCGCTCCCCCACCCCGGGCACGGAGCACAGCACGAAGTTGGACACCACCCGGGGGTGCACGAGACCGATCCGACCGGTCGGCAGCGCCGGGTCGACCAGGACCAGTCCGGCAACGCGGTCCGGCGATCCGGCGGCACACAGCATCGACACCAGTCCGCCGAGCGAATTGCCGATCAGTACCACGGGCCCGTCGGGCAGCTGGTCGAGCACCCCGTCGAGCAGGGCCACGTGGCCACCGACGTCGGGGGTGCGGCCGGCCGCCGGGGTGCGGCCGTGGCCGAGGAGGTCGACCGCCACCAGGCGGTAGCGGTCGGTCAGGTGGGGGGCGACGGCCGCCCAATTGAGGTGGCTGCCACCCAGGCCGTGGACACCGACCAGGAGCGGGGCGCCGTCGGGCCCGCCGTAGTCGGCGAGGTACACGGGGCCGTCGACGTCGAGCTCGCGCCCGGCGGGCGGCACGTAGGGCGGGGCGGTCACCTGGTCGAGGCTACCGGCCGGTTCGCAGGATCCGGCCGCACGCCGCACGCCCAGCTGCCCGGTCAGGACGGCAGGAAGTCGAGCAGGAGCGCGTTGACCTGGTCCGGCGCCTCGAGCTGCATCCAGTGCCCCGGTCCCTCGATCCGCTCGTAGCGCCACGGACCGGTCACGAACTCGGTCGATCCCGTCATCTGCCGCTCGGTCAGGGCGAAGTCGCCGCTGCTCCACACCCCCATGGTCGGGGCCCGAACTGCGGGGAAGTCCGGCGCCGCCTCCACCCACGCGGACGGCGGGACGGCGGCCCGGTAGCAGTTGAGCGCCGCGGTCAGGGTGCCGGTGGCCTCCCACCGGGCGATGACGGCGTCGGCGTCGGGGTGACCGCTCCACTCGCGGAAGTTGGCCCACCCGTCGGCGGACAGCCACTGTTCGGCCACGCCTTCGAACTGGAAGAAGAACATGTACCAGGACAGCGCCATTTGCTCGAGTCCGGCGCCCCGGAACGATGCCGGGTGACCCACCGACAAGGTGGCGAGGTGGTCGACCCGGTCGGGCAGGAACGCGGCGAGTGTCCAGGCCAGCGCGGCACCCCAGTCGTGTCCGACCAGGTGGGCCCGCTCGACGCCCAGGTGGTCGAGCACGGCCACTACGTCCCCGGCCAGCAGGAGGATGTCGTACTCGGCGACCGTGCCGGGTACGTCCGAGCTGCCGAACCCGCGGAGGTCGGGCACGATGCACCGGAACCCGGCGTCCACCAGTGCGGGGACCTGGTTGCGCCACAGCGCCCCCGAGTCGGGGAACCCGTGGAGCAGCACCACCGGCCG
Source organism: Acidimicrobiales bacterium (assembly GCA_017883025.1). Classification (GTDB taxonomy): domain Bacteria; phylum Actinomycetota; class Acidimicrobiia; order Acidimicrobiales; family RAAP-2; genus Bog-756. Next base: position 6,578 of record JADGOH010000115.1, read on the forward strand.
CCCCTCGCCGGTCACTTCGACGTGGATCCGTACCCCGCTGCTGTCGATCTCCATGTTCCCGCCTCCCGGTCCTCGCTCCGGGCAGAGTAGCCCCAGGTCATACCCGCGTCAGCCAGGCACGGGCCGCCTCAGCGCTTGTCGCCCGACGGGAAGTGCAGCGCGATGCGGCCGCTGTCGGCACCCCGGTCCGAGTCGGGCCACCGGGTCGTGATCGACTTGAGCCGGGTGTTGAACCGCACGCCTTCCATGCCGTGGATGTGGGCGTCACCGAAGAGGGACTGCTTCCACCCGCCGAACGAGTAGTAGGCCATCGGCACCGGGATGGCCACGTTGATGCCGACCATGCCCACCGACACGTCGCGGCGGAACCGACGGGCCGCGTGGCCGTCACGGGTGAAGATGGCCGTTCCGTTGCCGAACGGGTTGGCGTTCACCAACGCGATGGCCTCGTCGAGGCTGTCGACCCGCAGGACCGACAGCACGGGACCGAAGATCTCGTCCTGGTAGACGGACATCTCGGGTGTCACCCGGTCGACCAGGGTGGGACCGAAGAAGAAGCCGTCCTCGCCGCCTGCGACGGCGACCCCGCGGCCGTCCACGACGACCTCGGCACCGTCGGACAGTGCCGAGTCGACATAGCCCGCCACCCGGTCGCGGTGGACCCGGGTGATGAGGGGCCCCATGTCCGATGACGGGTCGGTACCCGGGCCGGTGACCAGGGCACGGGCCCGGTCCGCCACTGCTGCAACCAACGGATCGGCGTCGCCGACGACCACGACAGCCGAGATGGCCATGCACCGCTCGCCGGCCGAGCCGTATCCGGCGGCGATCAGGGCGTCGGCCGTGGAGTCGAGATCCGCGTCGGGCAGGACGACGGCGTGGTTCTTGGCGCCGCCGAGGGCCTGGACCCGCTTGCCCGAGGCGTGGCCCCGCTCGAAGACGTGGGTCGCGATCGGCGTCGAGCCCACGAAGGAGACAGCCGCCACCTTCGGGTGATCGAGCAGGGCGTTGACCGCCTCGGCATCGCCGTGCACGACGCTGAACACGCCCTCGGGCAGGCCGGCGTCGCGCCACAGGTCGGCGATGAGCACGGACGGCGACGGGTCGCGCTCGGACGGCTTCAGCACGAACGTGTTCCCGCAGGCGATGGCCACCGGGTACATCCACATGGGGACCATGACCGGGAAGTTGAACGGGGTGATGCCGGCCACGACGCCGAGGGGCTGGCGGATGGAGGAGGCGTCGACGCCGGTCGAGACGTCCTCGCTGAACTCGCCCTTCAGGAGGTGGGGGATGCCGCAGGCGAATTCGATGACCTCGATGCCGCGTGCCACCTCGCCCCGGGCGTCCTCCAGCACCTTGCCGTGCTCGCCGGTGATGAGCTCCGCCAGGTCGTCACGGTGCTTGTCGGCCAGCTCGCGGAAGGCGAACAGGATCCGGCTGCGGGCCGTCAGCGACGTGTCCCGCCACGACCGGAACGCCTGCGCAGCCGTCTCCACGGCATGGTCGACGTCCTTGACGGTGGCGAGCACGACCTCGGCGGTCTGTGCGCCGGTCGCCGGGTCGAAGACCGGGGCCGTGCGGGCTGCAGCCCCCTCGATGGATGATCCGATCTGCTTCACGGGGTATCGCTCCTCGGGGAGCGGCGCTCCCCCTCGTTGGTACTGGTGACTCGACTGGGCCGTCCCGGCGTGGGCCGGGGGCCCCGCGGGCGGCGTGCAACAATCGTCGCATGACGGACAGCGACGACGGCCGCGGGGCGGACCCGGGGCCGTCCGCCGATCGGGTGCGCCTGCGGCGCCTTCCCGACCAGGGGTCGCACCGGTGGGAGGACCTGGTCGCGGTCCTCGACGCCGGGTTCGTCTGCCATCTGGGCGTCGTCGTCGACAGGTGGCCGATGGTGGTCCCGACCACCTACGGCCGCATGGGCGGCCACCTGGTCGTCCACGGGTCGGCCGCCAGCCGCAGCTTGCGCACGGCCAAGGCCCCGACCCCGGTGTGCGTCACGGTGACCCTGGTCGACGGGCTGGTGTTGGCCCGGTCGGTCTTCAACCACTCGGTCAACTACCGCTGCGCCATGGTCTACGGGATGCCCGAGCTGGTGGACGACCCGGCCGACAAGCTCGCGTCCCTCGAGGCACTGTCCGAGCACGCCGTGCCCGGGCAGTGGGCCTACGCCCGGTCGCCCTCGGTCAAGGAGCTGGCCTCCACCACCGTGCTGCGCCTGTCCCTCGACGAGGCGTCGGTGAAGGTGAGCGAGGGCCCGCCCGACGACGATGAGGCCGACCTCGACCTCGCCGTGTGGGCCGGCGTCGTGCCCCTGACGACCGTGCGCCACCATCCGCTGGCCGCACCGGACCTGCGCGACGGCATCGCCGTGCCCGGGCACATCGCCGACGGTCCGCTCGCCCCGGGCTCGGTGCCGGAGCGCCGGCCGAACTGAACGGGAGCGGGTCATCAGGTCACACGTGTCCGGGGGTCGGACCCCTCAGGCGATGAACTTGGCCAGCGGCCGGTAGTCCATGCCGTGGGCCTCGGCCACCGGCTCGTACACGATCGTCCCGTCCACCACGTTGACGCCCTCGGCCAGTGCCGGGTCCTCGGCCACCGCGTCCTTCCATCCGTGGTTGGCGATGTTCAGCACGTAGGGGAGGGTGGCGTTCACCAGGGCGTGGGTCGACGAGTGGGGCACCGCGCCGGGCATGTTGGCCACGCAGTAGAAGATCGAGCCGTTGACCTCGAAGGTCGGGTCCGAGTGGGTGGTGGGCCGGGTCGACTCGAAACAGCCGCCCTGGTCGACCGAGATGTCGACGAGCACCGAGCCGTCGCGCATCCTTCCGACCAGCTCGTCGCTGATGAGCTTGGGAGCCTTGGCCCCGACGACGAGCACGGCACCGATCACGATGTCGGCGTCGGTGCAGACCTCCTCGATGGCGTGCGTGCTGGACGCCACCGTCTCGAGCCCGCCCCGGAAGTGGTGGTCGACCTGGCGCAGGCGCTCGAGGTTGCGGTCGAGGATGTAGACCTCGGCGTGCATGCCCACGGCCAGGGTGGCCGCCGCCATGCCGGCCACACCGGCGCCGAGGATCACGATCTTGGCGCAGCGCACGCCGGGCACGCCGCACACCAGGGTGCCGCGGCCGCCGCCCGGGCGCATGAGGTGGTGTGCGCCCATGAGCGGGGCCATGCGACCGGCCACCTCGCTCATCGGGGTGAGGAGCGGGAGCGAGTTGTCGGGCAGCCGGACCGTCTCGTAGGCGACGGCGGTGTTGCCGCCGGCGATGAGGGCGTCGGTGCACTCCCTCGACGCGGCCAGGTGGAGGTAGGTGAAGAGGACCTGATCCTTCTTCATGCCGAGCCGCGGGTACTCGACGGCGACCGGCTCCTTGACCCCGAGGATCATGTCGGAGGTCGACCAGATGTCGTCGGGGTCGTCGACGATCTGCGCGCCGGTGGCGACGAAGTCCTCGTCCGGAATGGACGAGCCGACCCCGGCCGCCTTCTCGACGTAGACGGTGTGGCCCGCGGCCGTCAGCTCGCGGACGCCCGCCGGGGTGATGGCCACCCGGTACTCGTCAGCCTTGACTTCCTTCGGTACTCCGACAATCACTGGTTCGACCTCGTTGCTCGGCTACTGACTAGGGATACGGACGCGGCACGGCCGCCGGGCGGATCGCCCGGCGGCCGGCCGCGGGACTACTCCTCGATGCTGGTGTAGGCGATGGGCTTCGTCTTGAAGAAGTCGCCCTTCGTCTGCACGACGGCGATGATGACGAGCGGGATGCCCAGGGCGACCACGACGACCGTGGGGGCCATGTGGGAGCCCCAGTTCTGACGGATCACCTCGAACCCGACCCAGAACATGAACAGCCCGGCCAGCGCCGGCAACAGGATGCCCGTGAAGAAGAACGACGTCTTCTGGAAGGCAGCCTTGCGGAACGCCCAGGCGCAGGCCAGACCCGTGGCGCCGTAGTAGATGGCGACCAGGACGCCCAGGTCGGTGATGAGATAGCCCAGGATGTTGGTCACGTTGGTTGCGCTGTCGAAGGTCACGATGCCGTACATCCCGATCAGGGCGATGAACGCCAGCACCAGGGTGCCGGTGGCCGGCGTCTTGAACTTCGGGTGGATGGTGCCGAAGAGCCGGGGGAACACCCCGTCGCGCGACATGGCGTAGCTGATCCGGGCCGCCGGCAGCAGGGTGGTCTGCGTGGTGGCGATCGTCGAGGTGATGACGGCGAAGATCATCACGTACTTGGCCCATCCGCCGGCGAACTGCTCACCGAAGTAGAAGAGGATGTTGCCGCCCTGGTTGGCGATCTGGTCGGCCGGCACCAGCATCTCGACGGCCACGAAGTTGAGGACGAAGACGAAGAGCAGCAGGAACATCGAGATGATGGCGGCCTGGCCCGGGATCCGGTTGGACTGCTTCGACTCCTCGCTCAGGTTGACCGTGGTGTCCCAGCCCCAGAAGAAGAACACGGCGAGGGCGGCGCCCCCGGCGAGTGCCTCGTACCCGTGGATGTTGCCCGGCCAGAACCACCCGGCGTGGAAGCTGGACGAGCCCTTCGGATGCGACACCGCCACCTTGATGATCCCGCCGACCGAGAAGACCAGGACGGCGATGTACTCGATCAGCACCAGGATCCACTGGAGATTGGTCGTCCACCGGATGCCGTAGATGCAGATGAAGGTCACGAAGGCGAGGAAGAGCGAGGCGGTGAAGGTCGTGTACCAGACGTTGTTGGCCGCCGCATCCGAGATCCACCCGAGCGAGTTGAACAGCTGCAGCGTGTACTGGCCGGCCAGGAACGGGGCGGCCACGCAGAAGATGACCGACGTGGCCACCTGGATCCAGCCGTTGTACCAGCCGACAGTCGGATGGACGAGTTTGGCCAACCAGGCGTAGGACGCCCCGGCGTGCGGGTACCGGCGGTTCAGGTGGAAGTAGGCCACCGCGATGAACAGCACGGGGACGAAGGCGACGAGCATCAGCGCCGGTCCGGCGTAGGCCACACCTGCGATGATGAAGATGAAGCCCAGCGTGGAGGCCAGGGAGTAGGCCGGGGCGACCGACGACACGGCGACGGCCGTGGAGTCGAACAGGTTGAGTTCGTCGGCCCGCAGGCTCGCTTCGACCTCACCCTCGGGGACCGGGGCCCCGAAGGGTCCAGGTACCTCCTGCGGTCTTCCGCTGTCGTCGACGATGTCCGTGCTCATGGTGTCTCCCCTTGCTGCTCGTCCAACTGGCTGTCGGTAACCCCTACTGGTTCCTGCTCCACCAGTCCCCCCGGTGGTCCTGCGGTACTACTCATCCGCCGGTGAGCCTTGCCCGCGGCCGCCCCCGGCCACGGTTCCCGGTCAGCTTCCGATGAAGCTCATGACGTGCTTGATCCGGGTGTAGTCCTCGAACCCGTACGACGACAGGTCTTTGCCGTAGCCCGAGTGCTTGAACCCGCCGTGGGGCATTTCGGCGACGATCGGGATGTGGGTGTTGATCCACACGCACCCGAAGTCGAGGGCCTTGGCCATGCGCATGGCCCGGCCGTGGTTCTGGGTCCAGACGCTCGAGGCGAGCCCGTAGCGGACCCCGTTGGCCCAGGCGATGGCCTCGTCCTCGTCGGAAAAGCGCTGGACGGTGATGGCGGGGCCGAAGAGCTCCTCCTGGATGACCTCGTCGTCCTGGTGGAGCCCGGCGATGACCGAGGGTGCGAAGCAGAAGCCGCGCTCACCGACCGGGGCGCCGCCGGTCACGATCTCGGCGTGGCTCGGCAGGCGGTCGAAGAATCCGCCGAGGCGTTCGAGCTGGGCGGCGCTGTTCAGCGGCCCGAAGTCGGCGTCGGCCACGTCGGTCCCGCCAACGGTCTGGGCCCTGGCCTGCTCGGCCAGTGCGGCCACGAAGTCGTCGTAGATGCCCGGGGCGGCCAGTACGCGGGTGGCCGCCGTGCAGTCCTGGCCGGCATTGAAGTAGCCGGCGATGGCGATGCCCTCGGCCGCCGCCTCGAGGTCGGCGTCGTCGAACACGACCACCGGCGCCTTGCCGCCGAGCTCGAGGTGGACCCGCTTGACGTCGTGGGACGCCGACTCGGCCACCTGCATGCCGGCCCGGACGCTGCCGGTGATGGACACCATGGCCGGCGTCGGGTGCTCGACCAGGGCCCGGCCGGTGTCCCGGTCGCCGCAGACGACGTTGAACACGCCGTCGGGCAGGAACTCGGACATGATCTCGGCCATCAGGAGGGTCGAGGCCGGCGTGGTGTCGGACGGCTTCAGCACCATGGCGTTTCCGGCGGCGATGGCCGGCGCCCACTTCCACACGGCCATCATCGCCGGGTAGTTCCAGGGGGTGACGGCGGCGCACACGCCGATCGGCTCGCGGCGGATCATGGAGGTGTGGTCGGCCAGGTACTCACCGGCCGACTTGCCCTCGAGGTGGCGGGCCGCACCGGCGAAGAACCGGATCTGGTCGACCATCGGAGGGATCTCCTCCGACATGGTGACGGCGAGCGGCTTGCCCGTGTTGCCGCTCTCGACGGCCACGAGCTCCTCGGCCCGGGCCTCGATGGCATCGGCAATGCGGAACAGGGCCAGGCTGCGCTCGGACGGGGTGGCGTCACGCCACTCCGGGAAGGCGGCGGCGGCGGCGGTCAACGCGGCGTCGACATCGTCCGGCCCGGACACCGGGGCCTCGAGGTTCACTTCACCCGTGCTCGGGTCCACCAGTTCCGACGCGGCCCCCGAGCGGGTCTCGACGTAGGCGCCCCCTACGAAGTTCGACAGGCGCTTGGTGCTCACGGTTGCTTCCTCCCCGGAGATGGTTCGATGTCGACAGCTGTTGCTCCGACACTGGGCAGGCAGGTAGGACCTGCTGATTGGGTGTCATCGTGTCCCATCCCGGCCGATCTGACAAGTGTTTTCGGAAATTTCTTCCTGTACATCCACGGAAACCGCTTGTTTTTCCCGCAGAATCCGCGTTAACTGTGCGTTAACTGCTAGAACTATCCAGGAATGGGAATGGCGAACGACAACGACAGCGGAACCGGGCGCACCCCGTGCGCCCCCGACCAGGGGGACCTGCCGTGAGCAGCCCCGTCCCCGCCAATGCGGCCGCCGGACTCCTCGACGACGTCAACAAGGCGATCGTCGAGCAGCTCCAACAGGACGGACGACGCACCTATGGCTCGATCGCCGAAGCGGTCGGACTGTCCGAGGCCGCAGTCCGCCAGCGGGTCCAGAAGATGCGCGAAGCCGGGATCATGCAGATCGTGGCCGTCACCGATCCGCTGCAGGTCGGCTTCCGACGCCAGGCCATGGTCGGGATCCGGGCCGACGGCGACACCCGTGAGGTGGCCGACCGCCTGGCCGCCGTCGACGACATCGACTACGTGGTCATGGTCACCGGCACCTTCGACATTCTCGTCGAGCTGGTCTGCGAGGACGAGGACCACATGCTGGACCTCTTGAACGGCGTGATCCGGCAGATCCCGGGCGTACGCAGCACCGAGATGTTCATGTACCTGAAGCTGAAGAAGCAGACCTACACATGGGGGACCCGATGACCGAGTACTCGAACGACGCACTGCAGGCGAGCGCCCACCGACACCTCTGGATGCACTTCACCCGGATGACGGGAGCCACCCCGGGCCACGAGATCCCGGTGATCACCCACGGCGAAGGTGTGTGGGTCTACGACCAGCACGGCAAGCGCTACCTGGACGGCCTGTCCGGCCTGTTCACCAGCCAGCTCGGCCACGGCAGGATGGAGCTGGTGGAGGCCGGCGCCGAGCAGGCGGCCAAGCTCGCCTACTTCCCGGTGTGGAGCTACGCCCATCCGAAGGCCGTGGAGCTGGCCGAGAAGATCGCCGGCCTCACCCCCGGTGACCTCAACCGGATCTTCTTCACCACCGGCGGATCCGAGGCAGTCGAGTCGGCGTGGAAGCTGGCCCGCCAGTACTTCAAGCTGATCGGCCAGCCCGAGCGCTACAAGGTGATCAGCCGGGACATCGCCTATCACGGCGCCACGATGGGCGCCCTGTCGATCACCGGCGTCACCGAGATCCGTACGCCGTTCGAGCCGCTGGTTCCGGGTGCGTTCAAGGTCCCGAACACCAACTTCTACCGGGCGCCGTACTTCGAGGACGACATCGAGGCCTACGGCCGGTGGGCCGCCGACGCCATCGAGCAGGCGATCCTGTCCGAGGACCCGGCGACCGTGGCCGCCGTGTTCCTGGAGCCGGTCCAGAACGCCGGCGGCTGCTTCCCACCGCCCCCCGGCTACTTCCAGCGGGTCCGCGAGATCTGCGACCGTTACGGCGTCCTGCTGGTATCCGACGAGGTCATCTGCGCATGGGGCCGGCTCGGGCACTTCTTCGGTGCCGAGCGCTACGACTACGTGCCCGACATGATCACCATGGCCAAGGGCCTGACCAGCGGGTATTCGCCGCTGGGCGCGCTGGCCGTCAGCGACCGCGTGATCGAGCCCTTCCTCGCCGGCGCGAGCTTCCTGCACGGCATCACCTTCGCCGGGCACCCGGTCAGCACGGCCGTCGCGCTGGCCAACATCGACGTGTTCGAGAAGGAGGGGATCCTGGAGAACGTCCGCGACAACGAAGCCGAGTTCAAGGCTTCGCTCGACACCCTCAGGGACCTACCCATCGTGGGCGACGTCCGGGGCGCGGGCTACTTCTACGGCATCGAAATGGTGAAGAACAAGGACACCAAGGAGACGTTCGACGACGACGAGGCCGAGCGCCTCCTCCGCGGGTTCCTGTCCGGTGCCCTCTACGAGTCCGGCCTCATCTGCCGTGCCGACGACCGGGGCGACCCCGTGATCCAGCTGGCCCCGCCACTCACCTGCGGTCCCGAGGAGTTCGCGTACATCACCGAGCGCCTGCGCTCCGTCCTGACCGAGGCGTGGAAGCAGATCTGACCCCGCCGCCGGGCGAGCGCTACCGGCGCCTGTCCCTGTGGTGGGACGGACTGCCGGGACCGCTGCAGGTCCGCCCGGCGCTCGACGGCGATACCCGGGCCGACGTCGCCATCGTCGGCGGAGGACTCACCGGGCTGTGGACCGCGTACTACCTGAGCGAGGCCGACCCCAGCCTGTCGATCGCCGTCCTCGAGCGGGACGTCGCCGGATTCGGCGCGTCGGGCCGCAACGGTGGCTGGTGCTCGGCGCTGTTCAGCGTGTCGGAGGCGTCCCTCGACAAGCGGTGCGGCCCCGGCTCGGGTCGGGCCCAACGCCTGGCCATGCAGGCGACCGTCCGCGAGGTCGGCCGGGTGGTGGCGACCGAGGGCATCGACTGCGGGTTCCACCAGGGCGGTACCGTCGTGCTCGCCCGGACGCCCGCCCAGCTCGAACGTACCCACGTCGAAGTGGCCGAGGCCCGGGCACGGGGCATCGACGAGGGGGACCTCGCATTCCTCTCCCCGGCCGAGGCCCGGGACCGAATCGGTGCCACCGACGTCCTCGGCGGCACCTTCACCCCGCACTGCGCAGCCGTCGACCCGGCCCGCCTGGTCAGGGGCCTGGCCGACGTCGTGGAGCACCGGGGCGTCCGCATCTACGAGCAGACCGAAGTGGTTGCCATCGCACCCGGGGTCGTGACCACGGCGCGGGGCACCATTCGGGCCCGCACCGTCGTGCGCGCCACCGAGGGCTACACCCGCACCCTGGCCGGCCACGACCGTGACGTCATCCCCGTCTATTCGTTGATGATCGCCACCGAGCCGCTGCCCGACTCGTTCTGGGCCGACCACGGGCTGGCCGACCGGGAGACGTTCGCCGACCACCGGCACCTGGTCATCTACGGCCAGCGCACCCGGGACGGCCGCCTGGCCTTCGGCGGACGCGGGGCGCCGTACCACTTCGGTTCCACGATCAGTCCCGAGTACGACCACGACGACGAGGTGCACGAAGCGCTCCGGCGCACGCTGGTCGAACTGTTCCCCGAGCTGTCCGGGGCGGCGATCACCCACCGGTGGGGCGGCCCGCTCGGCATCACCCGGGACTGGTTCTCCTCGGTGGGGATGGACCCGGCGACCCGGATGGCGTGGGCCGGCGGCTACGTGGGCGACGGGCTGTCGACGACCAATCTGGCCGGTCGCACCCTGCGCGACCTGATCATCGGCGATGCCACCGGCCTGACGGGGCTCCCGTGGGTGAACCACCGGTCGCGCCGGTGGGAGCCCGAGCCGTTCCGCTACGTGGGCATCAACGCCGGGCTGCGCCTGGCCGGCAGTGCCGACAGGGCCGAGGACCGCGCCGGGCGCGAGACCTGGCACGCCAAGGCGCTCGGCAAACTCGTCGGCGGCTGACGCCGACCGTCCGTGGCCCGCTGGCCTCCAGCGGGCCACGGACGGCGGGGCAGCGGGTGCTGGTCGGTCGGTGGAATGTGCCGAGCGCGGAACTGATAATGATTATCATTCTCGTTTTCGATTTCCCGACACGTCACACGACCGCGGTCAGTGCTCCAACGGCTCACCGTAGGTGCCGTCGGTGCGACCGGGGAAGATGCCGGCCACCTCCCGGACCGCAGAGCGGATGGCGTCGTCGCGGCACATCCCCGACACCTCGACGGTGAGGTGGATCCCCGCTCCGTCGCCCCGGTACCGGCTGACCCGGTTCGCCGACCGGCAGACAGCGTCGAGGAACCGGGTGGTGGGCTCGTCGAGCGGCCGGGGGATGGTCACGTCCACCTCGTAGTGCATGGATCGGACCCTAGCGAACGCATGTTCGCTTTTCCACCCCGACTGCCGGTACGATCCGGGGGTGGCAATCCCCGTGGAGACTCCGACCTGGGCCGAGGGCCTCAACGACGCCCAGCGTCGGGCGGTCGACCATCGGGACGGTCCCCTGCTCATCAGCGCGGGCGCGGGTACAGGCAAGACCCGGACCCTGGTCAGCCGGCTCGCCCGGATGCTCGACGACGGGGTGCCCCCGGAACGGGTGCTGCTGGTGACCTTCAGCCGCCGGGCCGCCGCGGAGCTCACCAACCGGGTCGGCCACCTCACCGACCCACTGGTGGCCGGACAGGTGGTCGCCGGGACGTTCCACTCGGTCGCCCACCGGGTCCTCGCCCGCTTCGGCACCGGGCTCGGCCTGGCCGAGCAGTTCAGCGTCCTCGGACCGGGTGACTCCCGCGACCTCTTCGCGCTGGTGCGGGCGCCGGTGGCCGCCGACTCGCAGCGTCGGTTCCCCCGCACCGAGACGGTCGAGTCCGTCTACGGCCGGACGGTCAGCAGTCAGATACCGCTCGAGGAGACAGTCGCCCGGACCTTCCCGTGGTGCCTCGACGACGTCGAGGGCCTGCGGACGATCTTCGCGGACTACACCGAACGCAAGAGGGCCCAGCACCTGCTCGACCTCGAGGACCTCCTGCTCTACTGGCGGGCAGCCGTGCGCCATCCGACGGTGGGCCCGGTACTGGCCGGGCAGTTCGATCACGTCCTGGTCGACGAGTACCAGGACACCAACCTGGTCCAGGCCGACATCCTCCGCGCCCTCGGCGCCCACGGACTCGGGGTCACCGTCGTCGGCGACGACGCGCAGGCCATCTACTCGTTCCGCTCGGCCACCGTGCGCAACATCCTGGACTTCCCGGACCAGTTCCCCGGCACCACCTCCATCGCCCTCGAGCAGAACTACCGGTCGACCACGCCGATCCTCGGGCTGGCCAACGCGGTGATCGCCGAGGCCGGCGAAGGGTTCCGCAAGCAGCTCTGGACCGAGGAGCCGGGCGGCGTGCTCCCGACCCTCGCCACCTGCCCCGACCAGCAGGCCCAGGCCACCGCGGTCAGCCAGACCGTCCTCGACCACTACGAGGCCGGCATCCCGTTGCGTGACCAGGCCGTCCTGTTCCGGACCGGCCACCACAGCGACCTGCTGGAAGTGGAGCTGCGCCGGCGCCGCATCCCGTTCGTCAAGTACGGCGGCCTCCGGTTCCTCGAGGCCGCCCACGTCCGTGACCTGCTCGCCATGCTCCGCATCGTCCAGAACCCGTGGGACGAACTGGCCTGGGTGCGGGTCCTGCACCTGGCCCGGGGCGCCGGGCCGACGTCGGTCGACCGGATCCTGGCGACCCTGGGTGTCCGCGAGCCCGACCGCAGGGGTCCCGACCCGCTGGCTGCCTTCTGCACCGACCCCGGGCACTGCGGTGGAGCGTCCGGTGCCACTGCCGACCTCACGCTCCTGGCCGACGCGCTCGGTGCCTGTCGTGCAGGGTCGCTGCCCGCCGGGGCCCAGGTCGAGACCCTGGCCACCGCGCTCGACCCGATGGTCCGCCACCGGTACGACCACCCGGAGGCCCGCCTGGCGGATTTCGACGCCCTCGCCCGGATCGCGGCGGAGTCGCCCTCGGCCGGCCAGTTCGTGGCCGACCTCACGCTCGACCCGCCGAGTTCGACCGGTGACCTCGCCGGCGCTCCGGCGCTCGACGACGACTGGCTCACCCTGTCCACAGTGCACTCGGCCAAGGGCGGCGAGTGGGGGGTCGTCCACCTGATCCACGTCGCCGACGGGGCCTTTCCGTCAGACATGGCCACCGGCGACGCCGAAAGCGTCGACGAGGAACGACGGCTGTTCTACGTGGCGCTCACCCGGGCCAGGCGGCACCTCCACCTCTATGCGCCGCTCCGCTACCACCACGGTGACCCGGCCGGTCGGACCGACAAGCACAGCTATGCGCTGCGCAGCCGGTTCCTGCCCCCGGACGTGGACTCCCTGCTCGACCTGCAGGTCGTCCGGGGGGCGGACGACGTCGCGCTGCCACCGGTCCAGGCGCCACTGACCAGCATCGTCGACTCCGAGCTCGGAAGTCTCTGGTAGGTCGGGTCCGCCGGTCACCCGTCGATCGCGAGCGCCGTCCACCGGCATGCAGGGGTGTGCGGGCCTGTTCGGCCGGCGGGTGGACTTCCCACGACCCGACCGCGCGTCCGTCATGGATGTGCGACCATCTCCGTCGTGCTGTCCAGCCAGTTGTGCACCATGACGAGCCTCACCTCTCCTGCGCTACGCGCATGGGGTGACCGACTCCGCCCCATGTGGGACCCCGACGGCACCGACCCGAAGGAGATGATCGTCCACCGGAAGATGTGGGAGTGGCTGTACATCTGCGAGTCGCTCGCCGAACGGGACATGCTCCGACCCGGGCGTGACGGGATCGGCTTCGGGGTCGGGAAGGAGCCGCTGGTGGCGCTCTTCGCAGCCGAGGGGTGCCGGGTGCTCGCCTCCGACCTTCAGCCGGAACGGGCAGCGGCCACGGGCTGGAAGCAGTCGGGCGCGGAATATGCCGATGGACTGTCCGGTCTGAACGAGGCCGGGCTCTGCGATCCTGCCCGGTTCGCCGATCTCGTCACCTACCGGGACATCGACATGACCGATCTTCCGACCGACCTCGGAACATTCGACTTCTCCTGGTCTTCGTGCGCCTTCGAGCACCTCGGCTCACTCGAGTCGGGAGCGGACTTCGTGAGCAATCAGATGCGTCTCGTCCGGGAAGGAGGGGTCGCCGTCCACACGACCGAGTGCAACCTGTCGTCGGACAGCGACACCGTCTCCACCGGTGGGACGGTCCTGTTCCGACGCCGGGACCTCGTCGAGCTCGCGGACCGCCTGACCGATGCGGGGTACCAGATCGATCTGGACCTGAGGGAGGGGGACACCCCGGCCGATCGGCACGTCGATGTTCCCCCGTTCAGCGACGTCCACCTGCGGACGACCCTCGGCGAGTTCGTCACGACGTCAGTGGCACTCGTCGTCGAGAAGCCGATCGGCTGGACGCCTCCGAAGCGGACGTGGGCGTCGAGGCTCAGGGGTCGGGGCAGTGTGGGGCCGACGGGCTGAGCCGACGATCGGGCGGCGTCCCCGATCGCCAGAGGCGATGGAGGGCCAACCGATCGATGCGCCGTGGCCGCCCCTCCCGGATCAGGCCTTGCCCGGCCGGGAGATGTTCGGGTTGATGCTCCCTTGGGCCGCCAACGAGCCCGACTTCCCCCCGCCCGGACCGCGCAGCAGCCACGCCAGTCCCACCGCGAGCACGGCACCCAGCAACGGCCCGGCGACGTACACCCACCAGCTGGTGAAGTCGACCGCCACGATGTCGGGGCCCAGCGTGCGGGCCGTGTTCATCGACGTGCCGGAGATGGGGCTCGCCCACAGACCGGCGAGCGCGATGTAGCTGCCCACTCCGATGGCGCCGAACAGGCCCACCTGTTGGGCGCCCGACGCGGTCCCGAGGATGACGCTCACCAGCCCGAGCGTGAGCACGGTCTCCATCAGGAATGCGTCGAGTGGCGTGCTGGCCGATGCCGGGTAATTCGAGCCGTAGGCGGCGGACACGTGCACCACCGCCTGGAGGAACCAGGCGGCCAGCACCGCACCGCCGAACTGCACCACCACGTAGGCCGGCACCCGGCGCCCGGGGAAGTCACGGCGCATCCAGAAGGCGATGCTCACACCCGGGTTGAGGTGGGCGCCCGACACCTTGCCCATGAACAGGATGATCGACATGACCATCAGCCCCGGTGCCACGACGGCGGCGGCGCGGCCCACCGATCCGGGAAACGCGTGGTCGATCATCGGACCGCCGGCCGCCACCAGCACGAGGAAGAAGGTGCCGACCAGCTCGGCGACGAGTCGGCGCCACTCCTGGGCCGGGTCCTGGAAGTTCCGGACCATGAGCGTGGCGCGCTGCTCCGCGGTGGCCAGCAACGGGGTGACGTCGGAGTGCCCGGGAGCCTCGGGGTCGTTGTAGTCGTGCCCGTGCACGGGTCCGTCGGTCATGGCTGCATCGCCGACGACGCTACCAACGGGAGCGCACGGGCGACACGACTGCGGGACAGGAGGACGGGGCGGCCGCGTCCCGGTCGGGGCGGCGGTGCAGCGGCTCAGCCGGCGCCGTAGAAGGCGCTGCCGAACGCGAAGACGCCGCCGTCGGCCGACACCAACCAATAGCCGTTCGAGCCCGAGGGGTCGGCGGTCACCGACGTGACCGGGGCGGCCGGGTCGAGCGCGGCCAGCGGGCCGAGGAATGCGGCGTCACCGTAGGCGTAGACCGACCCGGCGTGGGTGACCTCCCAGATGCCCTTGCCGTCGGTGCTGGCGGCGATGCCCACGACCGGCCCGGCCGGGAGTTCGGCGGCCGGCGCACCGGTCTGCGGACCGAGCGGCGGGGCGTTGAACGCACTGACGGTGCCGTCTGCCGCCACCAGCCAGTAGCCGCCGGTGGCGCTGTCGAGGGCCATGCCCACGGTCGGCGAGGAGTGCATGGTGCCGCCCAGCGAGCCGGCGAACACCGCATCGCCGCAGGCGAACACGCCGCCGTCGGCGGCGACCTCCCAGTAGCCCTGACCGTCTGCTGTGGGGACGAGGTCCACGATCGGCGAGTTGAGCTTCAGGACCGAAGCGGATCCCTCGAAGGGTGCGGCGCCGTAGGCGAAGACGCCGCCGTCGGCTGCGACCTCCCAGTACCCGTTCGCCTTCGGGTCGGCGACGATCTTCCGGATCGGTGCAGCGAGCGCGATGCCCGTGGGCGAGCCCAGGTCCGTGGCCGAGCCGTGCGGCGACACGGCGCCGCTGGCGGCGGCGAGCCAGTACCCGGTGCCGTCCGCGGTCGACGCCATCGAGATGACCGGGCCGACGAGGTGGCCGAC
>JADGOH010000026.1 GCA_017883025.1 Acidimicrobiales bacterium
CACCGAGTCCACGTGGGTCGGGTCGTACCCGTGCGGGTCGAGCAGGAGCAGGCCGGTGACGGTCACCGGCTTCGGCCCCGGGCCCCCGGCCGGCTCCCGCGCCTCGGGCACGGGTGCGGAGGTCACGGCCGGATCGGGTGGCGCATGGCGTCACGGAGTGGTCGGTAGCCGATGCGGATGGCTCCGACCGAGTCCAGCAACGCCGCCACCTCGCGGTCGCCGACCAGTAGCGAGTGGTCGGCCACCCGGGACTCCCAGTCATCGGACGCGGCCCGCAACTCGTCGCTGTCGACGGCGGGGTGGAGGGTGATCTCGGTCACCCCCGGCTCGAGGGTGCCGAGCAGGTCGAGGAGTGCCTCCCGGCCGCCGCGTGCCGGGACGGTGGCGGCCCGGTCGGCGAACAGCACGCCTTCCTCAGCGGCCAGCTTGCGGATGGGGAACCCGACGTTGGGCTCGACCGACTCGTCGGGCAGGCGCAGCGGGAGCCCGAAGTCGACGGCCAGCTCCAGGTAGATGTCGAAGAACTCGGGACGGAGGAGGAGGGCGTCCATGTGGGCGTCGAGGTGGCTGATGTCGAAGCCCCACAGCACGGCCCGCTCCAACTGGGCCCGGCACTCACGCCGGACCTCGTCGAGGTCGGCGTGGTCCCACACGTCGGTCACCGTGCGGGGGAACCCGCCGTCGCCGTCGAGGAGGGAGGGCGCCTGGGTGATCGGGCCCCACCGGTACAGGTCGTGCTCGGCGTTGAGGGTCAGGCGGACCCCGACGTCGTCACCCCGGAACCGGGATGCGGCCTCACGGGCCCAGGGGGCCGGCACCACCAGCGAGGCCGACGTGGCGAAGCCGTCGCGCAGGGCCTCGTAGACGCCGGTCGTCGCGGCGTGGCAGAACCCGAGGTCGGCACAGTTGAGGATCAGGAGGCGGGCATCGGGTGCTGCCCCGAGCCGCTCGGCCACGGTCGCCATGCACTGACCGTAGTCGCCGGTCGGTCAGGCGGCGCGACCCGCGGCACTGCGCAGGTGGGCCCGGGCGGCCGCGATGCCGCGTCGTCCGACCCGCCTGGTGTGCTCGTCGAGTTGCCAGTCGCGGTCCTGGTCGACCGGCACCGCGTCGACGGGTGCGACCTCGTCCGGATCGGCGACGAGGAGCGGGAGCTGGGGCTGGAGCCCACGGATGCGGGCCTCGAGGTTCTGGCTCATGGGAGCAGTGTGCCCGAAGGGTGTAATACGGAGGCCATGACCCCCGCCGACGCCCCCATCGAGACGACTGCCGCGCCCCCGGACGGGAGGACCCGCCGCTACGGCATCACCGTCCCCTTCGACGGGGTGCCGATGACCGAGCACAAGCGCTGGTACGAGGACCTCCAGGCCCTCGGGTACACCGATGTGTGGTCGGCCGAGACCGACGGGCTCGACGGGTTCACCCCGCTGGCGCTCGCCGCCGCCTGGACGCCCGCCCTGCAGCTCGGCGTGGCCATCATCCCCGCCTACACCCGGGGCCCGGCGCTGTTGGCCCAGAGCGTGGCCGCGCTGGCCGAGGCCGCGCCCGGGCACTTCACGTTCGGGTTGGGCACGTCCTCCGACGTGATCGTGTCCAAGTGGAACGGGGTGCCGTTCACGGAGCCGTACAAACGGGTGCGCGACACCATCGCCTTCCTGCGCGACGCCCTGGCCGGCGAGAAGGTGGACACCGTCTACGACACGTTCGAGGTCTCCGGGTTCCGCCTGGCCCGACCGGTGGAACACCCCCCGCCGATCTTCCTGGCCGCCCTGCGCCCGGGCATGCTCCGCCTGGCCGGGCGAGCGGCCGACGGGGTCATCATCAACTGGCTGTCACCCGACGACGTGACGACGGTGACCCCCGAACTGGGGGCCGACATCCCGGTGGCCGCCCGGATCTTCGTGATCCCGAGCGAGGATGCCGACATGGCCCGGGCCATCGGACGCCGGATGATCACCGCCTACCTCAACGTGGGGGTCTACGCCGAGTTCCACCGGTGGCTCGGCCGGGGCGAGGCACTCGAGCCGATGTGGCGGCTGTGGCGGGACGGTGATCGCAAGGGCGCCCTGGCGGCGGTCCCCGACGAGGTGGTGGACGACCTCATCGTGCACGGCTCGTATGCGCAGTGCCGTGACCGGATCGACCGTTACGTGGCCAACGGCGTCGACATCCCCGTGCTCGCCGTGCTCCCGTTCGGGGTGGACCTGGCCGAGGCCGTCGACGGGCTGGCGCCGCGCTGACGCCGGTGGTCAGGCGGCCCGGCCGGGCAGGGTGGCGAGGCTGGTGAGCGTCCGGGCGCAGGCCCGGGCCGCCTCGGTGCCCTTCTCCTCCAGGTGACCGGCGAAGAACTCCTCGTGCACCGCGTGGTCGTGGAAGTGGTGGGGGGTGAGCACGACCGAGAGGATCGGCACATCGGTGTCGAGCTGGACGCGCATGAGACCGCTGACGACGGCGTCGGCCACGAACTCGTGCCGGTAGATCCCACCGTCGACCACCAGGCCGGCTCCCACGACGGCCGCGTACCGCCCGCTGGCGGCGAGCCGCTGGGCGTGCAACGGGATCTCGAATGCGCCGGGGACCCGGTAGAGGTCGACCTGGGCCGCGTCGACGCCGAGGCGGGTGATCTCACCGAGGAAGGCGTCGCGGCACCGGTCGACCAGGTCCTCGTGCCACTCGGACTGGACGAAGGCGATCCGTCCCGTGGAATCACCGGCCGCCGTCGGCCTGGTGTCGACGCGCTCGTGCACGGTGCCTCCCGGAGTCGAAGTTTCTAGAACACGTTCTAGTATAGACCCGGGACGCCGATTGTCCATGGCTCGGCCCGAGTGGCCCGGTGGACCCGTGCCTGTCGTCCGGCCCGCTGGATCTGCGTCAGCCCGGCTGGTAGCGGGCGACCACCTCGGCGTCCATGTCCCGTACCTGGTCGGCCAGGTCGGCGATGAAGGTGTCGAGCTCGGCGGCCAGGCGAGGGTCGGAGAGCGCCATGATGCGGATGGCCAGGAGCGCGGCGTTGCGCGCCCCGTTGACGGCCACCGTCGCCACCGGGATCCCCTTGGGCATCTGCACCATGGCCAGGAGCGAGTCGAGCCCGCCCAGGTTGGCCAGCGCCACGGGGACGCCGATCACCGGGAGCGGCG
>JADGOH010000116.1 GCA_017883025.1 Acidimicrobiales bacterium
GCGGCGGCGTCCACGTGCTGGAAGTCGCAGCCGCCGCACCGTCCGGGCCCGGCGTGGGGACAGACGGGGTCGACGCGGTCGGACGACGGCTCCAGCACCTCCACGGCGTCGGCGCGCAGGAACGACGTCGTCTCCGAGGTGATGCGGACCCGCACGCGCTCGCCGGGCAGGCTGTGGCGGACGAACACGACACGGCCGTCCGGTCCCCGGGCCACGCAGCCGCCGCCGGCGGCAATGGCACCCACCTCGAGCTCGACGACGTCGTCCGGCACGTTGGGGGAGGCGTCCATGCCCGGTTCTTAGCACCCGGGGGGCCACGGCCCCCGGCCCGGCCACGCCGCCCGTCAACCACGCGCGGCGGTACGGTGAGGGCCGACCGACCGCCACGGGGCGTCGGGGGACTCCGGGAGCGACGGGTGGACATCTTCGAGGCGCTGTACACGACACGGGCGATGCGCCGCGTCCGACCCGACCCGGTGCCGATGGACGTCCAGGCCCAGATCCTGGACGCGGCAATCCGGGCGCCATCGGGTGGCAACACCCAGAACTGGCGATTCCTGGTGGTCGACGACAAGGACCAGATCGGCCGGCTCGCCCCCCTCTACCGCCACGCGATCACCGAGCTGTGGGACACGGTCTACGCGGACCGTCTGGCCGCCGCCCACGGCGCGCCCGACGATCCGGAGAGCGTGCAGCTGCTGAAGGTGCAGGCATCGGCCGACTGGCTGGCCGACCACTTCGCCGAAGTCCCGCTGTTCCTGTTCGCGTTCATCCAGGGCGACCCGACCGGAGGGTCGATCTACCCGGCGGTGTGGAGTGCGCAGCTGGCCGCCCGGGCCCACGGCGTGGGCAGCTCGCTGACTGCCGTGCTCGGGTTCTGGCACCCGGACGAGACGTTCGAGATCCTGGGTGTGCCCACCGACGAGCAGTGGATCATGGCGTGCTGCGTCAGCTTCGGGTACCCGACCGGCCGGTGGGGCGTGGCCGAGCGCCGTCCGGTCCACGAGGTCGCCTACCGCAACCGTTGGGGCGCTCCCGTCGGGTTCACCGTCGACGAGCCCCTGTGGTCGCCCGACCAAGTCTGACCCGCATGCAGGTCCACGGGTCGTTGGTCGAGACAAACGTCCTGGTCAGCGGTCCACTGCTAGAGTCGGGGCCGCACTGATGCGGCTGTAGCTCAATGGTAGAGCCTCTGATTTCCAATCAGATGACGAGGGTTCGATCCCCTTCAGCCGCTCCACTCCGCGAGGGGCCGGGCCGGACGGCGGTCCCCGGGATCGACCACCGGGACCGGTAGGTTCGACCCGTGCGCACGGTGACCGAGACCGTCATCCGTGACCGGCTGGCGGCGCTGCCGGGCGACGCGCCCCGGGTCGTGGTGGCGGGCAACTTCGCCACGCCCCATGAGCTCGTCCGCATCCTCGACGCCGCGCTCCCCCGCTGCCGTGCCTTCTCGCTCAACAACCAGGTCGGCTGGCCCCGACGCGACGGCTGGGTGACCGAGACCCCGTTCGTCGGGCCCGGCGTCCGGGGCGACCCCCTGGTCGACTACCTCCCGATGCGGCTGTCGCTGGTGCCCCGTCTCCTCCGATCGCACCGCCCGCCCGAGGCCGTGCTCATCCAGACGACCCCGCCCCGTGACGGCAGGGTCTCCCTCGGGATCGAGGTCAACCTGCTTCCGGCGGCCATCGAGGCCGTCCGGGCCCGCGGTGGCCCGGTGATCGCCCAGGTCAACGCCCGCATGCCCTACACCCTGGGCGACGCGCTGGTCGACGTCGACCTCATCGACCTGGCCCTCGAGGTCGAGGAGCCGATGCCGTCCCCGGATCCGCATGCCGACGACCCGGTGTGCGCCGCCATCGGCGAGCAGGCCGCCCGGTACGCCTGTGACGGAGGGACCGTCCAGCTCGGGATCGGGCAGATACCCGACGCCGCCGCCGGGGCGCTGACCGGGGCGCGCTCGCTCGGCGTCTGGTCCGAGATGATCAGTGACGGCGTCCTCGGGCTGGCACGGGCCGGGGCGCTGGACCCCGACCGGCCGCTGCGGGCCTCGTTCCTGTTCGGGTCACCCGAGCTGTACGACTGGGTGGACGGCAACCCCCAGGTGGTCATGGTGCGGACCGAAGTGGTCAACGACCCGGCCCGCATCGCCGCGCAGCCGGCAATGCTGTCCATCAACACCGCCCTGCAGGTCGACCTCTACGATCAGGTGAACGCCTCCTACGTGCGTTCGCGGATCTACTCGGGCTTCGGCGGACAGCCCGACTTCGTGAGCGGCGCGCTGCACTCGCACGGAGGTCACGCCGTGGTGGCCCTCCGCTCGTGGCACGACAAGTCGGGGACGTCGAATGTGATCCCACTCCTGCGCGAACCGGCCACGTCGTTCCAGCACTCGGTCATCGTCACCGAGCACGGCGCCGCCGAGGTGTTCGGGCGCAGCACCGGCGACCAGGCCCGACTGCTCATCGAGGAGGCCGCCGACCCACGCGCCCGTGACGGGCTGCGTGAGGCGGCGTCCGGGCACGGGCTGGTCGACTGACGAGCTGCTCGATCAGCGCGACCCCGCGGGGCCGAAGCCGACCCCGCTGCGCACCAACCCGAGGTCGGCCATCGTGCGGACGCCCGGGGCCGCCTCGCACAGCGCAGGGATCGAGTTGACGGCCTGCATCGCCGTGGCCACGCTGGCCGCCCGAACGTGCTCGGCCAGCGGGAGGTCCCGTTCGTAGCTGGCCAGCGTGAGCAAGTGGGCCCGCACCGACGGGTCACCCTCGAGGGTGAGCGTCCAGCCGTCCTGCGGGGTGGGCCAGTGCGTCGGATACTCGCCGCCCACGGTCCACAGGGCGTCGATCTCCACCAGGATGCGACCGTCCCGCAGCCCGCGCCAGTGCCACCGCTGTCCGGCGACCGTGCCGGCGGCCAGGCGGATGCCGAAGATGTCGTGGTCGTGCTCGGCCAGGACCAGGTCGACCTCGGTGGTGATCTCGTCGAGGGTGGCACCGAGCCCGTCGGCGATCAGCGCCACCTCCTCCTTGAAGATCCCGCTGTTGAACGCCAGGAAGTCGCTGTCCTCCTCGTTCACCTCGGCCGCGGGCCGCCCGAAGCGCATGTTGTCGAAGGTGATGGTGGTGCTCTCGTAGAACGACCAGTCCGCCCGCTCCTGCAGGGTGACCCGGTCGACCGTTCGGCACATGCCGGACAGGGCGAACGGCAGGACACCGCTCAGGTTCCCCGGGTTGAGGCCCGTTCCGTGGACCGAGGTCCCTCCCCGCTCGCACGCCTCGAGCAGCCGGGCGAGGTCGGGTCCGGGCAGCGCCCTCGGGTAGAAGAGGAAGGCCGTCGTGACCACGTTGGCGCCGCCGGCCAACAGGGCGCACACGTCGTCGAGGGAGGTGAGCCGCGGCATGTAGGCGACGCAGTCCGCCTCCAGGTCGAGCAGCGCGCCGATGTCCCGGGTGGCGGTCACGCCGAGTGGTTCGACTCCGGCCAGGACGCCCAGGTCGACCCCTTCCTTCTCGGCCGAGTGGACCCACCCACCGACGAGCTCCATGTCCGGACGGCCGGCGATCGCCCGGATCGACTCCACACCCTGGGCCCCGGTCGCCCACTGGATCACTCGGTAGCCCACGGCTCCCCCTTCGGCTCGGGCGCCGGACGCCGGCGCCGTCGCCGATCGTAGGGGCGGGGCCGCGACGGTGCCGGTCGGCGCCCCGGTGCGGCGGTAGCGTCATGTCGTGACTTCAAGGGGGAACCAGCCCACGGCCGACACGGCCGAGGGCCGAGCCGGGGGCCGCTCGCCGGTCCTCCTGATCCTGGCGTCGGCCCAGTTCCTCATGACCCTGGACAGCTCGGTCATGAACGTGTCGATCCAGTCGGTGGCCAACGACCTCCACACGACGGTCACCGGGATACAGACCGCCATCACGCTCTACACATTGGTGATGGCCGCCTTCATGATCACCGGCGGCAAGATCGGTGCCATCATCGGCCGCCGCAAGGCGTTCGGAATCGGCCTCGTCGTCTACGCGTGCGGGTCGTTCGTCACCGCCATCTCCCCCAATCTGACCGTCCTCATCATCGGCTGGTCGCTGCTGGAGGGGCTCGGCGCCGCCCTGATCCTGCCGGCCATCGTGGCCCTCGTGGCGGGCAACGTCCCGAAGGAGGGCCGGTCGGCGGCCTACGGGCTGATCGCCGCGGCCGGCGCCATCGCCGTGGCCGCGGGTCCCCTGATCGGCGGCGCCGTCACCACGTTCGCGTCGTGGCGCTGGGTGTTCGTGGGCGAGGTGGTCGTCGTGGCGGTCATCTTGGTCTTCATCCGCCGGATCAGCGACACCCCGCCCGAGGAGCGCAAGCCCTTCGACCTGGTGGGTGCCGCCCTGTCGGTGGGGGGCCTCAGCCTGACCGTCTACGGCGTCCTGCGCTCGGGCACCTGGGGATGGGTGCGACCGGTCGGCGACGCGCCGGCCATCGGCGGGGTGTCGCTCGTGTTCTGGCTCGTGCTCGTCGGCCTGCTGCTGCTCGGCGGGCTCGTCGAGTGGGAGTCGCACCGGGTCGCGACCAACAAGGAGCCCCTCTTCCGGCCGTCGATGTTCGCCAACCGGCAGATGACCGGCGGGCTGATCGCGTTCTTCTTCCAGTTCTTCGTCCAGTCGGGCATCTTCTTCACCATTCCCCTGTTCCTGTCGGTGGTGCTGGGCCTCAACGCGCTCCAGACTGGCCTGCGCCTGCTGCCGCTCTCGGTCATGCTGCTCGTGTCCGCCCTCGCCGTCCCCAAGTTGGCCCCCCAGGCGTCCCCCCGGCGGGTCGTCCGCATCGGGCTCCTGCTCATCCTGTTGGGTGACCTGGTCCTGGTGGCCGGGCTCTCCCCCGGGGCCAACGCCGGGATCGTGCTGGTGCCGATGGCACTGATCGGGCTCGGCATCGGTGCCCTGGCCTCCCAGTTGGGGGCGGTCACCGTCTCGGCCTTCCCGGACACCATGAGCGCCGAGATCGGCGGCCTCCAGAACACGTTCACCAACTTCGGCGCGTCACTCGGCACCGCCCTGGTCGGCGCCGTGCTCATCGGGAGCCTCTCCACGACGTTCATCGCCGGGGTGTCGTCCAACCCGGCCGTCCCCGCCGACGTGGTCACCCATGCCAGCTCCACCCTCGAGGCGGGCATCCCGTTCGTGTCCGACGCCGACCTGCAGCAGCACCTGGCCACGACCACCCTCACCCCCGAGGCCCAGCAGGCCGTCGTCGACGAGAACGCCAACGCCCGGCTGGTCGGCCTCCGCGTGGCCCTCTCGGTGGTCGCCCTCGTGATCGCAGTGGCGATGTTCTTCGCCCGGATGCTGCCCACGGAGTCGCTTGCCGGTGGCACGGCCCCGGCCGGTGGGCACCGCCGCCGACGTCGACGGCGCCAGGAGGCCTGACCGGCGTCCTGCCCGGTGTCGACATCCCTCATGACAAGACGACTTGCATCCAGGGGCTCCCACCAGGGCCGAAGGTCCCGTCGTCGGCGAAGGTCACGAATCAGGTAAAGGTGAGGGCACGGACCGCCGATGCCTCCAGTGTGCGATTCGATCTCGTCCACCCGACGCCGCGGCAGCTGCGCGACGGAGTGACCTGCGGCCTGATCGCCGAGTCGATCATGGTGCCCGTCCTGTTGACGCTGACATTCGTCAACCACACGTCGGTCCGCTGGGGCTACATGCTCGCCGCGGTCGGCTGCATCGTCGCCTCGATCGCGTACCAGGGCGTCTTCACGCTGGCGACCCGCGGCGAGGCCAGCGTGCGCTCCCAGGCCAACACCTGGTTCGTCATCGCCTGCCTGGCCCTGGCCGGGCTCGCCTGCATCGAGTTGTCCACGGCCACGCCGGCCGCCCTGTACACACCGGCGATGCTGGTGGGCGTCATCTTCGTCTCCATCGTCGGGGACCGGCGCATGCAGGTGATCGTCGACCTCTACGCCATGGCCCTCATCGCCCTGATCGGATGGGTGCAGGGGCTGCGCGGTGGGGAATTCCTCGTGTCGATGGTCATCTACGCGTCGACCATCGCCGTCGTCAACTTCATCTGCGCCCGCACCGTCGGCTCGCTCACCGGCCAGATCAACTTCTCCCAGTCCCTCGACTCGCTGAACGAGTGTTTCGACGAGGTCGGGATCGATGCGGCACGGCCCACCTCCGAGACGTTCGCGGAGATCTTCTCCCGGGGACTCCCCTACGTGGCCAGCATCGTGCCGGCACAGCGGGTCGCCGTGTTCACGCGCAGCGGCTCGCTGCAGCGCTACACCCTGCTGGCGTCGTGGCCCGACATCACGGCGGACGCCGGCGACCTCGCCCGGCTGCCGGCGGTCGCCACCTCCCTGGCCAACAACTCGGTCGAGCTCGACCCGTGGCACTGCGTCATGCCGGTCGGGTACGCCCAGGACGGCGAGCTGGTCATGGTCATCGAACGGTCCGTGCCCGACGGGTCCATCGACCCCCGCACCGCCGAAGAGGTGGGGCTGTTGGCCGCCGCCTTCCTGCGAATCACCAGCCGTGTCAACTTCGTCAACGGACTCCACACCGAGAGCCGCACCGACCCGCTCACCGGACTGGCCAACCGCCGCAGCCTGATGGAGCGCATGGAGATGGAGATGGCCCACGCCCTGCGGGCCGAGACACCGCTCAGCGTGGCCATGATCGACATCGACCACTTCAAGGACTTCAACGACCGCTACGGTCACGTGGTCGGCGACACCGTGCTCCGGTCGGTCGCCGCCATGATGGTCTCCAATACCCGGGACCAGGACCTGGTCGCCCGCTACGGCGGCGAGGAGTTCTGCCTGGTGCTTCCGGACACCGACCTGCTCGGTGGCCACCACCTCCTCGACCAGCTGCGCAACGGCGGGCGGGACTCCACCACCGATCTCGGGGTCACCATGTCGGTCGGCCTGACCAGCTGGGACGGGATCGAGGACCCGATGTCGTTCATCGACCGGGCCGACCGGGCCCTCTACCAGGCCAAGAGCTCGGGACGGGACCGGGTCGTCTCGATCGCCGCCTACACGGAGTCGTGACGCCCGGGTCGTAGCCGACGGGCCACAGCCGCTGGGTCACAACGGTTGGGTCGCAATCGTTGGGTCATGAGCGCCTCGTCGGGGCGACGACGCGACAGACGGATGCGGCCGGCTCAGCGCTCGGCGGCCAGCACCAGGTAGACGTTGTCGTCGACGGCGAACGTGTTCACGATGGTGAAGCCCTGGGCGGCCAGGGCGTCGAGCTCACCCTCGAGCTCGACCCTCCGCTCGGCGGCGACCAACCTCCCGCCGTGGACCCGCAGCACCTTGTGCGTCGTCACCGTGCCACCCCCTCGTGGGCCGCACCGCCGGCCAGTCCGCCCTCGGCCGTGACCACCAGGCCCGGCTCGCGCACGCCACCGCCGAGGCCGTCGGGTTCGGGTCGTACCCGGATGAACCACTCCTGGCCCCAGACCCGGGCGAACACGTCCTCGGGCATCTGGAGGAAGAAGCTCTCCTCGGAGATCTGGCTGGCATGGGCCCGCATGGCCTCGCGCTTGACGGCGACCCACGGGGACACGTCGAGTTCGGTGGTGATCCGCTCGGCCGGCTCGCCCATGGTGTCCGCCCCCTCGAGGTCGTCATCCGGCCCGTGGTCCGACTCGGCGGCCTCGGTACGCAGCGCCACCATGAAGTCACGGTCCATGGTGGCCAGGTAGACGACCGGGGTCCCGGCCCGATCGGCGGCGGCCATGCCGACGTCGTGGACCCGGACATGGTCCGGATGCCCGTAGCCTCCGTGCTCGTCGTAGGTGACCAGGACGTCCGACGACTCCTCGGACAGGACTGCGGCCAGGCGATCGGCAGCTTCGTCCAGGTCGGCGGTGGCGAAGACGTCGTCCCGTGCGTTGGAGTCCTCACCCTCCATGCCCGAGTCGTGGTATCCGAGGAAGAGCTGCCGGGCCGCACCCAGGATCGTGGCGGCCTCGGCCAGCTCCACGGCACGGCGCTCCCCGAGGGTCTCGCCGGGGCGGAGGAAGCCGTCGGCCACCTCGCCGAGTTCGCCACCGGTGGCAGTGACCAGGACGACCCGGTGGCCCTGGGCGGCGAGTGACGCCATGGTCCCGCCGGTGGCGATCGCCTCGTCGTCGGGATGGGCGTGGAAGAAGGTCACGGTGGCCATTGCCCGCACCCTACCGGGACGGGCGGGCCCGATCAGCCGAGTGGCAGCTGCGGGGCCTCGGCCAGGGACAGCTCGCCGGCGGTGGCCTTGGCGGCGGAGCGCCTGCGGGCCGATCCGGTCACGGCGAACACACGCTCCGGCTCGAAGGAGCGGATGACGCGATCCCCCGGTCGGCCACCGACGACCTCGACCGACTCGGTCCCGTTGTTGCTGTTGCGGACGTGGGCCCGGAACGACCACGTGGCGCCCCGCATGGACAGCCCGCTGATCACCACCGGATCACCTGTCCGCAGTCCGTTCCACGCCTCGGCGCGCTCCAGGTGCTCCGAGGCACGGAGGGCGGCCTTCTTCGCCCCGGCCGTCGTGCTCCGGCTCAGCGTCGTTCCTCACGGATCGTGCGCAGGCGGTGTACGTAGAGGAGGACGACGGTGACGACCGCGAGGAAGGCCACGACGTAGCCCGCGTAGCTGAACGACTTCTGCACGTGGTCGTAGCTCGACCCGAGCGAGTAGCCCAACAGGGCGAGGGCCGTCGACCACAGGGCGCAGCCGATGACCGTGAAGACGAGGAACTTGACGATCTTCATCTCGGCGAGCCCGGCGGCAAACGAGACGAACGAGCGGAGCAGCGGGATGAACCGGCCGAACAGCACCAGCGGCTCGCCGTGCTTGTCGAACCACGCCTCGGCCCGGTCGAGATCCTTGTGGGTGAGGAGCACGTACTTGCCGAAGCGGTCGACGAGCGGCCGGCCACCGAAGTAACCGATGAGGTAGCCGGCGAGCGAGCCCAGGATCTCCCCGGTGGCGGCCAGGAAGATGACCAGGACGATCGACAGGTGGAAGACCTCGGGGGACGCCTGCCCATCCGCCAGCAGCTTGTGGACCTCGCCGCTCGCCAGCGCACCGCCGCCGAGGATGGCGAGCTCGGACCCGGCTGGGAGACCCATCGACGAGATGAAGCTGAGGATGAAGATGGCGAAGTAGCTGTAATTGTAGAGAAAATTCGTCATGTTCCCCTCTTGTCTAGTCGGTACCGCCACACCTCTGGCGCCACCGGGACGTTCGCGTCAGGCGTTCGTCAGGTTCGTCGTGGTCGGCATCGCCGGCGGGTCGGCTACCGTCACCCCGTGCCCCCCGCACCGGACCCCGCAGCGGCCCCCTCCCGATCCGTGAGCACCCCCGACGGCATCGAGTTGGCCCTGTACGACTTCGGCGGCACCGGGGACGACCTCCTACTGGTCCATGCCACCGGGTTCTGCGCCGGGGTGCTCCTGCCCCTGGCCCACGCCCTCGGCGACCACTTCCACTGTCTGGCTCTCGACCTGCGCGGCCACGGCCGGTCCGGTCGGCCGCCGGACGGGGACTTCGCCTGGTCGGGCTTCGCCACCGACGTGCTCACCGCCGTCGACGCGTTCGGGCTGGTCCGGCCGGTCGCATTCGGCCACTCGTGCGGCGGTGCGGCGCTCCTCCTGGCCGAGCAGCGCCGACCGGGCACGTTCCGTTCCTTCTACCTATTCGAGCCGGTGGTGGTGCCCGACCAGCCTCTCCCGTTCCCCTTGGAGGAGAATCCGCTGTCGAACGGGGCCCGCCGTCGCCGCGAGAGGTTCCCGAGCGCCGAGGACGCCTTTGTCAACTTCTCGTCGAAGCCGCCCTTCGCCGGCATCGACCCCGCCGTGCTCCTGCGGTACGTGGAGGACGGATTCGAGATCGTCCCCTCGGCCGAGGGCGGGGATGGCGATACGATCCGGTTGCGCTGCAGGCGGAACGACGAGGCGGAGGTCTACGTCCACGGTTTCGGCAACGGCTCCTTCGAGCACCTCCACGAGGTCGGCTGCCCGGTCACCTTCGCGTACGGGACCAGGACGGACGCGTTCGGCGCGGAGGCCATGGGCGCAGACGCCGACCGGGTGCCCGGATCGACCGTCGAGGCCTTCGACGGCCTCGGACACTTCGGCCCTCTCGAACGACCCGACGAGGTCGCGGGAAAGGTGCGGGGAGCGCCGGGCTTCCCCGGTGGCACACCCCGGCCGTAGTCTCTGGTCGTGCCCTTCGAACCTCCCCGGTCGCTGTCGCCTTCCAAAGTGTCCTCGTTCCGCGACTGCGCCCTCGCCTTCCGCTTCACCGCCATCGAGCGGCTGCCCGATCCGGCAACGGTGTGGACCGTCAAGGGCACCCTGGTGCACACTGCGCTCGAGCAGCTCTTCTGGAACCATCCACAGGGCACCCGCTCGCCGGCTGCGGCAGCTGCAGAGCTGGCCGCCGCCTGGTCGGACCTGCAGGACGACCCGGACTACCGGTCACTGGACCTCACCTCCGACGAGGCCGATTCGTTCCGGGCCGACGCCGAGCAGCTGGTGGCGAACTACTTCCTCCTCGAGGACCCCGACGAGATCACCCCGGTCGGCGTGGAGCTGACCCTCGAGGCGCGGCTCGGTGACGTCCGGTTGCGCGGCATCCTCGACCGCCTCGACCGCACCCCTGACGGCGAGCTGATCGTCATCGACTACAAGACCGGCAGGGCCCCCTCCCCCGCCTACGAGCAGTCCAAGCTGGCCGGCGTCCAGCTCTACGCCCTCCTGTGCCAGGAGGTACTCGGTCGGCGCCCGGTCCAGGTCAAGCTCCTCCACCTGAAGGAGCCCACCGTCATCGCCGCCGAGCCGTCCGAGCAGGGGCTGAAGGGCCAGCGCACCAAGACGTTGGCGGTGTGGTCAGCAATCGAACGGGCCTGCCGCGACGAGGACTTCCGGCCGAAGACCGGACCGCTGTGCCGGTTCTGCCGCTTCCGCGACTTCTGCCCGGCCTACGGGGGCGACCCGTCGCTGGCCGCGGCCACACTGGGCACGCCCGAGCGGGGGGCGGCGTGACCGGCCCCGGCTACGGCCTCGACGACACATCGGCCGAAGGCGGCCACACCGGGTTCCTGGCCGTGGTCGACGCCGTCGACGACCGTGTCGACCGACTGTTCGAGCCGTTGCGCGGCATCCCCGCCGTCGATGCCGCCGCGAAGGTCATCACCGGCGTGGGCGACCACGGCTGGCTCTGGACCGGCATCGCCGTCTGGCGCGGCCGCCGGTCGGGTCCGACCCGTCGCGCCGCCATCCGGGCGCTCGGTGTCGCCGGCGTGTCCTCGACCATCGTCAACGCCGGCATCAAGCAGGTGGTCGGCCGAGAGCGCCCCGACCGCACCGACCTGCGGATCTCGAACGCCGGGGTGCCGGTCCGGGAGCCCAAGACCAGCAGCTTCCCGAGCGGTCACACCCTGGCCGCGTTCACCGCCGCGACGGTGCTGAGCCGCCCCGGGGACCGTGCCGGCAACGCCTTCCTCTTCACGGCCGCCGGGCTCATCGGCACGACCCGGATCCACCTGCGGGCCCACCACGCCTCGGACGTCGTCGGCGGCATGGTCATCGGCACCGCGCTCGGACTGGCCGTCAAGCGCTTCCGGTGACGGCCGACCGTCCGGGGCCGGTCGTCGGGGGAATGGACGCACGCCCGGGGGGGTTGAGCCTCCTGTGAGCACGCCACTGACCTTCGCCGTCACCTGGGACTACCGGTGTCCCTTCGCCCGCAACGGACACGAACACATCCTCGACGGGCTCGAGGCCGGCGCCGAGTGGGACGTCACGTTCGTGCCCTACTTCCTCAACCAGGGGATGGGCACCGAGGGCCAGGACGCCTGGGACGACCCGGCCCATCAGCCCGACCTGCTGGCGCTGGCCGCCGGAGTCGTCGTGCGCGACCGCTTCCCCGAGCACTTCTTCGCCGTGCACCGCTCGCTCTTCGATTCCCGCCACGTGGACGCGCACGACCTCCGCGACCGCGGCGTGGTGCACGCCGCTCTGGCCAGGACCGGGGTCGACGCCGATACCGTGCTGGCCGAGGTGGACGCCGGCTGGCCGGCCAAGGTGATCCGCGAGGAGCACGAGCGCTGCGTCGAGGAGCTGGACGTGTTCGGGGTGCCGACGTTCATCGTGGGCGAGGATGCTGTCTTCGCCCGGCTGATGAACCGACCGGAGGGGGACGGCGCCGCGGCCCGGGCCACCATCGACGGGGTCCTCGACCTGATCGGCGAGCACCCCGAGCTCAACGAGTTCAAGCACACCCGCCTGTCGCGCTGAACGAGCAGCGGGCGTTGCCCGCCGACAGCCACCTGGCGCCCTCCGGAGGCTGCTAAGCACGGCTCCGTGCCCGGGCCCGACCGATGACGACGACGGCATGGGGGCTGACCGTCGGCTCGGTCGTGTTCGCCGGGGTGGTCGTCCTGGTCGCCGGCTTCGTCCAGTCCGCCGCCGGCTTCGGCTTCGCGCTCCTGGCGGTGCCCCTGCTGTCGCTGACCGTCCCGCCGCAGACGGCGGTCGTGGTGGTGTTCCTCCACGGCACCGGCTCGAGCATCCTGATCGCGGCCCACCGGCGCGCCGACGTCGACCGGGTCGAGGCCGCCCGCCTCAGCGTCGGTGCCGTCGTCGCCATGCCGCTCGGGGCCCTGATCCTGGTGACGGCGTCGACCGGTGCGCTCCGGCTGACGCTCGGCATCGTGACCTGCTCGGCCGCCGTCTACATGCTCCTGCCCAGTACCAGGCGGCGTCAGGACCTGATCGTGCGGCCGTGGACCACCTACGCCGTGGGCGCGGTCAGCGGCGTGCTCAACACCTCGCTGGCCACCAACGGCCCACCGCTGGTCGTCTACCTGCGCGCCCGGGGCCTGGCGGTGGGCGCCTTCCGGGCCACCATCTCGGTCGTGTTCATCATCAGCAGCGTGGCGGGCCTGGCAATCCTGATCGCCACCGGCGCGGTGCACGCCGTCGCTGTGCACTACTACGTGCTGACCCTCGTGCCCGCCCTCGTCGGCTGGGCCGTCGGCAGCGCCGCGGCCTCGCGGCTCCGACACCACCAGTTCGTCCGCATGGTGGACTTCCTGCTGCTGGTCAGCGGCATGCTCGCCATCACCAAGGCGATCATCGGCTGAGCGGCCGTCGCCCGCGGCCCCGGGTCGCCGGTGGCCGCGGGCGGATCAACCGGCCAGCCCGGCCAGCGTGTCGATCGACGCCCGGATCTCGTCGCCGGACCCGAACGGGGCGCCGCAGAAGTCGGTTGCGCCCATGTCGGCCAGGCGGCGGACCTGGTCGGCCACCTCGGACGCGCTCCCCACGATGGCCACGCCCGCCGGCCCCTCGACGCCCTCGCGGTCGAGCATGGCCCGGTAGGAGGGGAGGTGGCCGTAGACGGCGAAGACCTCGGCGGCCGTGGCCCGGGCAGCGGCGGGGTCGTCGGTCACGCACACCGGCAGGCCCACCCCGATCTGGGGCACGGGGCGTCCCGCGTCGGCGGCGGCGACGTTGATGGTGGGGATGATGTGCTCCTCGACGGTGACCGGACCGGTCATCCAGGTGATCGTCCCGGTGGCCAGCCGGCCGGCGATGTTCAGCATCACGGTGCCGAGCGCGGCCACCAGCACGTCCGGGGCGGGCGCCGCGACCTGGAGCGGCCCGAAGGTGGAGGCCTTGAGGGTCTCGCCGGCGAAGGTCACCTGTTCCCCCTCGAGGGCCGGCACGAGGATCTCGAGATACTCGCGCATGTGACGGGCCGGCTTGTCGAAGGACATGCCGAACACGTTCTCGATCACCATCTGGTGGGACAGGCCGATACCGAGGGTCAGCCGGCCTCCGCTGGCGGCCTGCACGGTGAGCGCCTGGGCGGCCAGCATCACGGGGTGGCGCGGGTACGTCGGTACGACGGCGGTCCCGAAGTGGATCCCGGGCACCTCCCGGGCCGCTGCGGCGATGGTCGTGAGGGCGTCGAGGGCGAAGATCTGCGACGCCCACGCCGTCTCGATCCCGGCATCGGCGAGCGCGGCCACCTGGCCCATCACGTCGTCGAACGGCTTCTCGGTGTCGAACATCACGCCGATGCGCATCGGTGCCTCATTTCTGGTCGAGTCCGCCGCTGTGGCGGCTGGGGGTCGGCGTCCTGGTTGCCGCTCCGTCGGGGTCCCCACCGTACCGGGCGTGCCCGTCGGTCGTCGGGAGCAGCCACCGGCGTGTCGACCTCCGGCCCGCCGATCGGGCAGAATGCAGCCATGTCCGTCGCCATCCTCATGGGAAGTTCATCCGACGCGTCCATCATGGACGACGCCGTCCAGACCCTCCGCTCCTTCGACGTCCCCGTCGAGGTCCGGGTCCTGTCCGCCCACCGCACGCCAGACGACACGATCGCCTTCGCCCGCGGGGCCAAGGACGCCGGGGTGCAGGTGATCATCGGCGCTGCCGGCGGTGCCGCACACCTGGCCGGCGTGATCGCCGCCGCCACACCGCTGCCGGTGATCGGCGTTCCGATCGCCCTGGCCAACCTCGGCGGGATGGACTCGCTGCTGGCCATGGTCCAGATGCCCAAGGGGATCCCGGTGGCGACGGTGGCCGTCAACGGCGCCCGCAACGCCGCGCTCCTGGCCATCAGGATCATCGCCCTGTCGGACCCCCGGGTGGCCGCCGAGCTCGACCGGTTCACCGCCGACCTCGCCGACCAGGTCCGGGACATGGACGCCGAGATCGTCGCCAGGTACGCCACGTCCTGAACCCCCGTCGCCCGGTGTCCGGAATGGGCGCACGGTGTCCGGCGCGGACGCACCCCGCGCGGTCCCGGAGCAGCGTGGATGGGCGACCTGGACTCTGCCCGTGGCGTCCGTGCCCTCTGGTGGCCACGAGTGCTCGTGCTGGTCGGGTCCGTCGTGGCCGTCACTGCCACTGTCGCCACCTGGGTCCCCGGGTCCGGGACCGTCACGCATCGACGTCGGTCACCGCGTGCGACGTCGAGTTCGTGATCGGGACGATCTTGCTGGGCGCGGGTGTGGATTCTGCTCGGCGTCCCGGATCACTCGCCCACGACCGCCGGGCGGCTCCGCCCCCGCCCGACGCCGTCGTGGGCGGCGGCTCACGGGACCGAACCGAAGCATCGCTCAGGCCGTCGCGGTGGCGTGCATCTCCCACACCAGGATCTCGGCGGCGCCGACACCGGCGAGCCGCTGGCCGCCGCTGTCCGTCAACCGGACGGAGTCGCCTTCGGCCAGCTCGCCCACCTCTTCGAACGTGACGGCACCGCGGGGCACGAACACATGGACGTACGGCGCCTCCGGCAGGGTGACCTCCTGGCCGGGCGCCAGGCGTGCCGCGTGCAAGGCAGCGTGACGGTTGGCGATCCGGATGGCCGCGTCCTCCGCATGGTCCGGCATGCCCGAGGCGACGGTGACCAGTCCGCCGGCCAGCCGTTCGGGCTCGATCTCGCGCTGCTCGTAACCGGGGGTGATGCCCTGCTCGTCGGGGAGCACCCACATCTGGACGAAATGGACCGGGGTCTCGTGCACCTCGCCGGCCAGGTTCCACGAGTCATTCTTCTCCGAGTGGAGGATGCCCGTGCCCGCGCTCATCCGCTGGGCGAGCCCCGGGTAGATGATCCCGTTGTTGCCCATCGAGTCCTGGTGGACGAGGGAGCCGTCCAGCACCCAGGTGACGATCTCCATGTCCCGGTGGGGATGAGTGTCGAACCCGGTGCCCGGAGCCACCCGGTCGTCGTTGTTCACGAGCAGGAGCCCGTGGTGGGTGTTGGTTCGGCTGCGATGGTGGCCGAATGCGAAGGAGTGCTTCGAGTCGAGCCAGCCGAAGTCGGTCACGAAACGGCTGTCGGCGTGCCGGACGTCGACCTCGGGGGTGATCGCTGGGGTCGTCATGGCTCCTCCTCCGCGCACCCGGTGCAGGTGCCCTCGACTGTGGTGTCGTATCATACGTGACGTATCACGTATAATGTGTTCAGCGCCGAAGGCGCCCTGTCTATTCCCGGGAGGCCACCGATGGACGACAGCCCGCAGTGGCTCACCGTCGAGCAGCAGCGCGTCTGGCGGGAACTCCTCCGACTCACCACGCGCCTGCCGGCCCGACTCAACCGCCAGCTCGAAGAGGACAGCGGGCTGTCGCTGGCCGACGTCGACGTGCTCGTCGGGCTCACCGACGTGCCCGACGGCCGGGCCCGGGTCACCGAATTCGCCCGCGGCCTCGGCTGGGAGCGCAGCAGGCTCTCCCATCAGGTCGCCCGGATGGAGCGTGCCGGCCTCGTGCGACGCGAGGTGTGCGAGGACGACGGACGGGGCTCCTACGTGGCCGTCACCGACGCCGGTCGGTCGGCCATCGGATCGGCGGCCCCGGCCCACCTCGCGCTCGTCCGGGACCTGGTGGTCGACGCCCTGTCCGACGACGACCTCGGTCGGCTCGGTGTCCTGGTCGGCGCTGTCCTCGAACGGATCGCCGCGTCCGACTGACCTCCACGTGAGCCGAGGGCGCGCGGTCCCGGCCCGCAGCGCTCGCGGCCGCTAGGTTGCTGGGCAGCGGAGCACCAGGAGGCGGACCATGACCATCGCACCGAGTGGCACCACGGGCAAGATCCGGAACCCCTGGGTGGTGATCGGGCTCTCGATCATCACCCTCGGGATCTACGCCCTCTACTGGCAGTACGCGATGTTCAAGGAGATGAAGGACTACTCCGGCAAGGGCATCGGCGGCGGGCTCGGGCTCCTCTTCGCCATCCTGCTCGGCATCATCAACGTGTTCATGATGCCCGCCGAGGTCGGCGACCTGTACGCCGGCGAGGGCCAGCAGCCCCCGGTCACCGGCCTCACCGGGTTCTGGATCCTGCTGCCGTTCATCGGCGGGTTCATCTGGATCATCAAGACCCAGAACCGGCTCAACGACTTCTGGGAGGCACACGGGGCCACTGCCGCCTGAGCGGCGGTCAGAGCCGGGCGGCCAGCTCCCCCACCATCAGGTCGGTGAGGCTGGCCGCAGGTACGACGGCCGAGCGGTCGGCGATCCACCCGCCATCCCCGTCCTGACCGAGTCCGGCCGTGATCCCTCCCCGGCCGCCCAGCACCTCCACGGTGAGCGAGCGCGCACCGGACCACAGGAAGATCGCCAGCGTGGCCTTCCGGGCGCGTTCGGCTCCTGCTGCGTCCAGGGCGTCGAGCGCCGCCAGGCACACGGCCGACTCGCGCCGGAGCTGGTCGACCCATGGGGCCACCCCGTCACCCCACGGGCCCGCGTCGCATGCGGCCGCCACCTCCAGCCACGCCCGCAGCTCGGCGGAGGCACCCGGGTCACCGTCGACCGCCCGGCGGCCCAGCACCAGCGGCACGTCAGTGTCGCACCCCTCCGCCAGCACACGCTGCCCCCCCACGGCGCCGACCCACGCCTCCATCGGGTCGGCTCCCCGCAGCCATGCGGCGGCCGACAGGAGTGCCGGGAGCGACGCCGCGGCCTGGATCATCGGGTTCGCCAGATAGCCGCCCAGGCGCGCCACCAGGTCGGGGGCCCGGCCCCGCATCGGCCCGGCGCGCAGGCGCGCCGCCATCAGGGCGTCATTGACGGGGCTGTTGTCCCACAGCAGGGGGCGCCGTCCGCCCAGTGCCGCCGACCACCCCTCCGCCTCGCCCGCGGTGATGACGTCGTTGACCACCAGTCGTCCGGTCCAGCCGATCAACACATCGGCGGGCACCCGCCCGTCGAGCTCGTCGAGGTAGGGGGTGCGGGAGGTGCCCGTGTAGTGGGTGGGGACCATGAAGAGCTCGACACCGTCGCCCAGTGCGTCGGCCAGCCACGCCGTGAGCTCGCCGTGTCGGGCGCCCAGGCCGGGGGACGGCGGCAGGTCGTCCAGGCACAGTCCGACGAGTGTCACCCCGCGCTCGGTGACCTGGGTGATCTTGGCCAAGAGGTCAGCTCGGTCGACGGCGCTGCCGCACTCGATGCTCAGCCCGGGCGACACTGCGAACCCGGTCCGCAGCCCGCCGGGCTGGTCGAGGCCGGCCAGCGCATCGAGGAAGTCGTCGCCGTAGGGCTCGCGCCACCGCTCGCGGTGCCGCGGGTCGTCCTTTGGAGCGTAGACGTAGGTGTCCATGCCGGCCGCGGCCAGCGCCTCGGACACCGAGCGCCGCTCCGCCCACGACCACGGCGTCCCGTAGAAGCCCTCGATGATCCCCCGCACTGCGACCTCCTCCGTGCACCGACGCCGCCGATCGTAGGGCGGCGCGGGCGGAGTGGCCGAGGGACCGCTAAAGTAGAACAGGTTCTCGTTTTCGCCCGAGGAGGTCCCATGGGAACGACCGAGCAGCAGCCGCGGACGGCGGGTGGTGATGTACCGGACGGCCGTGTCGCCTTCGTCCAGTCCGAGTGGCACGCAGACATCGTGGACGGCGGACGTGACGCCTTCCTGGCCGAGCTCGACCGCCTCGGGATCGGACGGGAACGGGTGGACCTCTACCGCGTCCCCGGTGCCTTCGAGATCCCGCTGCACGCGCAACGCCTGGCGGCCGGAGGCCGCCACGCCGCCGTGATCGGGGCAGGGTTCGTGGTGGACGGCGGCATCTACCGCCACGAGTTCGTCGCCGGCGCCGTCGTCGACGGGCTCATGCGGGTCCAGCTCGACACCGGTGTGCCCGTGCTGTCCGTCGTGCTGACGCCGCACCACTTCCACGAGCACGACGTGCACGCGACGCTGTTCGCCGAGCACTTCGCGGTCAAGGGCGCCGAAGCCGCGCAGGCCTGTGCCCGCACGGTGGCCAGCCTGGCGCGACTGCCGCAGCCGGCCGCCGCCTGAGCCGATTGGCCGGCCCGCGTCCCGCGGTCAGCGCGGCGCGAGCCCCTCGACCGCCTCGGCCAGGTCGACACCGAACGGCAGAACAGCCAGCACCGGGATGTCGACCCCGTTGGCCACGTAGCGGGCCACGTGGTCGCGGCACTGTGCGAACGAGCCGTGGACGACCAGCTCGTCCACGACCTCGTCCGGGATCGAGGCCAGCGCGCCCTTCCGGTCACCCGCCTGCCAGAGCTCCCACATCGGGGCGAGCGCCTCGCCCCGGCCGAGCCAGCGGTGGAACTCCGCGTAGACCCCGACGTTGAGGTAGGCGGTGATCATGCGGCGGCCGATCGCCCGCGCCATGTCGGCGTCCTCCGACGGGATCACGAAGATCCTGGCCGCCACCGGGATGTGCGCACCGAGCTCGGGCGTCACCGTGGCGACGTCGTCCGCCGACAGCCAGTTGATGATGACCCCGTCCGCGGCCCGCCCGGCGAGGCGCAGCATGCCTGGTCGGAGTGCGGCCAGGAAGATCGGCGGCGGGTGCTCCACCGGTCGGGCGAGGCGGAACCCCTTCACCTCGAACGTGTCGTACGCCATGTCGACCTTCTCCCCCGCCAGGGCCGAGCGCAGGAAGGCGATGGTGTCCCGCACCCGCTTGTAGGGCTCCGTGAAGGGGACGCCGTTCCACCTCGAGACGATCACGTCCGACGACGTCCCCAGGCCGAACGTGAAGTGGTCGGGCGCGGCCTCGGCCAGGGCCGCCACGCTCTGGGCCAGCAGCGCCGGTCCCCTGGTGTACGCGGGAATGATCGCCACCCCTAGCTGCAGCTGGGGTGTCCAGGCGGCGGCGAGGGCAAGCGGGGTGAACCCGTCCACCCCGTCGGTCTCGGCCGACCACACGTCGGTGTAGCCGAGGCGGGCCAGGTCCTCGTACCACCGACGGTGCTCGGGCAACGGGATCCCGTCGAAGGGGACGGTGATCCCGTAGCGGGGGCTGGCGGTGGTGTCGGCCTCGGTCATGGCCCCCGTATTACACCCTCCTGGCACAGTGGACCCATGAGCCAGAACCACGAGGCCCGGATGCACGGGCTGCAGCCCCCGCTCCCCCTCGTCGACCCGGAAGTGGGCACCGACGGCACCGTGTCGTCGGGCACCGACGCCGAGTGGCACCTCGACGAGCACACCCGTGAGGTTGGCCGCCGGGGCATCGCCGCGGCACGCGCGCGGCTGCGCTCGTCGCCGGACGGCGCTCGTCGCGGCCGCACCGGGCACGGACCGGCCGACGGCACGCCGGGACGTGCCCCGGGTCGCGCCGCCTGACCGACCGCCGACTACGGTCGGGGCATGGCGTCCGTGGCCGAACGGCTCGGGGCTGGCTCCGATGCCCGCCTCCTCATCCTGAACTGCGCCGACCTCGGCTTCTGCCACTCGTCGGGCACCGGGGTCTACGCCGCCCTGCGCGACGGCATCGCGACCTCGGCGTCGCTGCTGGTGCCCGCACCGTGGGCGCGCGAGGCGGCGTCTCGGTTCCGGGGCGACGACATCGGCGTGTGCCTCACGCTCAACGCCGAGCACGACCTCTACCGCTGGGGCCCCATCACCCAGGCCCCGTCGCTGCTGGACGGGGACGGTGGCTTCCCCCGGACCGTCACCGACGTCTGGGACCACGCCGACCTCGACGAGGTGCGACGGGAGTGCCGGGCCCAGGTCGAGCGGGCCGTCCTGTGGGGTTTCGACGTCAGTCATCTCGAGGCCCACCGGGACGCGCTCCTGCTCCGGCCCGAGTTCTTCGACGTCTACCTGGAGCTGGCCCTCGACTTCGGGTTGCCCCTGCGCCTGCCCGACGCCGCCGTCGAGCCGACCGTCGGCTTCCCCATCCGCACACTGGCCGCCGAGGAGGGCGTCCTCTTCGCCGACCACGCCGTCACGGTGCCGGCCCAGGGCGGACGCGAGGCACTGCTCGGCATCCTGTCCGCACTCGAGCCCGGCGTGACCGAGATCACGCTCCACCCGGCCGTCGACACGCCCGAGCTGCGGGCGGCCGCGTCGGACTGGGCTTCCCGGGCGGCCGACCTGGCCCTGCTGGTCGACGACGTCGAAGTGGCCGCAGCGGTCGCGGCCACCGGCGCCACGACCATCGGCTACCGACCACTGCGCGATGCGATGCGGTCCACGTCCCGGACATGACCGTGGACCAGGGACCGGCGTCCCCGGACCTGCCGCCCGGCCCAGGGCCACGACCGCTGATGGTCACGGGGCTCCTGCTGCTCGACCCCCACGGCCACGACCCGACCCCGGTGGAGTCGATCACCTTCGACGACCACGGGATCGGCGTCGTACGCAGCCGCGGCCAGGCGGCCCGCGTCCTGCCGTGGGACGCGGTCGTCGCCCACGCGGTGGAGCCGTGGGCCGGCGGGGTGATCCCCGAATGGTGGGTGGAGCCCGAGGAGCGGCGCACCGGACGATCGGACACGTCGGCGGCCGACGCGGTCAGCACCCTGCTGGTCCAGCCCCGTGCAAACGGGCGCCCGCTCCCCCACGCCGACGCCGGCGCCATGATCGGCATCCAGACCAGGACCGGCACCTACCGGTTCCTGCGCTCCGGCGGCGACCCCACCGAACTGGCCGCCCGGATCGCCGAATTCACCATCCGCCACCACGGCCCAGCCGGGGTGTCCACCGTGACGACGGTGGCTGCCGGCCGGGCGGGCGCCCGTTCCGGGTGGGCCCGGATCCACCCGTGGCTGGTCGTACTGCTGGTCGCCGTGCTCGCCGGAGCGGTGACGGTCATCCTGTTGCAGAGCGCCGGGGTCATCCACCTCCCCTACCTGGGGGGCGGGTCGTCGGTCGGTGGGGCGCCCATCCGGATGCCGACGCGTACGGCGGTGTAGGCCCGGCGCACCTCCACCGCCGTCGGGGGCGGGGCCGCTCAGGCCGGGGCGAGGGCGGCGACCCGGGCACGGACGGCGACGGCGGGCGCCGTGGCCGCCAGGGCGAGCAGGTCGAGGACGAGTCCCATGTCCCCGGCCACCTTCATCCGCCCCTGCATGAAGGCGACGCTCGGATCGAGGTCCCCGGTCAGCACGGCCAGGGCGTCCTTCCACGTCAGCGTCAGCGTGGCATCGGGGCCGTCCGCGGCACCCGGACCGGCGTCGGCCACCCGGCCCCCGTCGAACACGGCGCGCATCGACAGGTCACCGTCGGGGGCGCCGGTCACGTCCACCTGCACGGTGCCGGCCAGCGAGGGCGGCCCGGCGAGGCCGGTGAGCTCGGACACCACGGCGTCCGCCCGCTGGTCGGGCGCACCGGACGTCATCCGGCCGAGTTCCCCTCGACACCGGCGAACAGGTCCGTCTCGACCGAGCCGTCCCACTCGGCGGGGACGACCGTCCCGTCGGGAGCCCCGACGAAGGCCAGCCGATAGTCGTCGTGGGGCTGGATGGTTCCCATGACCTCCGGCGGAAGCCCGAACCAGAACTTGGACTCGGGGTCGACCTGTGTGGCGTGGGCCAGCAGTGCCAGGCGCCGGACGTCGGTGTGGTCGGTGATGTCGACCACCGCGGTCGGCACGTCCTCGGGCATCGAGTCCCACCGGTCACGCCACTCGGCGTCGAAGGGCGACTCCAGTCCCAGCTCCTCGAACTTGTCGTGGATCGCCCGGAACCGGGCCGCCGAGTGGACCGTGTAGTACAGCTTCGCCGGCTGGAACGCCGGGCCTGCCCCCGGGAACCGGGCCGGGTCGCCGGCGGAGTGAAAGGCGGCCAGCCCGGCGTCGTGGACCCGCAGGTGGTCCGGGTGGGGGTATCCGGTCTGGTCGTCGCCGTAGATGACCATCACCTGGGGCTTCGTCCGCCGGATGACAGCCACCAGGCGCTCGGTGGCCTCGTCCATGGGCGCGGCGGCGAAGCAGTCGGGATTGGCGTTGGTGTCCGAGCCGGCCATGCCCGAGTCTCGGTAGCCGAGCAGCACGACCTCGTCGTATCCGATGATCTCGGTGGCCCGGGCCAACTCCTCACGGCGGACGGCGGCCAGGCCGTGGTGGACCTCCGGCGTGTCGAGCGCCGGGTTGAGGATCTCGCCCTCCTCCCCACCGGTGCAGCACACGAGCACCGTGTGGACGCCGTCGGCGTGGTACCGGGCGACGGTTCCGGCCCCCTTGGAGGCTTCGTCGTCGGGATGGGCGTGGACGGTCAGGAGGCAGCGTGCGTGGGACACGCCGCTCACGCTATCGGGACAGGGGCGCATACACTGCACCAAGAGCGTGAGGAAGGATCGTCGCCAATGGGTGTCATGAAGCGCATGTCCGGGATTCTCCAGGCAAAGACCAACAAGCTCCTCGACAAGGCCGAGGATCCCCGCGAGTCCCTCGACCTGTCATACCAGAAGCTGCTCGAGAACCTCCAGAAGGTCCGCCGCAGCGTGGCCGACGTCACCACCGCGAAGAAGCGGATCGAGCTCCAGGCCACCCAGCTCCAGGCCCAGGCCGACAAGCTCCAGCAGCAGGCCAAGGACGCCCTCGGCCAGAACCGCGAGGACCTGGCGCGCGAGGCGCTGGCCCGCCGGGCCGCCCTGGCGCCGCAGCTGACCGACCTCCAGACCCAGCACCAGCAGGTGGCCGACCAGGAGCAGAAGCTCATCGCCACCGCCCAGAACCTGCAGGTCCAGGTGGACGCCTTCCGCACCAAGAAGGAGACGATGAAGGCCACCTACACGGCGGCCGAGGCCCAGACCAAGATCGGCGAGGCGGTCTCGGGCATCTCCGAGTCGATGGGCGACGCCGGCATGTCGGTGCAGCGGGCCCAGGACAAGATCGACTCGATGCAGGCCCGGGCCGGCGCCATGGACGAGCTCCTCGCGTCGGGTGCCCTCACCGACCTGACCAATCCGGTCGACGACATCCAGGCCCAGCTCGACCAGGTGTCGAGCTCGAGCGCCGTCGACGCCGACCTCGCCGCGCTCAAGGCCGAGATCGGTACGGGCGCCGCGGCCCAGCTCGGTGCGGCCGGGCCAGCCGCCCCGACGCCGGTCGAGTCCGGGGAGGCGCCGGCATGATCGTGCGCATCCTGGGCGATGGGCAGTTCGACGTCCCCGAAGCCGAACGCGAGGCCCTCCACCAGCTCGAGGCCGCCCTGAACGCCGCCGTCGAGGGCGACGACGAGACTGCATTCGGCTCCGCCCTCGCCGCCGTCATCGCCGAGGTCCGCCGGGTCGGGACCGAACTGCCACCCGACTCGTTCACCGCGTCCGACCTGGTCGTGCCCTTCGACGACGCCACCCTGGACGAGACCAAGTCGCTGCTGGCCGAGCCCGGCGGGGACGATCGCTGACGTCTCGCCCGTGATCCCGAGGAACCCCGAATGAGCACCGCCCGCAACATCCCGAACGACCGCGGACTGACCCTGCGGATGTTCGCCACCGGTCTCATGCTCGTCTTGCTCTACGGGGCCGTCATCGGCATCCTCATCGCCGTGGGCATCTCCTACGCGCTGGTGCTGGTGATCGCCGGCGCGCTCCTGTTCTGCCAGTACTGGTTCTCGGACAAGATCGCCCTGTACGGCATGGGCGGGCGCATCGTCACGCCCGAGGAGGCCCCTCAGCTGCACGGGGCCATCGACCGGCTGTGCGCCATGGCCGACATGAAGAAGCCCCGGGTCGCCATTGCCGACACCGATGTCCCCAACGCCTTCGCCACCGGCCGCAGCCCGAGCAGCGCCGTGGTGTGCGCCACCACCGGGCTCATGCGCCGGCTCGACGAACCCGAGCTCGAGGCGGTGCTCGCCCACGAGCTCTCCCATGTGGCCCACCGGGACGTGGCCGTGATGACCATCGCCAGCTTCCTCGGCATGGCGGCCGGCATGGTCACCCGAATGATGCTGTGGACCGGGATGATGGGCGGATTCGGCGGCGGAAACGACAGCAACAACAACCAGGGTGGCGACCAGGCCGTGCTGGTCGAGATGGCCGTGCTGGTCGTCTCGGTCGTCGTCTACGCCATCAGCTTCCTGCTCACGATGGCGCTGTCCCGCTACCGCGAGCTGGCCGCCGACCGGTCGGGGGCGATCCTCACCGGGCAGCCGTCGGTCCTGGCGTCCGCCCTGGTCAAGGTCACCGGTGACATCGCCCGCATCCCGACCCGGGACCTCCGCTCGACCGAGAGCTTCAACGCCTTCTACTTCACCCCGGCCATCGCCAAGAACGGCGTGAGCATCTCGACGATCTTCTCGACGCACCCCTCCCTCGACCAGCGCCTCGCCCAGCTCGCCTCCCTCGAGGCCGAGATGGGCCGTCCCTCGTGAGCCTGTCCGCGACCGACGGGGCCCGCTGATGGGCCTCTTCGACTCACTGCTCGGACGCACCAAGCCGGTCCAGTCGAACCTCGATGCGCTCTTCGCACTCCCCTCGGCGTCCATCACCCTGCAGAGCGCGGCGGGCATGACCTTCTCGGGCCACGCCGGCGTGTGCTTCAAGCCTCCGACGGGACAGGGCTTCGTCGACATGGAGTCCGAGGTCGTGACGCTGCTGGCGATGGACGGGGGGTCGGGTCTCACCCGGTCCGAGGACTCGTTCGGCTACACGTGGCTGGTCGTGGAGGACGCCGACATCGAGTCCCTGGTCACCCGGGTCCACCTGGTCAACTCGTCACTGTCGGACGCCGGATGGGGGCCGCAGCTCCTGTGTTCGGTGTTCGGCATGGCCCAGCTGCCCCCCGCTTCCACGTCCCCCACCGGGAGCGACCCGGTCGAGGAGGGCGCCTCCGTCGGGACCGGCGCGTTGCTCCGCTCCACCGCCTACCT
Source organism: Acidimicrobiales bacterium (assembly GCA_017883025.1). Lineage (GTDB taxonomy): Bacteria > Actinomycetota > Acidimicrobiia > Acidimicrobiales > RAAP-2 > Bog-756. The sequence continues at coordinate 25,573 of JADGOH010000116.1, forward strand.
CGTCTACCTGTTCAAACGGGGCACGTTCTACCCGTTCGTGCCCACCGGCCACGAGCAGCGTTCGACCGAGGAGGAATTCCGGCTCCGCAGCCTGGTGGCAGACGACCTGGTCGTCGAGGGCGACCTGGACCGGTGGTTCCCCCTGTGGGACCTCCCCGTCGGCTGACCGCTCCCGTGCCCGTCGTGGGCATGGTCGTCGAGTCCTGGTGCCTGTCGGTGTGCCGACTCGGGCCGGACGCGCCCTGGCCGGCCCGGGCGGCCGACGCCCCGGTGCACTCGGTCACCCGCACCCCCGACGAGTGCTCCGTCGTCTGCGCGCAGGGCCACGAGCCGCCCGGCGCCCGCGTGGAGCCCGGATGGCGTGCGCTGCGCATCGTCGGGACCCTGGCATGGGACACACGGTGGCGGACGCCTCCGACTGACCGGGTACGGACCTGCTCAACCAGGCCGGGAACCATTCCACTCCACGTGTCCAGGAATTCTTGAGCCGGGCGTCGCCCAAGGGCCCCACACGGTCTCACCGCTCTGACCAGGGAGTACCCGTCCGAAGAGCATGGGTTATCCACAGGATTTCCAATGGAAGTGGCTGCAGCAGGGGCTGGTGATTACCCGTCGCCCCCTGACCCCGCTACACTGGTTGCTTCCGAGCAGTGGGGACAGTCCCGAGGCCGTCGACCCGAGTGGTCGTGCCCGACACCCCCGGCGCCGCAACCGGCGAGCTCCCGAAACGCACCCTCGAGGAGAGTGGCACGTAACGACATCTAGCGAACTTCGGACATGAACACCCGCTAGCACACCCGGCTCTCGGAGCCAGGCCGGCACACCCTTCCCGGTGCCCGGCTGGGGCGTTGAATGCACAGATGTGGGGTCCACCCAACCAGAAGAGAGTCAGAGCGCCTCCGTCCCCCGACGTGGCTCTGACCGACCGAGGAAAGGTCACCCGCCATGTATTCGGCAACCCCCACTACCCCTGTATCCACACGTACCCACTCCCCTGACCACACCCCCCGCACCGACGCGCCGCCCCATACGACCCGTTCGGTCCGACGACGGGCGAAACGTGCCGCGGCCAAGTCCGCCGGCCTCGCCACCGTGGCCGCATCGGCCACCGTCCTGGTGTCCTTGCTGAGCACTCCGCTACCGGCATCGGCCACCGACTACCCCACCGGCGCCGGCATCGTGCTCAACGCGCCGATCGTTTCGGCCACCGCCACCCCCAGTGGGCACGGCTACTGGCTCGTCGGGTCCGACGGCGGCGTGTTCGCCTTCGGCGACGGCGGCTTCCACGGGTCGGCGGGGAGCCTGCATCTGAACAGCCCCATCGTCGGCATGGATGCCACCCGGTCCGGCAACGGCTACTGGGAGGTCGCCGCCGACGGCGGCGTGTTCGCCTTCGGCGACGCCGGCTTCCACGGGTCGATGACCGGCGCCCCGCTGCACGACCCGATCGTTGGCCTGGCGCCCACGGCGGACGGCAACGGCTACTGGCTCGTCGGCGCAGACGGCGGCGTGTTCGCCTTCGGCGACGCCGCCTATCTTGGCTCGGCCATCGGCATGTCCCCGACCAGTCCGATCGTCGGGATCGCCCCGACGACGGACGGCAGGGGCTACTGGGAGCTCGCTGCCGACGGCGACGTCTACGCCTTCGGCGACGCTCCGTTCTACGGCACCGCACCGGTGCGGACACCGGCCGTCGGCATCAACGCCGCCGACGGTGGCTACCGCGTCGTCTCCAGCGACGGCGGCACCTTCGCCTTCGGCGGGGCCACCTTCAGGGGCTCGCTCGCCGGCCTGGCGCTCAACAAGCCGATCATGGGCACGTCCTCGACCGGCGGCGGCTACGTCCACGTGGCTGCTGACGGTGGCGTGTTCAACTTCGGGACGGTCGGCTTCTACGGCTCGTTGGGCGGTGCCACGCTCTACGTGCCGCCGGCCCCGGCGGCACCTGCGGGCGGCGACTACGGCCTCACGGCCGGGCAGATCGCCGCATGGAGCCGGGTCAACGTCTGCGAGGAAGGCGGCAACTGGCACGTCGAGGGGTCCGTCTTCTCGGGCGGCCTCGGCATGAGCCGCGCCAACTGGAACCAGTTCAACACCTTCGGGTTCCCGTCGGACGCCGCCAACGCCTCACCGCTGCAGCAGATCCGGGTGGCGGTGGGCTTCGCCAGCCACTACTTCGGCAGCCCGTATGCGGCTCCGGACCAGAACGGCTGCACCGGCGGGTACTGACCCTCGGCACCACGCCGCAGCACCGCACCGGAGGACGGGGTCCCGCTCGGGCCGCGTCCTCCGTCGCGTGCTGGGGTCGGCACCGCCGGGCGCGGACTGCCCGCCGGTCCGCTAGGCCTGGACGGGCAGCGCGTCGATAGCACGGGCCAGCGAGAGGTCCAGCTCGGACAGCCCGCCGACGTCGTGAGTGACGAGTGCCAGCCGCACGGTCCGCCACCGGATGTCGATGTCCGGGTGGTGGTCGGCCTCCTCGGCGAGCCGTCCGACCGCGACCACGAAGTCGAGGGCGATCGGAAAGCTCGGGCACTCCACGGACTTCACCAACATGCCGTCGACGAGGTCCCACGCCGGGGCGTCGGGGCCGGACAGTGCAGCGGCCACGGCGGCGTCGTCGAGCCGGGTCGGCCGGACCATCAGGCCGTCGCCCCGACGGGCGCCGACGGCGTGAAGGTGACCGGCATGGTCTCGTAGCCGGACACGAAGTTGGCGGCCCGCTTGGGCAGCTCGTCGTCGGTGGCCAGCGTCAGGTCGGGCAGGCGCTCCAGCAGCCGGTCGAACATGACCGCCAGTTCCATGCGGGCCAACCGGTTGCCCAGGCAGAAGTGGGAGCCGAAGCCGAAGGCCATGTGGTCGTTCGGGGTGCGGCCGATGTCGAAGGACTCCGGGTCCTCGAACACCGTCTCGTCGCGGTTGGCCGACGGGTAGAGGAGGAGCAGCTTCTCGCCCTTGCGCAGGGTCTGCCCGTGCAGCTCGACGTCCCGGGTCATCGTGCGGGCCATGTTCTTGATGGGCGACACCCACCGCAGCATCTCCTCGAGCGCCAGCGGCAGCCGGTCACGGTCGGCGGCCAACTGCGCGAACTGGTCCGGGTGGGTCAGGAGCTCGTACATCCCGCCGCTGATCACGTGGCGGGTCGTCTCGTCCCCGCCGATCAGGATGAGCAGCGACTCGTAGATCAGCGAGGACTCGTCGAGTCGGTCGCCCTCGATCTGGGCGTGGACCAGCGTCCCGATCAGGTCGTCGGTCTGGCTGTCGCGCCGTCGCTGCTCGGCCACCGCGGTGATGTACTCCGCGTACTCCATGGCGGCCAGGGCGGCCCGGTCCATGGCCGTCGGGTCCGGCGACCCCAGCGCGCACAACATGTCGTCCGACCAACGCAGCAGGGCATCGCGGTCCCCGGGGGCGACGCCCAGCATGTTGCCGATGACGATCATGGGCAGTGGGGCGGCGATGTCGTTGACGAAGTCGGCGCTGCCGCGCTCACACACCCGGTCGATGATGGCGTCGCAGACGACCCGGATGCCCTCCTCGCTCTCGCGGATGCGTTTCGGGGTGAACCCCTCGCTCACCAGCCGGCGCCGCCGCACGTGCTCGGGGGCGTCGGTGTCGATCATCATCGGCAGCGCGTCGCTGTCGGGCCGGATCCCCCCGGCGTTCGAGAACGTGTCCGGGTCCTTCGAGATCTCCTTGATGTCGGCGTAGCGGGTGATCCCCCACACGCCGGCCCGCTCGTCGAAGAAGGCCGGCGCCTCCGCCCGCATCCAGGCGAACGCCGGGAACGGGTCGCCGCCGTAGAAGGTGCCGTCGGTGAGCCCGATGTGCAGCTCGGCGGGAATCGTCGTCATGGTGCTCCTTGGTCCGTCAGGGGTGGCACCGACCGGGCCACGCCATCTGACACTGTGTCAGATCACATGGTGCCACGGACGCACCCCGCAGTGCGTGCTGCCCGCTGTCACGGGTGGGTCATGGACTCCGGCCGGACGGCCTCGTCGAACTGCTCGCCGGTGAGCAGGCCGAGCTCGAGGGTGGCCTCGCGCAACGTGGTCCCCTCCTTGTGCGCCTTCTTGGCCACCGAGGCGGCGTTGTCGTACCCGATCAGCGGGTTGAGTGCGGTCACCAGCATGAGCGAGTTCTCGAGGTGCTGGCGGATGCGGGCCTCGTTGGGCTCGAGGCCCTCCACGCAGAACCGGGTGAAGGCATCCGACGCGTCGGCCAGCAGCTCGACCGAGTGCAGCACGTTGTGGATGATCACCGGCTTGCACACATTGAGCTCCAGGTTCCCGCGCGAGCCGGCCATGGCGACCGCCGCGTCGTTCCCGAATACCTGGATGCAGACCATGATCATGGCCTCGGACTGGGTCGGGTTGACCTTGCCGGGCATGATCGACGAGCCGGGCTCGTTCTCGGGCAGGTTCAGCTCACCGAGTCCGCTGCGGGGGCCGGAGCCGAGCCAGCGCAGGTCGTCGGCGATCTTGATCAGCGACCCGGCCAGCGTGCGGAGCGCACCACTGGTCATGACCAGGGCGTCGTGGGCGGCCAGCGCCGCGAACTTGTTGGGGGCGGTCACGAACGGCAGGCCGGTGAGCTCGGCGATGGCCCCGGCCACCCGCACGCCGAACTCGGGATGGGTGTTGAGGCCGGTGCCGACCGCGGTGCCGCCGGCGGCCAGCTCGTAGAGATCGTCGAGCGTCGACTCGACGCGGCGGATGTCGGCGTCGAGTTGGGCCACATAGCCCGAGAACTCCTGGCCGAGGGTGAGCGGTACGGCGTCCATGAGGTGGGTGCGGCCGATCTTGGTGATCGACGCGTACGCATCGACCTTGGCGGCGAGCGCGTCGCGCAGGTGGCGGGTGGCGGGCACCAGGCGGTGGGTGATCTCTTCCACGGCGGCGATGTGCATGGCCGTGGGGAAGGTGTCGTTCGACGACTGCGACATGTTGACGTCGTCGTTCGGGTGGACCGGGTCCTTCGAGCCCATCACCCCGCCGGCCAGCTCGATGGCCCGGTTGGAGATCACCTCGTTGGCGTTCATGTTCGACTGGGTCCCGCTGCCGGTCTGCCAGACACTGAGGGGGAACTGGTCGTTGAGCTTGCCCTCGGACACCTCGCGGGCGGCCGCGACGATCAGCGCTGACTTCTCGGGGGTCATCTTGCCGAGGTCGGCATTGACCTGGGCCGAGGCCTCCTTCAGGATCCCGATGGCCCGGACCAGCGGCTTCGGCATCCGGTCGTCCCCGATCGGGAAGTGGTGGAGCGATCGCGCCGTCTGCGCCCCCCAGTACCGGTCGGCGGGAACCTCGACGGCCCCCATGCTGTCTGTCTCGGTGCGGGTCGCTTCGCTCATGCCAGTCTCCTCGTCGCGTGTCGTGTCCCGTGGGGTGTCGCCGACGTCACGGGCCGTCGGTCCGGTCGGCGCCCCGGCGGGCGGTCGGCATCGTAGAAGCCCGGCGCGCCTCCTGGCAGGCCGGGCAGGTCCCCACCAGGTCGAATTGGTGGCCGAGCACCTCGTAACCCTGCTCCTCGGCGACCACCCGGGCCGCCTCGTCCATGGCCCGCTCGAGCCGCGACGACGGGACGACGTCCTCGACGGTGCCGCACGTGGCGCAGGCCAGATGGTGGTGGTGTTCCGCCAGGTCCTCGGCCAGCTCGAACCGGGCGAGGTCGTCGAGCCCGTGGACCCGTCGGACGACGCCGGCCTCGATCAGCTCCGTGACAGTCCGGTAGACGCTGGACTGCACGAGTCCGTCGCTCGCTTCGACGATCTCGGGAATCGGCAGCGGACGCCCGGCCTCGGCCAGCGTGGTCACCAGGGCGCGGCGCACCCGGGTGTACCGCTGGTCGAGCCCGGCGAGGCGCAGGATGGCCTGCTCATGGACGGACGGTGCGGCGCTCACGCCGGACAGACTACGGCGTCCGCCAGGGGCGGTCCGACGCCCGGCGACCGGGCGGTCACCGGGCACGGGCCACCTCGGTGACCGAACCTCCCGGGCCGGCCGGGGCCGAGCCGCGCCGTCCTTCCATCCGGCGCCGGGCGACAGCCGACCGGGCGAAGGTCCCGACGTAGACCGCGGTGGCCACGCCCAGGATGCCGAAGCTGGGCGGCACGCCGGGCGCCCCGTAGGCGATGATGAGGCCGGCCCACATCGACCCGACGGCGATCGCGGCCGACAGCCACAGCGCCCGGAGGGGTCGGGCCGTCAGCCGTTGTGCGGCGCCGGCAGGCGCGGCCAGGAGCCCGAGCAGCAGGAGGGCGCCCACTGCTTGGGTGGCCACCCCGGCCGTCAGCCCCAGCAGCACGAAGAACACCGTCGACAGCGTCCGGACCGGTACCCCCCGGGCCGCGGCCACGGCCGGATCCAGGCTGGCGAACAGGAGCGGGCGGGCGATCGCCAGGATCCCGGCCACCACCCCGAGGGCCACGACGGCGTCCACCAGCGCCTGGCCACCGGTGAGGCCCAGGATCGAGCCGAACAGCACGTTGACCCCGGCCGTGCCGTCCCCGCCCGTCCCGCTCGCCGACGTGGTGAACACGCTGAGGAAGAGCGCGCCCAACCCGAGTACCCAGGCGAACACCGAGCCGATGACCGTGTCGTCGGCAGCCGTGCGCCGGCCCAGCAGGGCCAGCAGGAGGGCGAATGCCACACAGCCGCCGTAGAGGCCGAGTCGGAGGTCGACCCCGAATGCCAGGGCGGCCAGTGCCCCGGTGAAGGCCACGTGGGACAAGGCGTCGCCGGCGAAGACCTGGCCGCGCAGCACCACGACCGAGCCGACCAGACCTGCGGCCAGGGCGATCGCCGTGCCGGCCACGAACGCCGACTCCAGGAACGGGTGAGCGAACAGGAAGAAGCCGCCCGTCGTCATGCCCCGACCGTCCCGGCCACCGGTGGCGTCGCGCTCCCCCACCGGTCGGTGACCCTGCCGTCGCCCGCGGCGATGCGCCCCCGGCGCGCCAGGGCGGCACGGCCGCCTGCCGCTCCCACGTAGAGGGCGAAGCCGAACGTGGACACCCAGAACCCGACGGGCCATGGGGACCAGAACGCCACCGACAAGGACGCCCACACCACCACGAGGCCGAACACCACCGACAGCACAAGTCCGGCGACGGGGCGGGCCGTCACTTGCTGGGCGGCTGCGGACGGCATCACCAGCAGGGCGAACACGAGCAGTGCACCGGTGACCTGACTCACCTCGGCGGCCGTGCACCCGAGCAGCACCAGGAACGCGATCGACAGGGCCCGGACAGGCACGCCCCGGGCCGCCGCCACGCCCCCGTCGACCGTGGCGAACAACAGGGGGCGGCCGATGACCGCCAGCACGCCCAGCACGAGGACCGCCACGCCCCCCAGGGCCAGGACCTGCCCGTCGGACACCCCGAGGAACGAGCCGAACAACAGGCCGGTGATGCTGTCGAGGAATCCTCCGTAGAGGCTCACGAACAGTGCCCCACAGGCGAGGGCGAAGGCCTGGACGGTGCCGATGACGGCCGACTCCTGGCTCCGGGGCCGGCCCGATGCCGACCGTGGCACGAGGGCGATGACCAGGGCGGCGAGGATGCTCCCGGTGAAGTACCCGGCCGTGGCGCTCACTCCCAACCAGATGGCGGCGGCGGCCCCGGGAAACGAGACCACGGCAAGCGTGTGGCCGGCGAAGCTCTGGCGACGGAGCACCATCAGCCAGCCCACGAGAGCGGCCAGCACCGCCACGATCGTGCCCGCTCGGAAGGCGTTCACCATGAAGTGCAACGCCAGCATCCTCCGCAAGTCGTCCACCGGATTCGCCACGGGCCCGGCCAGCGCGGCCATCGCCACCGCGGTCATTCGCTCCCGCCGTGGTCGTGGGTGTGGCCGTGGGTGTGGCCGTGCGGCCCGGCGTGGTGGGACGCTGCATCCGGCTGACCCACGACCACCCGCCGGCCGTCACTCGTCGTGAGCACCTCGATGGGGGTCCCGTAGAGGGCGCTGAGGGTGCCGGTGGTGATCACGTCGTCGGGAGTGCCGCTGACCGCCTTGCCCTGGGCGACATAGACGACCGCATCGAGCGCTGAGGCGATGGGGTTCACGTCGTGGGCGACGATGAGGACGGTGATGCCCGATGCCCGCGAGATGTCCGAGATCAGCGAGGCCACCGCCGCCTGGTTCGGGAGGTCGAGGCTGTCGAGCGGCTCATCGAGGAGGAGGAGCCGGGGGTGGCGCACCAGTGCCTGGGCGATGAGGAGCCGCTGTTGCTCGCCGCCGGACACCTCGCCGATCGGACGTCCGGCGTAGTCCCCCGCTCCGACCATGTCGATGGCCTCGTCGACCCTGGCGTCCCGGGCCCGGCGCGCCGATCCCCACGGGAGCGGCAGCCCCCACCGGTCCCCGTCCACTCCCATGCGCACCACGTCGACGCCCCGCACCCGCATGCCGGCATCGAAGCTGCGTCGCTGGGGCAGGTACCCGATGTCCCGGCCGCCCTCGCCGGGCGGTCGCCCGAAGACCTCGATCCGGCCGCCCGACAGCGGCACCACGCCCAGGACCGCCTTGACGAGGGTCGACTTGCCGGCACCGTTCGGGCCGAGGACGGCGACGAAGGTACCCGGCTCGACGACCAGGTCCACGTGGGACCAGATGTCGCGGCCGCCGAGGCGGACCGTGGCGTCGGACAGTCGCACCGCCGGGGTCGGATCAGGCAGACGGCCGTCAGCCACGCGAATCCTCGAGCGCGGTCTCCAGTGCGTGCAGCTGGGTCGTCTGCCACGCCTGGAAGGTGGCCCCGGCCGGCTGCAGGGTCTCGGAGACGCGAACCAGCGGGATGCCGGCGGTCCGGGCGGCGCGCACCTGGGCCTGGACGTCGGGCGTGAGGTTCTGCGTGTTCTCCAGGTAGGCGCGGACGGTGCGTTCCCTCAGTTGGGCGTCGATGGTCGCCGTGTCCGCCGCGGACACGTCGGTGCCCTCGCTGATCGCCCGCAGGAACGAAGGCGGCGTCACCAGATCGAGCCCCAGCGCCCGGCACAGGTAGACGACGATCGACTCCGACGCGCCGACCCGGGCACCGGCGAACCGGGATCGGATGGAGTCGATCGCGGCGTGGTACCCGGCGAGGCCGACCTCCACGTAACGCTGCGCCCGGGCGAGGAAATAGGCGCGGTCCGCCGGATCGGCAGCGGTGAGGTCGATCGTCGCCGCGCTCACGAACCGAGCCACATATGCCGGCGAATACCAGAGGTGCGGGTTGCCCCCTGGGGCCACGCCGACGAGGGTGCCGACGTCGAGCACGGTCCGGGACCCACCGTCAGCCGCCAACAGCCGCTGCATCCACGGGTCGTACCCGGCGCCGTTGAGCACCGCAAGCTGGGCGTCGGCCAGCCGTCGGGCGTCGGCCGCCGTGGGCTCATAGGCATGAGGGTCGGTTTCGGGGTTGGCGACGAGGCTTACGACACGGGCGTGGCCGCCCCCGACCTGGGCGACGATGCTCCCCCAGAAGTCCTCGGCGGCCACGACCCGCACCACGCGGTGCGAGTAGGTCGAGGTGCCCTCGCCACCCGGGGGCAGGGACAGGGCACACCCGGCCACGAGCATCATGGTGACGAGCAGGACGCTCGCTTCGGTTGCCGTCGCCCGGGTGCGTCGCCAGCGCTGCGGTGGGACTTCGGAGTGCACCTCGACACTCTAGATGATAATGATAATCATTATCAATATACGATAATGATTATCATTATCACGACCCGCCCGGCGGATGACCTCACGCCCCGTGGGTCCGTGTCGCCTCAGAGCCTCAGACCCGCAGGGCCAACCCCGCCTCGAGCACGCCCCGGGCTGCGATCACGTCTTCGGTGCGGGGGCCGTCGCCGTCGCCCGGCACCTCGAGGATGGCCGGCACGCCCTGCAGGGCAGGATGCCCCAGCAGCGCCGCCAGTCCATCGGCGCCGATGGTGCCGGCACCGATGTTCTCGTGCCGGTCCCTGTTGGCCCCGAAGTCGACCTTGGAGTCGTTCAGGTGCATGCAGCGCAGGCGGGTCATCCCCACGGTTCCCTCGACGAGGGCGATCAGGGCGTCGGCCTCCTCGACCGTGCCGAACGGGATGCCGGACGCCCACAGGTGCTGAGTGTCGAGGCAGACGCCCAGCCGCTCATCGCCGCCCGCTGCATCGATCACGTGGGCCAGTTCCTCGAACGACCGCCCGACGGTGTCCCCGGCCCCGGCGGCGTTCTCGAGCAGGATCGGGCAGCCCTCCATGTCGGCGTCGACTTCGTCCAGGGAGCCGACCAGCGCCTCGGCCACGGCGGGCAGCGCCGTCTCGAACCCGCTGCCCCGGTGGCTCCCGATGTGCAGGACCAGGCCTTCGGCGCCCATTCCGTCGGCGGTGCCCAGGTTCGCCGTGAGGCACGCACGGGACTTGGCGGCCAGCTCGGGATCGGGCGAGGCCAGGTTGATCAGGTAGGTGGCGTGGCAGAAGGTCGAGGCCACCGACGGGTGCTCGGCCTGGGCGGCCCGGTAGTTGGCGAGCACCTCGTCGCTGTACTGCGACGGCTTCCACATGCGGGGGCTCTGCGTGAAGATCTGCACGGCGTCGGCGCCGATGTCCGCCCCGTGCTCGAGGGCCGGGACCAGGCCCTTCCCCGCTCGTACGTGCGCTCCGATCAGCATGGGCGCACCGTAGCAGCGCCCCCCGGGCGCCAACCCGGGCCCTGGAGCCGCGCACCAGTCCGGTCATGCCCGGGAGGTGCAGGTCACCAGGTCGAGGCCAGGCCCTCCGCTGCCGCCGGGTCCCAGGGGAACGGCAGACCGACGAGGCAACCGGTCGCTCCGGCAGACCGGACGCCGGCGACCGCGTCGCCGAGCCCGCCAGCGGCACTGTCCCGACCGAGCCGCCCCAGGACCGCGACCGTCCCATTCGACGCCTCGCCGGCATCGGCCCGGATCGACACGGCACGGACCGCGTCACGTACGCCGTCGGCCCCGCCGTCGACCACCACGGCGTCGGCCAGTCGCGCCGCAACATCGAGGAGGGGCATCCGCCCCGCCCCGTCGCCGTGCAGCACGACGACGATCGGCACACCACCCGTCTGGACGGGCGCGGGCCGGTTGACGGCATCGTCGACCGAGTAGATACGGCCGGCATACGTGGGGTGCTCGTCCACGAGGACGGCCCGGCAGACGGTCAGCGCCTCGAACAGCCGCTCGGCATCTGATTCGTTGCCGCAGTCCCCGTCCAGAGCCAGCACGCCCCGACCGTGCGAGATCACGTCCACCCCGGTCACGATCTTGGCCAGGATCGACGGCGCCCGGCGCTCGGTCCCGTCGGCCACGACACCGAGCCGGACCCGGTCGGAGCGCACGGCGAGTGCTCCGAGCAGCGAGTAGGCCTCGTAGGGTGTCGCCGCCCCCGCCGGATGGCCGGACTCCGACACCCATAGCGAGCCGATTCCGGCCCGGTCGGCGGTCGCCGCCGCCCCGGCGGCTCGAGCGAGCACTCCGGAGGTCGCACCTTCCTCGGGTGGCTCCAGCCACAGGCCGATCCCGCCGAGTCCACGTGGGTGCACTGTGCGCTCCGGCATCGCACGAACAGTAGCGGTCACCTACCCGGGCCACGCGGGACCGGGTCCGACGGACTGCGGCCACTGGTGGACCTGCCGGCCCCACCACGAGTCGGGAGGATTGGAGGTGACCATGGGACTCCGCTGCGGATCGGCCTGACGTCGACCCCGTCGACCCCGTCGACCGTCGACCCCGTCGACGCCGTCGACGCCGTCGACCATGGACTCTGCCTGCTGGTCACCGTCGCCGGCCTCCTGCTCACCGCCCTGCTGGTGTTCCTGGACCTGGAGGCGACGGTCGTCTCGGGCCGCGCTCCCGCCAGTCCGGCGCGGCCGGCAGCTGCAGAGACGACCCGGGGCCAGCTGAGGCTCCTCGGCGCCGTGCCACGGTCCAGTAGGTCGACCCCTCCGGCCAGGGCCCAGGCGCCCCGGCCCCCTGCCGGCAGCCGACCCGGCGATGACGTTCACCGGCCCGCCGTCGAACGGCCCGGCCGCCATGAGCCTGGCCCCGGCACCGGGGGGGTGTCGTCCTCATCGATCGGCCGGCAGCAGGGGTCCGGCCCTGCGGCCTGCGCGACGACGCGGCGGACCCCCGGCTCAGGCCCGTGACCACCACCCGGCGCCGGCGGTCAGCAGGCCGCGCTCGACGAGCTCCTCGCCGGCCGCCGTCAACGCCGCCAACGACAGGTCAGTGCGGAGCAGCACGGTCTCGACGGTGGTGGGCGTGTCGTCGACGGCCTCCCAGACCGCCCGCTCCAGCCGGTCGACGGGGCCTGGATCACCGGGGTCGGCTCTCCCGCGTGCAGCAGGGGACGACGCGGGTCCCACCATGCCCCGACCCTGCCGGGCGAGCGCCACCGCAGCCAGGACGTCGTCGGCGTCCCGGACGGGCACGCATCCGTCGACCAGCAGCTCGTTGGTACCCGCCGAGGCAGCGCTGTAGACCGACCCAGGGACGGCACACACGGGGATCGACCGTCGGGCTGCCGCCTCGGCCGTGTACAACGATCCTCCGGCGCGATGGCTCTCCACCACGACCACGACATCGGCCAGGGCGGCGATGATCCGATTGCGGGCCGGGAACACCATCGGACGGGCCTCGGTGCCGAGGGCGGCTTCGGACAGCACCGCACCGGCGGCTGCCACCCGTGCCCACAGGGCGCGGTTCTCCCTCGGATACGGGACGTCGAGGCCGGTCCCCACTACGGCGACCGGCGGGGCGGCACCCGGCCCGGCCGCCAGCGCGCCGGAGTGGGCGGCGGCATCGATCCCTCGGGCGAGCCCGGACACGACCACGACCTCGGCCGCCGCCAGGCGTCTCCCGAGGTCGGCTGCGACCTTGGCACCGTACGGGGTGGCAGAACGCGTACCGACGACGGCGACGGCTGGCCGGGCCTCGAGCACGGTCGGATCACCCGAGGCACACAGCACCGCCGGAGCTCCCGGGTCGCCTACCAGGGCTGCCGGATAACCGGTCCACCCCGGCAGCAGCACGTCCACCCCGGCTGCGGCGTATCGGGTCACCACCTCGTCGGGATCCACCTGCCGGGCGGCCGCGGTGAACCGCCGCGACGGGTCGGCCGGATGGGCGCCGGCGCGCACGGCTGCCCACGCCACCCGGGGGCCCATCCCATCGAGGAGTCGGGCCAGACGCACCGGCGTCATCCCCGGCAGGCCGAGCAGGGCAGCGGCACAGGACCGGTCGCGGGGCACGGCCCCGCTCATCGGACGTCCTCGCCCAGCAACAGGCCACGACCGCCTCGGAGGAACAGCGCCTCGGCCACGTGCAGGTCGGACAGCACGTCCCCGTCGTCGTCCAGGTCGGCGAGCGTGCGGGCCAGTCGTCGGACCCGGTGCAGCCCCCGTGCGCTCAACCGCCCGGTCACCAGGTGGCGCTCGAGGAGTACCCGTGCCCCGTCGTCCAGCGGGGCCGCCTCGTCGAGCACCCGTGCGGGCAGGTGGGCGTTGACGGCGACACCCCTGGCCGCGGCCCGCTGGCGCGCGGACCGGACGCGGACGGCCACGGGGCCGGTCCCTTCCCCCGGACACCGTGCCACCAGTGCCGACGCCGCCGGTCGCTCGACCCGGACGGCCAGGTCGAAGCGGTCGAGGAGAGGGCCAGACAGGCGACGGGCGTAGCGAGCCCGTGACGCGGGCGAGCACCGGCAACTGCCGGGTACGCCGGCCTCGCCGCACGGACACGGGTTCATGGCCGCCACCAGGAGGAATCTGGCCGGGTAGCTGATCGACCCGCGTGACCGGCTGACACGGACGATCCCCTCCTCGAGTGGCTGACGCAGGGCGTCCAGGACGGCGACCGGGAACTCCCCGAGTTCGTCCAGGAAGAGTGCGCCGCCGTGGGCGAGCCCGATCTCGCCGGGCCGCATCGCCGCGCTGCCACCGCCGATCAGCGCCACGGCCGACACCCCGTGGTGTGGTGCACGGAACGGCGGTCGGATGACGAGCCCGGCGCCACTGGGTAGCGCGCCCGCTGCCGAGTGGATCCGCGTGACTTGCCGTGCCATCGGGAGGTCGAGGTCGGGAAGGAGTCCGGCGAGCCGGGTGGCCAACAGGGTCTTGCCGGCACCGGGCGGTCCCACCAGCAGGAGATGGTGGCCTCCGGCCGCCGCCGCCTCGAGGGCCCGTCGGGCGACCGGCTGGCCGAGGACGTCGGCCAGATCGCCCTCGTCCGGCGGCGGACGACCGCCGTCGGCCACGGCGATCGATGGCACCGACGGGGTCGGGTCAGACCAGGGGCGTCGGCCCGTGCATCGGGCGACGAGCTCGGCGAGGGTCGGGGCCGAGACGCAGTCCCCGCCGGCCAGCCGGGCCTCGTCCAGTCCGGCCTCGGCGACGACGACCCGGAGATGCCGCAGGGCGTCGGCCAGCACGAGGGTGCCGGGCACGTCCCGGACCGACCCGTCGAGTCCGAGCTCGCCCACGAATGCGAGCCCGCTGACGGCACCAGGGGCGAGGATGTCCGACGCCACGAGCACACCGATGGCGACCGGCAGGTCCAGCCCGGCCCCCGCCTTGCGCATGCCGGACGGCGCGAGGTTCACCGTGATGCGTCGACGGGGCCACAGGAACCCACTCGACACGAGAGCGGCCCGGACCCGGTCACGCGACTCGCGCACTGCGGCGTCGGGCAACCCGACCATGGTGAGGCCGGGGAGCCCGTTCGACACGTGGACCTCGACGGACACGGGGCGGCCGTCGACCCCGAGGAGGACGGCAGAGGGGATGCTGGCGATCACGTTGGCTCCCGAGGGTCAGGGAGGGGCTCGGGAGGGCCCGCCCGGATGCCCGGGCGGCATACCGGACAGAGGTCCGGACCGTGGTGCCGACGGCCCTCGAGGCACCGTGGCGACCCTACGCACCGGGTGCGACACCGATGTCGAGGGCGTCAGAAGGGGGAGGGGTGAGGGCTCAGCGCCCCTCGAATTGCGGCGTCCGCTTCTCCACGAAGGCGGTGAGCGCCTCGCGGGTGTCCCGGGTGCCGAAGTTGGCGGCCTGGGCACGGGCCTCGTCCTCGAGCGCCTGCTCCATGGAGACGGCCATCGAGTTGTTCAGCATCGACTTGGTCATCGACAGCGCGAGGGTCGGCCCCTCGGCGAGTCGGGCGGCCCACCCGTCGACGAAGGCGTCGAGGTCGTGGTCGGGGACCACCCGGTTCACCAGCCCGAATTCGGCGGCCTCCGAGGCACTCAGGATGTCGGCGAAGAACGCGAGCTCCTTCGCCCGGTGCAGCCCGATCAGGCGGGGCAGCAGCCACGACGCCCCGAAGTCCACCGACAGCCCGCGCTTGGCGAAGATCTGCGAGAACCGCGCGGACTCGGATGCCACCACCAGGTCACACCCGATGGCCATGGACATGCCGGCCCCGGCGGCCACCCCGCCGACCTTGGCGACGGTCGGCTTGGGGAAGCGGTGGAGGCGCAGGGCCACGTCGGCCAACGCCCGCATCTGGACCAGGTACGGATCGCCGGGGCGGCCGGCCACGTCCGAGGGGTCCGACAGGTCGGCACCCGAACAGAAGGCCCCGCCGGCCCCGGTCAGCACCATGACCCGGTCGGCCCGTTCGGCGGCCACGTCGTCGAAGACGGCGAGCAACTCGCGCCACATGGTGCCGTTGGCGGCGTTCTTGCGCTCGGGGCGGTTCATGGTGACGGTCACCACGCCGCCGTCTCGCTCGACGATCAGGGTCTGGAAGTCGCTCGACATGGCCGAAGCCTAGGAGATCGACCCGCTCCCGCCACGGTTGGCGGAAGGGTCCCGGGGCCGGGGGTTAGGGTTCATCGGTGCGCACCGCCCGACTGCTCGCCCTGACCGTCGTCGCCCTGATGGGGGCCGGCATTCCTGCCACCGGGGCGGGGGCCGACACGACGACCCCCTCCACCCCTGCAACCACCGCCCCGGCAACGCCGTCGACCTCCACGGTGTGGCTATGTCGGCCGGGCATGGTGAACGACCCGTGCACGCCGAACCTCACCACCACCCGGGTGTCGTTCACCCACGGGAGCCTCGGGGTGGCCAAGGCGACCGTCGCACCCCGTCCTCCCATCGACTGCTTCTACGTCTACCCGACGGTGAGCGACCAGAAGACTCCGAACGCCGACCTGACCGTCGACCCCCAGGAGCAGTCGATCGTGCAGTACCAGGCGGCCCAGTTCTCGCGGGTGTGCAAGGTGTACGCCCCCATGTACCGCCAGCTCACGGTGACCAACATCGCCGGGACGCCCACCCGGGCCGAGCAGGCGCTGGCCTACGGCGACGTCCTCCAGGCGTGGCGGACCTATCTGCGCCAGTACAACCACGGCCGGGGCGTGGTGCTGATCGGGCACTCGCAAGGCTCGTTCCTGCTGCGCACGCTCGTGGCCTCCCAGATCGACCCGAAGTCGTCGGCCCGCAGGCTGCTGGTGTCGGCCCTGCTGCTCGGCGGCAACGTCACCGTCAGGAAGGGCACCGGCATCGGCGGCGACTTCCACCACATCGGCGCCTGCCGGGCGGCCGCCCAGACCGGCTGCGTCATCGCCTACTCGACCTACGGCACCGTCCCCCCGTCCGACTCGGTGTTCGGCCGAACCACCGCACCCGGGCTCCAGGTCCTGTGCACCAACCCGGCCGCCCTCGGGGGCGGCACCGGGCTCCTGGACCCGATCCTGCCCACCCAGCCGTTCGCCCCCGGTTCGTCGATCGCCGCCGGCATCAGCCTCCTCCACTTCGGCGTCCCGCCGGTGCGCACCCCGTGGGTCAGCGCGCCCGGCGCCTACGCAGCCCGCTGCTCGGGCGCCGGTGGCGCCAGCGCCCTGGTCATCGCACCGCTCGCCGGCGCGCCGCGGCTCCACTCCAGCCCCATCGCCAGCTGGGGTCTCCACCTCGTCGACGTGAACATCGCGCTCGGCAACCTGATCGGGATCGTGGCCCGCGAAGCGGCCGCCTACCACCCGTCGCACTGACGACGATCAGGTGGTCGGGAAGTAGCGCCCGTTCCACTGGTAGGTGCCGTCGGATGCGTTCGGTTCGGCGGTCCCGTAGTACCG
The DNA here is from genome assembly GCA_017883025.1 of Acidimicrobiales bacterium. Taxonomy (GTDB): domain Bacteria; phylum Actinomycetota; class Acidimicrobiia; order Acidimicrobiales; family RAAP-2; genus Bog-756. Next base: position 42,641 of record JADGOH010000116.1, read on the forward strand.
GCCCGCTTCCGTACGGATCGGCCCGTAGGCGATGCAGGTGAACGTCGATCCGTTCGTCCATTGGCTCGGTCGCTGGCAGGCGACGTCGCTGAACCCGGAGACGCTGCAGTCGTTCGGGGCGGTGCCGGCGATCTGGCCGCGGACACTGAAGTTCAGGACCTGGAGCGACGGGCCCGATGATGTGACGCCGAGGAACGTGGGGATGGCGATGGCGACGACGACCAGGGCGACGTACCCGAAGCCGACGATGAGCGCAGCCAACGCGAGGCCGGCGCCTTTCAGCGCGCCCCCGCTCTTCTGGATCTTCGACCGTGTCACGAAGGCGAGTGGGATGCCCACGAGGGCACCGATCGCACCGAGCAGGATGACGAGCACGAGCGCCCACACGGCCATCGGGCTGGTCTTCGGGATGGGCAGCACCGTCCCGGGAACGTAGGGGTACGGAGCCGGGGTGGGATAGCCGGCGGGAGCGGGCGCCGGCCCCGGGTAGGGCGGTGGACCAACTCCCCAGGGTGAAGGTGGCTGTCCGGACGGGACCGCGGCGCCCGTCGGGGCGAACTGCGGTGACGCCGGGGGAAGCACGAGCGGCGGCAGCGTGCTCGGCGGCGTGGCCGCAGGGGCCGCAGCCAGGTCCGGCGGATACCACTTGCCGTCGCTCGCGAGCCACCAGCCGGCACCGCCGGATACCGCGGTCATCGATGTGTGTCCGATTCGTGGTCCGCCATCACCGGAGAGCATCGGCAGGGCGTCGACGGGACCTGTGTGGTCCGACCTGATGCAACGGGCTGCGGGACCTGCTCACGACGGCCTGGGAAGTGGGACACGCCGTCCGATGTGGCGATGCGACGTGCGCCAGGCGCATGCGCCCAGGATCAGCTGTCGCCTCGCTCGCGGCGCTCGAGCTCCTGCTTCCCGCCGGTTGACCTGCTCCGCCCGCAGCCGCAGGAGGGCCTGCTCCTCCCGGTACTGCACGATCGGGTTCCTGGCGGGCCTCGTGCCGCCCGACGCCGGGGACCCGCCTGGCGGACCGTCCTCGTAACGGGCTCGACGGGTCGGATCCTGTGCCCGACGATGCCAGATCCGCGGACGCCCGAATGCGAGCCAGAGCAGGGAGCCGAGGTCGGACAGCAGTACGACGATCAGCAGCCAGACCAGCTTCGGCAGGTGCTGCACCAGTGCCGCTTCCGTGGTGATGACGTCAGAGATGCCGTAGATCCAGAGGATCAGGACCCCGGCGCTGACGAGTGCTCCGATGATGTCTGCCATGCCCGACCTCCTACCGATCGGGCAACTGGTGCACACTAGACCCGGTCGTGATGTCACCCCCGACGGTGTCTGCCGTGGCCGGTAGGCAGAC
>JADGOH010000117.1 GCA_017883025.1 Acidimicrobiales bacterium
CCAGCCGGTCGGCGTCGGGCGCCAGGACCACCACCGAGGCCTGGGGACGGTGGGCGGCAATCGCCTCCACGAGCGGCCCCGGGTCGACCCCGCGGTCGGCGCCGCCCACGATCACGGTCAGCGGCCGGCCGGCGAAGGTCTCGATGGAGGCGGCCGAGGCGAAGGGGTTGGAGGCGAGTGCGTCGTCCACGTAGGCCCTCCCGTCGCGCTCGCCGACCGGGTGGCACCGGGACGGGAGCCCGGTGAAGCCGTCGACGGCCGTGGCCACGGCGGCCGGAGAGGGGGCCCGGCCCGTGAGCAGCAGGGCGCCGGCCACCGCCCCGCACAGGTTCCACGCGTTGTGGCGCCCGGGGACCCGCAATCGCGCTGCGTCCACCACCGCCACACCGTCCACCTCGACCATTCCAGCCGAGTCGACCCGCACACGGCCCTCGGGTCCGTACAGCGTGCGGTCCGGGTGGCCCGCAGTCCGGCGCACCGCTTCGGCGTTCCCGGCGCTGACCGCCAGCGCACCGGATGCCCCGTGCCCGCCGGACCCGTCCGGCCGCCCGGCCTCGACCAGCCGGAGTTTGTCCCGGTAGTAGGGCTCGACCCCGCCGTGCCAGTCCAGGTGGTCGGGGGCGAGGCTGGTCAGGACCACCACACCGGGCGACGTGGTGACGTCGGCTGCCTGGTAGGAGGAGACCTCCACCACGAAGGCGTCGGGCCGGGGCCGGCCGTAGGTGTCGAGCACCGGCACACCGATGTTGCCGATCAGCGCCACCTCGAGGCCGTCGGCCTCGAGGACGGCTGCGGCCAGTGCAGCCGTCGTGCTCTTGCCCTTCGTGCCGGTCACTGCCACGACCGGGGCGTCGGCGTAGTCCTCGAGCCACAGCGCCATGGCCGTGGTCACGGTGGCGCCGGCCGCCTCGGCGGCGGCCAGCTCCGGCCGATACCGGCTGACCCCCGGTGCGCGCACCACCACGTCCACCTCGGACCACGCCACCTCGGCCGGGTGGAGCACGGGACGCGTCCCGAGGTCGGGGTCGGCGAGCCGTTCCGGGTGGTCGTCGATCAGCAGGGGCTCGACGCCACGGGCCCGGGCCAGCGCCACGATCGCCGTGCCCTCGGCGCCCATGCCCCACACGGCCATCCGCAGCCCCAGGACCTCGTCGAGGGTCACCGACCCCCCGCCAGCAGGGCGGCGACCGCGGCGGCGACCACCGGGTCGGCGAAGGCGAGCCCGGGGTCGGGCGTCAACAGGTCGGTGATGTCGGACTGGGTGACGAGGGCCGCGGCCACCGGTGCGAGGGCGGCGACCACGGGGGCATGGCGCCATTCGTCCCGCGCGGTGAGGAGGTGGAGCGCGGCGGCGGACTCGCGCCGCTCCCCCACGCACTCGAACGGCTTGTCCTCGTCGCTCATCAGCGCCGCGAACCCGGGCACCTGGTCCGGGTCGGCGAACAGGTCGCGGCCGATGACAGCGGCCAGCGCCCCCCGGTCGAGGAACGGGGCGAGCATGAGCCCCACGAACCGGCACTTCGGGCAGTTCCCGCACCACCGGTCGCCCGGGGCTGCGTCCTGACGGAAGGCGGTGTTGCAGCTGCAGAAGGTGCCGTGGTAGCGGGTCAGCCCGGCGAACGCCCGGGAGATGGCGAGCTCGGAGTACGGACGCAGCGCCGAGCCCCAGGTGAGGTCGGGCGACACGGTGGTCCTGAGCAGGTCGGCCAGGAGCAGCTCCAGGTCCCGGCTCTTCGAGTACTGGTGGTTGACGGGCACCCCGCCCACCGAGACCGTCTCCTCGCTGGCCGAGCGCTCGACGGCCATGGCGATGGTGTCGTAGCCGTCCACGAATCCCCCGACCGCGGCGATGAGCGAGACGATCGCCGTAATCGGCACGTGCCCGTTCAACGCCCCGGCCCCGTGCAGGTCGGCCAGGGCCGGGTCCAGGCGGCGCCGGACCACGAGGAGCTCGAGCCCGGCCTCGGCGGCCAGCTCGACGACGAGCGGGTGGGGGTTGACGGCGAACAGCCGGGGCCGGAGGTGGCGGACCGCCTCGATCAGGACCATCGAGTCCTTGCCCCCGCCGATGGGCACCACGAGTCCGGGGCGCAGCACGCCGGCCGTCGTCGCGTCGTGACGGGTGCCGGCGCCGTCCGCCGTCACGGTGACCGGCCGGGGCACGGGCAGCCCGTTGGCAACGGCGAACTCACGGAGCCCGTCGTCGTAGAGGTGGTGGTGGAACGCCAGTTCGTCCGGGCCGAGCGACGCACCCTCGACGACGACCTCGGGGGGCGCAGCGGTCTTGTAGTAGCTGGTCCCGGCGGCCACGTGGAGGTGGAGCAGCGCCCGCTCGAACCCCGGTCCCCACGGGTCCGGTGCGGAACCGTCCGCGCCGTCGGCCCCGCTGCCCTCGAACGTGACCGTTTCCACGAACGTCACCCGGTCGTCGAGCGAGTACCGCAAGGTGACGGTGCGGGTCGCGGAGTCGTACTCCCGTCCCGTGGCCCGGAAGGCCCGGAACGACGCCGGTGCGAATCGGGCGGGGGTAGTCATCGGGCGGTCAGCGTAGTGGTCGCCCGCTCCCGGTCCGTCGCCCAGCGCCGCCGTCGCCCGGGCCGGTCACCGTCGGGGCTCCTGGTGGAGGTGGTCGACGATCTCGAGCGATGAGCCGGTCGACTGGACCACCCAGACCTCCCCCTTGAGGAGTCGCAGCTGGTGGCGGGCCTTGGTGCCGCGGTCGGCGCCCAGGGTCTCGAGCAGCTCGGTGGCGACGTCCCGATGGGTGCACAGCACGGCGGTCTCCCCGGCCATGCGTTCGAGCAGGCGGAGGGCGGCCGGCGCGTTCCCCTCACCCAGCTCCCCCACCGATTCGATGGGCAGGCCGAGCGTGTCGGCCAAGGGCCGGACGGTCTCGAAGCACCGCACGGCGGGACTGGAGAGGACGCGCCGGGGCCGGTAGGAGGCCAGCAGGGGCACCAGTGCCTCGGCCTGGGCTCGACCCCGGGCCGACAGGGGGCGTTCGGCGTCGGTCCCGGTGTAGGAGCTGCGACGACCGGCTCGTGCATGTCGGACCACCAGGAGCGGCATGGGGACGATGCTCCCACGCACAGCGGGACGTGTGGCTGATGCGGGTGGCATCGGCATGTGGCCCGTCGCACCGTCCCGGCGGCCGGGGTCAGGCGCCGGCCCCCGGGACGTCGATGCCCGGGTTCTGCGGCAGGGGGAAGACGTCGAGCACGCCGCCGTGCCGGGCGAGCGAGTGGTAGCGCCGCTCGGCGAACCGCCACCGGCGGCCGTCGAGCACGTAGCGGTCGTGGTACAGACCGAACGCGGTCGAGAACGCACCGGTCGCCTCGTCCTGGCGGAGCTCGCACATGAACAGGCGGCACACCGCCCGCCCGGAACCGGGGCCGTCGGGAAAGGCGATGTGTGCGTTCAGCACCACGAACTCGAAGAAGGAGAAGTGCGCGATGGCGGAGCCGATGAACGACCCGACCTCGCCCCCGCCGACCAGGCGAAGCGGCTCGCCGGCACGACGGTCGATGCGCACCTCCGCGTCGGGCAGGAAGAGTGATTCGAGCTCGGGCCACGCCCGGCGGTTGACCACGTCGGCGTAGGCGTGCTGGAGCCGTCGGATGCCGGTGTCGTGCACCGCCTCGGCCACGAGTTCGTCGTCGATCACCCGGGCGACCCTACCCCGCACCGCCCCGGCACGAGGGTGGGGGGACAGCGGGCCGGTCGAGGGGCGGCCGACCTGTCTAG
>JADGOH010000118.1 GCA_017883025.1 Acidimicrobiales bacterium
ACCTGGTGCATCAAGACGCTCGGCAACGTGTCGACCCCCTTCACCTACAAGGGCGAGCCGGCCTCCAACTTCGCGGCCACGTCGGTGTTCGCCGAGTCGACCATCGTCAAGGAGGTCCAGGCGGTCAAGATCTCGAAGGACGTGCCCATGACGTCGGCCTGCCTGATCGGCTGCGGGGTCCTGACCGGCGTCGGCGCCGTCCTCAACCGGGCCAAGGTCCGGGCCGGCGAGACCGCCGCCGTGTTCGGTGTGGGCGGCGTGGGCCTCAACGTGATCCAGGGGCTCCGGCTCGCGGGGGCGAGCCGGATCATCGCCGTGGACACCCTCGCATCAAAGGAGGGCCTGGCCCGCCAGTTCGGCGCCACCCACTTCGTCGACGCATCCCAGACCGACGCGGTGGCCGCCATCCGCGAGATCGTCCCGCCCGGCCCGGCCAAGGTCACCGGCGCCCTCGGGTGGACCGGCGGGGTCAACTGGTCGTTCGACTGCGTCGGGCACCCGGCGGTGCTGCGCAACGCGCTCGACGTGCTCGACTGGGGCGGCAACGCGCTGGCCATCGGGATCCCGCCCCAGGGCACCGAGGTGTCGGTCGACGTGAACGCGCTGGCCTACGTCGACCGCGGTCTGCTCGGTTGCCGGTACGGTTCGTCCCGGCCGCACCACGACATCCCGCTCATGGTGGAGCTGTACCTGTCCGGCAAACTGATGCTCGACGAGCTGGTGACGGAGCAGAAGCCGCTCGAGGGGTTCCGTGAGATCGTCGAGGACATGGAGGCAGGCAAGCTCGCCCGCGGCGTGCTCACCTTCTGAGCGCCGTCCGCCGGGTCCCGACCGCACCGTCCCCCTGCGCGGTGCATGACGCCCCATAGGCTCCGGTGGTGACCGGACCACCGTACCCACCGATGCCGGCCGCAGGCTGGTTCCCGGACCCGTCTACCCCCGGCCTCCTCCGCTACTGGGACGGAGCAGCGTGGACGGCGGCCACGCAGGCGCCGCCGGGCCAGCCGGCCGCCTGGTACCCGGACCCGGCCCAGCCGGGTTGGATGCGCTGGTGGGACGGCACGAGCTGGATGGGCCCACCTCAGCCCTACCCGGGTGTCCATGCACCGACGGCGTACTCGTCCCCGGCACCGAAGGGGCCGATCCTGCACACGGACGCGGGCGACTGGTTCGAGTTGGCCGGTTGGTGGCGCCGGGCGGGCGGGATGATCCTCGACGACCTGATCATCGGGGTGCCGTTCGCCGTGGTCGGTGTCGTTGTGGCCGCAGTAGCCGCCGGCAGCGGCCATGGCGGCACCTTCTTCGGCATCGGCAGCACACCGGCGGACACCCTGGGACTGGTCCCGCTGCGGGTCCTCCTGATCGCGCTGCAGACCGGGGCCGTGTTCGCCTACGCCGTCTGGCTCATCGGTTCACGCCGACAGACGTTCGGGATGCAGGCGGTCGGGATCACCGCCATCGACCCGTCCGGCCGTGCGCTCACCCGTCGACAGGTGTGGATGCGGGCGCTCTACCGGGTGCTGTTCGTCAGCCTGTGGGCCAACATCCTGAGTGCGGCGGTGCTCATCGAGCACCACCGCCATGCCGCACTCGGGGCGGTGTCGACGATGATCCCCATCGTGCTCCAGTTGGTCGTCTACCTGTGGCCGCTCGGCAGCGACCGCAACCAGACGCTCATCGACAAGGTGGCGGGGTCGGTCGTCGTGCGGGGGGACCGGCTGGGGTTCGCCGCCGCGGCGCCCGTGAACGCACCCATGACGATGCCGGCATGACCGCCGCACCCGGGCGCCGGCCCGCCGGGCCCCTCGGGTCGGCGTTGTCGTCCGTCCTAGACGGACACGTCATCCTTCAGGTTCTCGCGCAGCCAGGACCGGACCTCTGCGGTGTCCTCGTGGCCATGCACGGCGACGGCGTGCTGCGTGGCCGCAGCCACGACTTCGTCCTCCTCGCCCGAGATGGTGAGCGTGCAGCCGGTCTCGCTCGGAAAGTCCCGGCAGTCGGCGACCTTGCGTCCCATGGTGATCTTCCTCTCAGTCGGTTGTTGTCGGTGGTGGAGTCAGGAGGTCGGACGCAGTGAGCACGAACGGGCTCGACCGGACACTTGGGACGGGAGCGTCGCCGGGTCCATCCGGACCGGCACCGTGCGCCGCACCGCTACGCCGGGACTTCGGCGCTGTCGTGCCGAGCAGCTCGCTGGTCAGGGTGCATCCCGACACCGGACCCCCGCCGGACTCCCCTCCAATTGCACGGTAAGCCCGAGGTCGGGCCGATGCAACCGATTTCTCCACCGGCCACCTGCCACGTGCCTCGTGCCACGTGCCGGGCCTCCCCGGCCACCGTCCGGCTGCGGGCCGCCGGGGACCGGGGACGCGCAGGGCCCCGGCCCGGACCGGGAGCCGTGCGGATGCCGAATCAGGGCCGGACGGTCAGGCGAGCGCCTCCAGGATCGGCCCGACCGCCTGGTCGACCGTCACCACGATCGACGAGTCGAACTCGAGCCATGCGGCATACTTCAGGTTGTTGCGGTAGCCGGGGAGGATGTCGTCGGCCTCAGTGATGACGACGCCCCCGCCGCCGTCCGTGTTGACGTAGTGGGCGATCTCACCGGGGGCGGCGCCCGCCTCGGCGAACACCGCCATGAGCTCGGCGGTCTCCTCTTTCGTGATGTACGGCTTCACCCGGTAGGTGGTGACGATCAGCATCGGTTCTCCTTCGACCTCGTGGCCAGGGTCACGGTGACGGAGCGGGTGGGGTTCCCGGTTCCGGGGCCGGAACGGCCACCGCAGCCGGGGATCGGGGAGCGCCTTCCGCCGAGGCGCCCGGTAGCAGGTGTACCACCGGGTCCCCATAAATGCAATCAGTGATTGCAAACAGCTGTCGACACCGGGCGTGCGGCGGTTGCCCGGGTACCGGGAGCTGCGGGCAGCTGCTCCAGGGAGCTCCCGCTCGTGGACGGACAACATCGGGCCCTGCCGCCCGCCCGCCCGACCGGTTGGTGAACCCCAGCCCTTCGTCATGGGAGCGCCCCCCGTTCCCGATCGACGCCCGCAGCGGCAGCACGGCGGTCCCGTCGTCGCCGTTCCGGGCGAGGGGCACCACCGTGTCCCCGTCGGCCAGGAGACAGTGCAGCCGGGCGGCTACGACGACGGGCCAGGAGCGGGCTCGCCACACTCGGTGGTGAACCGGTGCAGGAGCCGACCGACGATGCCGACGTCGGACGCGTCGGCCCGGTGGACGCCGGATGGAATGGAGCTCGGCACGGCCGCGGCCGCGGCACGAGGCGTGTCCCGTCGATTGCCGACGAGCGGCCGGCCTGGGAGCATCATCCCCGTGCCGGCCGATCCGCCCACCCACCGCCCGTCCGAGTCGGTGCCCGAACGGGCACGGGCCTACTTCGAGGCGTTCGCCGCCGACTACGACGCCGCCGCGACCGAGGCGGGGTGGGAGCCCAACGAGCTCCTCGCCGGGGCCCTGGCCGACGTCGGCCCGGTGCGGACGGCGCTCGACCTGGCCTGTGGGACCGGGTCGACGCTGGCCGTGGTCCGGCGCGCCTTCCCCGACGCCGGGCTGACCGGGGTGGACCTGGCCGGGGGGATGCTCGAGCGGGCCCGGGCGACCTTGCCCGACGCCCGCCACGTCCACCAGGACATCGCCGACTTCGCCGCCGCGGGCGCCCGCGCCGGCGAGCGGTTCGACCTGGTCACCTGCATCGGCGGCCTCGAATTCACCGAGGACCTCCCCGGCGTCCTCGAGGACGTCCGCCGCCTGGTGCGACCCGGCGGACACCTCGTGATCACCTACGAGCCGGTCGTCCTCGGGTGGGAGCCCCAGGCGCTGCGCGCCGAGACCAACCTGGGGAGCAACGGCCTCGGGCTGACCACGATCCGGTGGGAGCCCGGCGAGGTGACCGCGGGGTTCGCCGGATGGCGCGAGGTCTCGAACCGCCTCGTCGTCGCGTACCAGCGGGATGGGCTGCCGACGATCTACGGCTGGCTCCAGTACCAGCGCCCGGCATGACCATGCCCCCCCGGGACCCTGTCCCGACGGCCCCTGTTACAGTCGCCCCCGATATGACGGCGCGTCAGATTGAGGGGGAGCACGCCACGCTGGTCGGCGTCCTGCGGGCCGCGGCCCGGGTGAATCCCGACGTGGAGGCCTATGTCGAGCCCGCCACTGCCGACCGGCCCCGCAACGCCCTCACCTTCGCCGAGTGGGACCGCGCCGCCGACGGTGTCGCCGGCCTCCTGGCGGCTCACGGCGTCGGACCCGGGACGGTGGTGTGCCTCTTGCTGCCGAGCTCGATCGACTACATGGTCGTCTACTCGGCGGTGGTGCGCCTCGGCGCCGTCACCTCGGGCATCAACCTGCGCCTCGGCGCACCCGAGGTCAGCTCGATCCTCGAGCGGACCCGCCCGGTCGTCACCGTGGTCGACGACGGCGCACCCACGCCCGACGGCCCCACGGGCGTACTGCTCACACGTAGTGACTGCACGGGCGCAGCGGACGGCCCACCCCCTCCGATCTGGCCCGCTACCGAGCCGGGTGACCCCGTCGCCGTCGTGTGGACGAGCGGGACCACCGGCCTGCCCAAGGGAGCAGTCTTCGACCACGACAACCTGCGGGCCGTCGCCGAGGGCACGGACGTGCTGTCCGAGGCCGGCGACCGGCGGCTGTCACCCCTGCCCTTCGCCCATGTCGGGTCGATGACCCGGGTGTGGGACGAGGCGGCCAACGGGATCACCACCGTGATCACGCCGACACCGTGGCGGGCGTCCGACGCCGTGCCGGTCATGGAGACCGAGCGGATCACCGTCGCCCAGGGCGTGCCGACCCAGTGGGCCCTGGTGCTGGACCGACCGGAGCTGGCCAACGCCGACCTGTCGTCGCTGCGCATCGCCGGCACGGGCGCCTCCCGTGTGCCGGCCGAGCTCGTCGCCGCGCTGCGGGACGCGCTGCATGTTCCCGTCGTCGTCCGCTACACCTCGACCGAGGCCTCGCTCGGCACCGGCACCGTCCCCGGCGACCCCGACGAGGCGGTCGCCGTCACCGTGGGGCGCCCGGTGCCCGGGGTCGAACTGGCCGTGGCCGATGACGACGGAGCCCGGGTGCCTGCCGGCGAGGTCGGGCGGGTGCGGCTGCGCTCGGCTGCGGTCATGCGGGGCTACTGGGGCGGCCCACCGACCGGCCCCGGGGCAGACGGCCTCGTATTCGACACCGCTGCCACCCGACTGGTCCTGGCCGACGACTCCTGGCTCACCACCGGCGACTTCGGGTTCCTCGACGACGACGGCCGCCTCCACCTGGTGGGCCGCGCCAACGAGCTGTACATCCGCGGCGGCTACAACGTGTACCCGGCCGAGGTCGAGGGCGCGCTCGGCGAGCACCCGGCTGTCGACCAGGTGGCCGTGGTCGGGGCGCCGGACCCGGTGCTCGGGGAGATCGGGGTGGCCTTCGTGGTGCTGGTCGACCGGGCCGAGGTGGATCCCCCCACGCTGCTCGCCGCGCTGCGGGAGACCGCGCGGGCGTCCCTCGCCGACTACAAGGCGCCCGACCGCGTGGTCGTGGTGGACCGTCTCCCACTGACCTCGATGATGAAGGTAGACAAGAGGGTCCTGGCCGACCGGGCCGCCCTGGAAACGAACGGAGCCAACCTGCGATGACCGGCAACTCGACCCCCGCCCAGGGCGGCGTCACCGACGATCCCATCCGGATCGGCACCATGCTGTACACCCTGGTGGAGCCCCACCGGGGTCACGAGGTGGCCTACAACCGCTGGTACGAGCGGGACCACTTCTATGCCGGGTGCCAGATCGGCGCCTACAACTTCGCGGGTGCCCGGTTCGTGGCGACCGCCCCGATGAAGGACCTGCGCTACCCGACCGGCGGGGCCGCGCTGGTGGCCGACCCGCAGATCGGCAGCTACCTGGGCGTGTACTACGTGCTCGACGGGCACCACGACGAGTGGAACCGGTGGGCCGTGGACCAGGTGAACGTGTTGCACGCCGCCGGCCGGATGTTCGAGCACCGCGACCACATCCACACCGGCCTGTACCGGTTCGAGTGGGAGCACCGGCGCGATCCCGACGGCGTGCCCGCCGAGCTGACCCTCGACCACCGGTTCGCCGGGATGGCCTCGGTCTTCATCGAGCCGTCCGAGGGCACGACCGGCGAGCAGGTCGGCACCTGGCTGCGCGAGCAGTACCTGCCGACAGTGGTGCCCGACTCGCCGGTGGCCACCGTGCTGGGGTTCAGCCCCCTGCCGCTGCTGGCCGACGCACCGGGCGACGTGCCCCGGGGCGAGGTGCTCGACGAACGGGTGCTCGCCCTCTGCTTCGTCGACGAGGCCCCCGACGGTAGCTGGCACGGCGTGTTCGCCCCGCTGGGCGCCGCCCTGGACGCGGCGGGGCTGGGCACCGTCATCTGGGCGTCGGGCTTCATCGGCACGGTGCCCGGCACCGACACGTACACCGACCAGTTGTGGTCGGACCGGTAGCACGACACCGCACACGGATCGCAGGAGCGCGCACGACATGAACGATGACCAGAGGGATGCCATGGCGCAGCGGGCGGCCTCCCGGGGGTGGGTCTTCGCCCCGACCCTGTGGGGTCTGATCGAGGCCCGGGCCGCGGCCACGCCCGGCGCCGTGCTGGCCCACGAGGACACCGGAAGGGAGCTGACCTTCTCCGGCTACCGGGACGCCTGTCTGCGGGCCGCCGCCGGACTGGCCACCGACCACGGCGTCACCGCCGGCACCAGTGTGAGCTGGGAGCTCCCGACGTGGAACGAGTCGCTCGTCCTGGTCGGCGCACTCGCCCGGCTCGGGGCCCGCCAGAACCCGCTCATCCCCATCTACCGGCACCGCGAGGTCGGCTTCATCATCGAGCAGAGCGGGGCCTCGCTGCTCGTCGTACCCACGGTCTACCGCGGCTTCGACTTCGAGGCCATGGCGAACGAGCTCGCCGCCGACCGGGCGGGGCTCTCCGTCCTGGTGGTCGACCGCGACCTGCCCGACGGCGACCCGGCGGTGCTCCCGCCTGCGGCACCGGCTCCGTCGTCGGCCGAGGACGCGCCGGTCCGGTGGCTCTTCTATACATCGGGGACCACGGCCGACCCCAAGGGCGCGCCCCACACCGACCTGACCGTCACGGCCTCGGCGCTCGCCATGGCCGAGTGCCTCGACATCCGGGCGGACGACGTGTCCGCCCTGGTGTTCCCGTTCACCCACATCGGCGGCATCGGTTGGCTCATCGCCTCACTGCTCACCGGCTGCACGCTGCTCACGACCGAGGCGTTCGACCCGACCGGGACTCCGGCGTTTCTGGCCGCAAACGGGGTGACCCTGGCCGGCTCGGGCACGCCGTTCCACATGGCGTACCTGGCGGCCCAGCGGGCCAAGGGCGACGGGACGCTCTTCCCGCGGGTGCGCTCGTACCCAGGTGGTGGGGCGCCCAAGCCGCCGCAGCTCCACCACGACCTGAAGGACGAGATCGGCGGCGTCGGCATCGTGTCCGGCTACGGGCTCACCGAGGCGCCGATCGTCGTCATGGCCACCACGGAGGACCCCGATCGGAAGCTGGCCGACACCGAGGGCCGGCCGACCCCGGGGGTCGACCTGATCGTGGTGGCACTCGACGGCACCAGGGCCGGGCCCGGGGTCGAGGGGGAGATCCGGCTGAAGGGCGCCCAGGTCATCGCAGGCTACCTCGACCCCTCACTCGACCCCGAGGCGTTCGACGCCGACGGCTACTTCCGCAGCGGCGACCTCGGCGTCGTCGACGCCGACGGCTATGTCACCATCACCGGCCGGCTGAAGGACGTCATCATCCGCCACGGTGAGAACATCTCGGCCAAGGAGGTGGAGGACCTCCTCTACGCCCACCCGGCCGTGGCCGACGTGGCCGTCATCGGCCTGCCCGACCCGAAGACCGGCGAGCGGGCGTGCGCGGTAGTGGCGGTGGCCGACGGTCAGTCGTTCGACTTCGTCACGATGGGGGAGTACCTGCGGGCCCGAGGCCTGCGGGTCAATGCCGTGCCCGAGCAGCTCGAGCTGGTGGATGTCGTCCCGCGGAACCCGGCGGGCAAGATCCTGAAGCACACCCTGCGGGAGCGGTTCGCCCCGGCGGGTCCGGCATCGAAGGCAGCACCGAGCGACGGAGGCAAGGCATGAGCCCGATCCAGCGAGTCACCCTGGGACAGGGGGGCGACGAGCACGAGGCGGCCGACGCCGCCATGGCCGAGTTCATCGTGCCGCGCTTTGCCGGCCGGGTGGCGGTCGTCACCGGTGCGGGTTCCGGCATCGGGAGGGGTGTGGCCCGGCGCCTGGCGGCCGAGGGGGCGAGCGTCGCGGCGTTCGACATCTCGACCGAGGCCGTGGCCGACACGGTCGCGGGCATCGCCTCCGACGGGGGTACGGCGGTCGCCTACACGTGCGACGTCACCTCGGAGCAGTCGGTCACCGACACCACGGCCGCGGTCGTCGCCGACCTCGGGCCGCCACGTGTGGTCTGCAACGTGGCCGGCATCGGCGGATTCTTCAACACCGCCGACATGCCGTTCGACCGCTGGCAGCAGATCCTGGCCGTCAACCTGACGGGGCCGTTCCTGGTGTGCCGGGCGGCCCTCCCGCACCTCCTCGAGCACGGGGGGGCGATCGTCAACGTGGCGTCGAACACGGCGCTGATGGGCCAGGCCTACTCGGCCGCCTACTGCGCGTCGAAGGGCGGGCTGCTCATGTTCACCAAGGCCCTGGCCGCCGAGTACCTCGGGCAGGGCGTGCGCGCCAACGTGGTGGCACCCGGGGGGACCGACACCCCGCTGCTCGGCTCGTTCGGGCTGCCCGACGGCGCCGATCCGAAGCAGCTGACCAAGATCATGACGCCGATGGGCTTCTCGACCCCCGCCGAGATCGCCGCATCCATCGCCTTCCTCGCCTCGGACGAGTCGTCGTACACGACCGGAGCGGTGCTGTCGGTGGACGGCGGGCTCACCGTCTGAGGCACCTGCCGGCCCGCTGAGCTGGTGGGATCCAGCCGGCCAGGCGGCCCGGACGGCCGTCGCTCCCGGCGGCGGGACCCTGGCGCCGGTCGCGTGCAACAATGCAACATCGAGCGGCGTTTTGTCGCTCCCGACCTGTGAGGTGAGCGATGACCGACGTACGTCCGGTCGCCGACTGGAAGACGGACTTCGACGTCCTCAGCCCGGCCTACGTGGATGACCCGTTCAGCATCTGGGACGACCTGCGGGAGTCCTGTCCGGTGGCCCACTCCGACCGGCGCGGGAGCACGTGGCTGCCCACGACGTACAAGGACGTCGTGGACCTGGCCCACGACATCGAGCACTTCAGCTCCCTCGACATCACCGTGATCCCCTTCACCGGGGAGGAGCCCGAGGAGCCGGTCCTCCCCTACGGCGTCCCGCCGATCTCGGCCGACCCGCCGCTGCATACCTTCACCCGGCGGCTCCTGCTCCCGTGGTTCTCGCACCGCAAGGTCGAGAGCTACGAGGCGATGACCCGGGAGCTGTGTGCCGGCCTCGTCGAGAGCTTCCTGGCCGACGGGAGGGCCGACGCCGCCGCGGACTACGCGCAGCAGATCCCCGTCCGGGTGATCGCCGCCATCCTGGGCGTGCCCGCCGAGCTGTCCGACACGTTCACCGGCTGGGTCCGGGCGGTGCTCGAGTTCGCCGACGACATGGAGGTCCGACGCGACGGGACCATCGCCCTCATCGAGTACTTCGTGGCCGAGGTCGAGCGCCGTAAGCAGCACCCGGGTGACGACCTGCTGAGCGCCCTGCTCCAGACCGAGGTCGACGGCCAGCCCATCGAGGACTCGATCGTCCTCGGTGTGGCCGCGCTGACCCTGATCGCCGGCGTCGACACCACGTGGAGCGCCATCGGGTCGTCGCTGTGGCACCTCGCCACGCACCCCGAGGATGCCAAGACGCTCGCCACCGACCCCGAGGCGATGCCGCTGGCCATCGAGGAGCTGCTGCGGGCGTACTCGCCGGTGACGATGGCCCGTGTCGTCACGGGCGACGTCGAGTTCGAGGGCTGCCCGATGCACGCCGGTGACAAGGTGCTCATGAACTTCCCCGCCGCCAACCGTGATCCGGCGGCGTTCGAGAACCCGGACGCCGTCGTCCTCGACCGGGCCCACAACCGCCACGTGGCGTTCGGCTCCGGCATCCACCGCTGCGCCGGGTCCAACCTGGCCCGGATGGAGCTGCGGGTGGCGATCGAGGAGTGGCTCAAGCGCATCCCCGAATTCCGGATCGAGGAAGGAGCGGAGGTGACGTGGGCCGGCGGCCAGGTCCGCGGCCCCCGCAGCGTCCCGGTGGTGTTCCCATGAGGATCCGCGTCGACCCGGACAAGTGCACCGGCCACGCCCGCTGCTACGGGCTCGCCCCGGAGCTGTTCTCGGTGGACGACTACGGGCTCTCCTCCGTCGTGGGCGACGGGACCGTGCCGCCCGAGCTCGAGGACAAGGCCCGCCTGGCCATCGCCAACTGCCCCGAGTACGCCATCGAGGACGTCTCGGGCTGAACGGGTGGCGCCGTCCCCGAGGGCGACGCGCCGACCCGGGGCCGCGCGCCCCGGCCGGTGGCGAGACGACGGTGCCCGGGTCCCGGGCAGTGACCACCGAGGAGCGTCGATGCGCCTAGGCAACAGGTACGGTCTCGACGCGACGTTCGCCGGGGTGCCGGCGGCCGACCTCGACGATCCGACCACCTTCGCCGACGCCCGGGCACTGATCATCGGTGCGCCGTTCGACGGAGGCACCAGCCACCGCTCCGGGTGCCGGTTCGGCCCCCAGGCCATCCGCTTCACCCACTACCTGCCGCACGACGGGATGCGCCCGAGCCTGGCGCTCGGGGTCGATCCGCTGGTGGAGCTCGGCGTGGTCGACGTCGGCGACGGGGAATTGCCGTCCGGCGAAACGGACCTGTCGTGCGCCCGGCTCGAGGCGGCCGTCGAGGCCGTCGCCCGCAGTGGTGCGATCCCCATCGTGCTGGGCGGGGATCACACCATCGCCTGTCCCGATGCCACCGCGTGCGCCCGCCAGGTCGGGTGGGGCCGGGTGTCGATGATCCATTTCGACGCCCACGCCGACTCCGGTGACACGCAGTTCGCCATGCTGGTCGGCCACGGCACGCCGATGCGCCGGCTCATCGAGTCGGGGGCGGTCCGGGAGGGACCGCTTCCTGCAGGTCGGCCTGCGCGGCTACTGGCCCGAGCCCGAGACGCCGGACTGGATGGCCGAGCAGGGGATGCGGAGCTACGAGATGACCGAGGTGGTCTCCCGCGGCCTCGACGAGTGCCTGACCGAGGCCTTCGCCATCGCCCTCGACGATCGCGACGCCCTGTTCCTGTCGGTCGACGTCGACGTGGTGGACCCCGGGTCGGCCCCGGTCACCGGCACCCCGGAGGGCTGAGCGCCCGCGAGCCGCTCGACGCCGTGCGCAGGATCGCCATGGAGCCGCCGCCGTGCGGGGTCGACGTGGTGGAGCTGTCACCGCCGTACGACCTCGCCGAGG
>JADGOH010000027.1 GCA_017883025.1 Acidimicrobiales bacterium
CGGCGCCCGCTTCCGTCCCCGTGAACGGGGCCCGCGGGACCTAATGCCCTACCGGCTCGATCGGGCCGGCCATAGCGTGAGCCCAGGATCCGGTGCCGCGCCCCGACGGCAGTCGGCTCCGGGACCGGATCCCGAGGAGAGGAGCAGGCCATGACGACAGCGACGGTCGAGCGCACGCACCGAACGGTGGTCGGGATCGACGGGTCCCCCGGGTCGCTGGCGGCACTGGACTGGGCGGCCGGTTCGGCGGAGTCCACCGGCGCCACCGTGGTGGCCGTGGCCACGTGGTCGTGGCCCCGCGGATTCGGTCAGACCGTCCTCATCCCCGGTGACCACGACCCGGCGGCGGACACCGGGGCCCTGGTGCGCGAGGCCGTCGAGGGCGCCCGGCGGCGGCACCCCGGCGTGGAGTTCGTTCCGATGGTGGTCGAGGGCCGAGCGGCGGACGTCCTGGTCGAGGCGTCACGGGGGGCGGACCTGCTCGCCGTCGGGAGCCGTGGCCACGGCGAGATCGCGGGACTCCTCCTCAGCTCGGTGAGCGAGCACTGCGCCACCAACGCACACAGCCCCGTCCTGGTCATCCGGGCCGCCCCGTAGTCCGCGTGTCGGCTGACGACGCCCCGGTGATCGCCACCCGGGGCCTGACGAAGCGCTACCACGGCACCGACGCGCTGGTCGACCTCGACCTCGAGGTGGCAGCGGGCGAGGTCGTCGGCTACCTCGGACCGAACGGTGCCGGCAAGACGACGACCATCCGCCTCCTCCTCGGCCTCATCCGGGCGACGTCGGGCACGGCAGCGATCTTCGGTCTCGACTGCCGGCGTGACGCCGTCGCCGTGCACCGCCGGCTCGCCTACGTCGGCAGCGAGACGTCGCTGTGGCCGGGTCTGACCGGTGCCGAGACCCTGCACCTCCTCGGTCGGGTCCAGGGCCGGGTCGACGATGCCTACGGCGACGAGCTCGTGGAGCGCTTCGCCCTCGACCCGGGCATCAAGGTCCGGGCGTACTCGAAGGGCAACCGCCAGAAGCTGGTGCTGATCGCCGCGCTCATGACCCGGGCCGACCTGCTCGTGCTCGACGAGCCCACCGTCGGGCTCGACCCCCTCATGGAGCAGGCCTTCCGGCTCAGCGTCGGCGAAGCACGCGACCGGGGCCAGACCGTGTTCCTGTCCTCGCACATCCTGAGCGAGGTCGAGGCGCTGTGCGACCGCGTGGGGATCCTCCGTGCGGGCCGGCTCGTCGAGATGGGTACGCTGGCCGAACTGCGCCACCTCAGCGCGCTCACCGTGGAGGCGACCTTTGCCGGGCAGGTCCCCGACCTGGCCTCGATCCCCGGGGTGGCCTCGGTCGTGGTGGACGGCCCGGTGGCCCGGTGCCAGGTCCACGGGCCGGTCGAGCCGCTGCTGCGGGTCCTGGCCGACGCCGGCGTCACCGGCCTGCTCAGCCGGGAGCCCTCACTCGAGGAACTGTTCCTCGCCCGGTACGGAGGGCGCGACACCGGGCCTGTGGTGGATCCACCGGCGTCCCCCGATGCCGGCTGACGCCCCCGTGGCGGGCGCGTCCCGCCGCACCCGGTCACCGGCCACCGTCGTCGCCGGACGGACGGCGCTGGCGGCGAGCCGGTCCGGCGCGGCGTGGGGAGCGGTGTTCGCGGTGGCCGTCGCCTCGTCGGCAGTCAGCTACGGCACGCTCTACACGTCTCGGGCTTCCCGTCGGGCCCTGGCCGACGCCTACGGCTCGAACCATGCCACCAGCGCCCTGTTCGGGCCGGCCCCGCACCTCGACACGGCGGCCGGGTTCACCGCCTTCAAGGTCGGGATGTCCCTGATGCTCCTCGGTGCCGTCTGGGGGCTGCTGACCGGGACCCGGCTGCTGCGCGGCGAGGAGGACCAGGGACGGTGGGAATTGCTGTTGGCGGGCGGGACCACCCCCCGACGGGCCACGGCCCAGGGCCTGGTCGGCCTGGGGGCGGGGGTCGCAGTCCTGTGGGCGCTGACGGCGGCGGGCACCGTCGTCGCCGGGCACGACCCGAAGGTGGACATCGCGGTCGGGTCGGGGTGCTACTTCGCGCTGGCCATGGTGGCCACCGCGGGGATGTTCGCCGGCGTGGGTGCGGTGGCCGGCCAGCTGGTCGCCACCCGGCGGCAGGCCGCGGCCTGGGCGGCGACGATCCTCGGGATCGCCTACGCCGTGCGGATGGTGGCCGACGCCGGGGTGGGCCTCCACGGACTCGTGTGGGCGTCACCCCTCGGTTGGGTCGAGGAGCTCGGGGCGCTCACCGACCCCCGGCCCACTGCGCTCGTGCCCATCGCCGCGCTGACCGTCGTGCTCGCCGTCGTCGCCGTCACCCTGGCCGGGCGGCGCGACCTCGGTGCGGGCCTCGTCCCCGACCGGTCCCGGGGCCGCTCCCGGCTCGGGCTGCTGTCGGGGCCGATGGGACTGGCGGTCCGCCTCGTCCGCCCGACCGTCCTCGGGTGGTGGGCGGCCATCGCCGTCTCGGGGCTGCTCTACGGGCTCGTCGCCCGGTCGGCGGCAACCGCCGTGACCGGCTCGTCGGTCCACGACGTCCTATCGCGGCTCGGGGCGACGGGGTCCGGGGCCGAGGCGGTGCTCGGGGTCTGCTTCCTCGTCCTCGCCGTCCTGGTCGCCTTCGCCGCCGCCGGACAGCTCACCGCCACCCGTGGCGAGGAGTCGTCCGGCCGGCTCGACAACCTGCTGACCCGCCCCTTGTCACCTGCGGCCTGGCTGGGCGGTCGACTCGCCGTGGCAATCGTCGTCCTGGTCGTCGGCGGACTGCTCGGCGGACTGGCGGCCTGGCTCGGAAGCGCCAGCCAGCACGCCGGTGTCCGGTTGGGGGTCGTCGCACTCGCCGGGCTGAACCTTGTGCCGCCGGCCCTGGTCGTACTCGGCCTCGGCGCGCTCGCCCTGGGTCTGGCCCCCAGGGCCATGTCGGCCGTGGTCTACGGCTACCTCGCCTGGTCACTGCTGGTCGTCGTGATCGGTGGCATCGGCGCCACCGGCCACTGGGTGCTCGACACTTCGGTGTTCCACCAGATGGCCGCCTCGCCGGCCGTACCCGTCGACTGGACGGCCGACGCCATCATGGTCGGCGTCGCCGCCGTGCTGGCCGGGTGTGGGATCGCCGCCTTCGGACGGCGAGACCTCGCCGGGCTCTGACCCGCCCGCCGCGCCCTGCCCCCCGGTACGCTCGCGCCCATGGCCCGACTGGTCACCTCCGCCGGCACCGTGACCCTGGCCCTGACCCGGGTCGAACGGCTCGAGGGGTTCCACGGCGACATCAATGCGCCGCTGGCGTCGGTCACCGGGGTGCGGGCGGCCGACGACCTCTGGTCCGAACTCCGCGGGATCCGGGCGCCGGGGACCGGGATCCCGAAGGTCATCGCGGTGTGCACGTGCCGGGGCCCGTTCGGCAAGGACTTCGCCGCCGTCCACGGACGGGGGCCGGGGGTGGTCGTCGAGTTCGACGGCCAGGAGTTCCAACGGTGGGTCGTGAGCGTCGACGATCCCGGTCCCGTGGTGGCCGAGCTGTCGGCCGCCACCGCACTCGGCTGACGGACTGCGCTGCGCCGGCCTCGGGCGTCTGCACCGGGCGGCCCCAGGCGACTCCCCGATCGGCGCTCAGGCCGGGGCCAGCTCCGGCCACAGGCCGCGCCGGCCGGGGCCGAGCAGGCGCTGCGTGTACGCCCCGCCGAGGTGCGTCGACCGCCAGGTGAGCATCGACTGGGCGAAGGGCAGCACCACGGCCGGGTCGGTCGTGGTGGTCGCCCATGTCGGGTCGGCTTCAAGGTCGAAGCACAGCCAGGTCCCGTCGGCGAACTGCACGTAGGCATGGGTGTCGGAGCGCTCGACGGCGAGGTTGTAGCGCTCGAGGCCGGCATCGGGGCCGCCCGACGTCCGGGTCGGCCCCATGACCATGTCCCGCCAGTCCCACTCGTAGTGGGCGGCGGTCCGCCAGCCGTCCGGCGTGGCGCCGGCGAGGAACGGCACGAGCGATGTCCCGTCGCACTGGACCGGTACCTCCTCGCCCAGCAGTTCGGCGATCGTCGGGAGGACGTCGACAGCCTCGGTGTACTCGGCAACGACCTGGCCCGGTGTGTCCACGAAACCGGGGTGGCGGACGATGCACGGGACCCGGTAGCTCTCCTCGAAGAACCCGAGCTTCCAGATGAGTCCGTGGTCGCCGAGCTGCTCGCCGTGGTCGGACGTGACGATCACCAGGGTGTCGTCGAGGCGGTCCGTGGCGCGCAGATGCTCGACCACCCGGCCGAGCTGGTGGTCGACCTCGGACACCATGCCGAAGTACTGGGCCCGCAGCCCGGCCAGTTCGCCGGGGCCGTCCGGCGCCCGCACCAACTCCAATCCCAGTGCCAGGTCGTAGAGCGGATGGAGCCCGGGAAGGGCGGGCAGCGCCTCACCGGTGTCCTCGGGCGCGTACCTCGTCGAGTACTCGCCGGCAGCGGCGTAGGGGAAGTGCGGGCGGAAGTAGCTGGCATGGGCGAACCAGGGCCCGTCCTGGCGGTCGACCCACTCGATGAGCCCGTCGCTCAGGAAGGCGGACACGCTGTGCTCGGCCGGCCGGTCGGACTCGGAGCGGAGGGCCTCCGGTGCAGTCAGCGTGCCGTAGCCGAGCTCCTCCAGCCGGGCCAGCCACCCGAGGAATCGGCCGTCGAGCGGCAGGACAGGGTCGAAGCCGGGCAGCACGCCCTCGTAGGTGTCGAGGCTGGGATCGGACGCGTCGGGCACCGTCGAGGGGTCGACGCCCTGGTCGGTGTAGCCGAACAGCGCAGGGGCGTACCCGGCCCGCCGGGCCAGTCGCGCCACGTTGTCGAACCGGTCCTCGAGGGGCGCCCCGTTGGCAACCACCCGGTGGTTCATCTGGTACATGCCCGTGTAGAGGGACGCCCGGCCCGGGGCGCACGGCGCCGACTGGCTGACGTGGGACGCGAAACGGACGCCCTCGGCGGCCAGCCGGTCGAGGGTCGGCGTCGCCACGACCGGGTGGCCGGCGACCGACAGGCAGTCGGCCCGGAACTCGTCGAGGGTCACGAAGAGGACGTTCACCCGACCTACTCTTGCAGTCCCCACCCGGGACGACCAGCATGCCGTTCCCGGGCGGCCGGGCGCGGACCGGTGGTCAGCCGACGCCGCCCGGAGCGGGCCGGACCGCGGCCTCGAGGATCGGCTGCAGGTCGCCGGACTCGCGCAGCTTGCGGATGAAGAGGTGGCCGCCTGGATGGGCGACCACGCCGATTCCCGGCAGCCGGCCGAGGCGCTCGGCCGAACGCGAGTCGCTCGGGTCCCGTTCGCCGTAGTGGACGGTGATCCGCCCCGGGTGGGTGGTGCGCGCCAGCAGGCGCTCGAGGTCGAGGTGGGAGCGGTCCGTGCCCGCCCGCCGTGCCGCCCGCACCTGGGCCGACCACCGCCGGTCGCGGCTGACGAGCCGGCTCCGGCGGGTCACCGCGGAGAGGGGGGCGAACGCGACCACCTCGTCGGCCCCGCCCAGCACGCCGAAGAGGACGGCGGCGAAGGCTCCCGACGAGTTCCCGACGAGGATACGGCGTGACGGCTCGAGCCCGTCGAGCACGCGGGTCAACTCGGCCACCGCAGCGTCGACGCCGTCGGCGGTCCCCGGGAACCCCCGTTGGTACCAGCACTGGCCGAGGTCGCGCACGAACACCCGGTGGACGCCGAGGCTGCCCGTCTGGCGCACGAACTCGTACGGCGCGGCGTCGGTCCCATTGGAGAGCCCGCCGAAGGCCACCATGACGGGCAGCGGGCGGTCCGCGTCGACCCGGTCGACGACCAGGGCGCACCCCGGGTCGGCCAGGGCGGCATCGAGGGCGGGGTGGTCGCGTGGCGCACCAGGTGCTGGGGTCATGGTGGAGTGGGGGGTGCCGGGGCCCCGGGACGGGCCGTGCCAGGGCAGCAGGCTACCCCGGGGGCCCGCGGGGGCCTGCATAGACTCGTCCCCATGGACCACGTCGACGTGCTGATCCTGGGGGCGGGCCTTTCCGGGATCGGCGCCGCCTGCCATCTGGAGACGGACCGACCCGGGACGACGTACGCCATCCTCGAGGCGCGCGATGCCATGGGCGGGACGTGGGACCTCTTCCGCTACCCCGGCGTGCGGTCCGACTCGGACATGTTCACCCTTGGCTACTCGTTCGAGCCGTGGGTGGAGGCCGAGGCCATCGCCGACGGACCCTCGATCCTGGCCTACATCCGGTCCACGGCCGCCAAGCACGGCGTCGAGGACAGGATCTCCTACGGGCGCCGTGCCGTCGCCGCCTCGTGGTCGACCCCCGATGCCCGGTGGACCGTCGAGGTCGAGCACACCGGCACCGGCGAGCGGGAGCAGGTCACCTGCGGGTTCCTGTGGGCCAACACCGGCTACTACCGCTACGACGAGGGCTACCGGCCCCACTGGGACGGCGAGGACCGGTTCGGCGGGAGGATCGTCCACCCCCAGCACTGGCCCGAGGACCTCGACTACGCCGGCAAGCGGGTCGTGGTGATCGGCAGCGGGGCGACGGCTGTCACCCTCGTGCCGGCCATGGCCGAGCAGGCGGCCCAGGTGACGATGCTCCAGCGCTCCCCCACCTACGTCGTGTCACGCCCGGGCACCGACCGGATCGCCGACTCGGCGCGCCGGCACCTGCCGGCCAAGACCGCCCACGGGGTCATCCGCTGGAAGAACGTCCTGCTGACCCACCTCAGCTTCCAGCTGAGCCGGCGGAACCCCGACTTCGTGAAGAAGGGAATCCGCAAGGGCGTGGTCGCTGCGCTCCCCGAGGGGTACGACGTGGACACCCACTTCCGTCCCCGATACAACCCGTGGGAGCAGCGGCTGTGCCTGGTGCCGGACGGCGACCTGTTCGAGGCGATCAGCGCTGGTCGGGCCGATGTGGTGACCGACACCATCGACACGTTCACCGAGACGGGGATCCGACTGGCGTCGGGCGCCGAGCTGCCCGCCGACGTCGTCGTGACCGCGACGGGGCTCAACTTGCAGTTCCTGGGCGGGATCGTGCTCGACGTGGACGGGGAAGCGGTGGCCCCGGGAGACACCGTGGTCTACAAGGGGATGATGCTGTGCGGTGTCCCGAACCTCGCCGAGACCTTCGGATACACCAATGCCTCGTGGACGCTGAAGGCGGACCTGACCGCCGAGTACGTCTGCAGGCTGCTCGACACCATGGATGCGTGCGGGATGCGTCAGGCGACGCCCCACCCACCGGATCCGTCACTGCCCACCGAGCCGTTCATCGACTTCTCGTCCGGGTACGTGACCCGGGCCGTCGACGAACTGCCGAAGCAGGGGGTCACCGCACCGTGGCGGCTCCACCAGAACTATCTGCGCGACACCTGGCTCCTGCGGCACGGCCCGGTGGTGGACGGCATGGTGCTGTCCAACCCGGCGCCTGCGCCGGCCGCCACGTCGGCCTGAACCTTCCCGCCGTGGCAGGCTCGTCGGCGGAGGCGGTCCGTCCCGGGCCGCCGAGTGACCCGGGGAGGGACACGATGGGCTATCCGCTCGACGTCGGCGGGGTCGACGACTACCCCGTCAAGGTGGGCAGCATGCTGCTGACCCTGGTGGACCCCAACCCTGGCTACGAACGGGCCTACAACCGCTGGTACGAGCGGGACCACTTCTACGGGGGCTGCATGGTCGGCCCGTGGCTGTTCGCCGGGAGCCGGTGGGTGGCCACCCGGCCGCTGAAGGACCGGCGGTGGCCCGACGAGAGCCCGATCGCCCGACCCACCGACGCCGGCAGCTACGTGGCGGTCTACTGGGTGGAGCAGGGTCACCACCACGACCACTTCGGCGAATGGTCGATCCACCAGGTACGCGACCTCTATGCGACCGGCCGGGGGTTCACCGAGCGCACCCACGTCCACACCTCGACCTTCCGCTACGTCGGCTCCACCTATCGGGACGACGACCCGGTCCCGGTCGAGCTCGCCCTCGACCGCGGCTACGACGGGCTCGTCGTCCTGTGGTGGGACGCGGCGGCCGGCACCGGGTCGGAGCTGCACGAGGCGCTGGCCACCGCACGGGTGCCCGGTCTCCTCGACGGGTCGCCGATCGAGATCGCATCGTCGTGGGTCCCCTCCGTGCCCGACGAAGGGGCACGTGACGCCCCGATGGACCTCGGCTCCCCGGCGGGCGGGACCGATCGCCTGGTGCAGCTTCTGTTCGTCGGCGGCGACCTGGACGCCGCACTCGACCGGGTGCGCACGTACGCCGACACCGTCGAGGTCGACGGTACGGCGACGCTGCTGCTCGCGGCGCCCTTCCTCCGCACGGTGGTCGGCACCGACACCTACGTCGACCAGCTCTGAGTCCGACCCGCAGCGGCCGGTTCGATGTGCGACCGACCTAGACAACTCATCTAACCCACGGCCCTGGCGAAGTCACTCCGCCGTGCGTCCCACCAGCGACGCCGCCTCTGGTAACGCTCCATGCCGCCCATCTCCTCCAGCATCCGGACGAAGTTGGGGTCGCCTGCCACTGCACGTCGTCGCACGAATTCGCCGCCCCGGCGCATCGACCGGTCGAGATGCCCGAGGAGGTCACGGCGGCCGACGATGTCGAGCCCGTAGGTGTCGGCCAGCAGTCGGAGGCGTGCCGGCCGGTCCACGGGGCCCCAGCCGAGCCGGGCGGCACTCAGGTCGTCGTCGATCGGGACGCACATCCGCGCACAGGCGGCGAGGTCGAAGGCCGGCCGTCCCGGTGCCGCGAAATCGAAATCGAGCAGCGCCACGGCCATGCCGTCGCGGAAGACGACGTTCTCGGGGCACACGTCGTTGTGACAGACGATCGGGCCGCCGTCGGGATCGGCCATCTCCTCGCTCCACGTGGAGGGAACGAGCTCGACCTTCGCGGACGCCTCGTGGAACGAGCGCATCAGCTGCGCGATCGAAGCGAGTGTCCGATCCGACTGCGCCCAGTCCGGAAACGGCGGGACGGGCACGTCGCCCTCGAGGTAGACGAGGCGCTCGCGGCCGTCGGCCTGCACCTCGACGGGCAGCGACGCACCCTCGAAGCCCGTCGCCCGGAGCGCGCCGAGGAATCGGTGGACCGTCGCCGAATGGGGGTTCGACGGGCGGAGAACGAATTCGCCACGCCGGAGCACCCGGCCGGCGTTCGCGACCCCACCCGCCAAGATCTCGTCCACGGATGCAGTATCCCAAGGCGGCCGCCGTCCGTGCAGTCCCGATGTCCCCCGTCCGGCGGACGGGCAGGGCCGCTAGCATGTCATCGCCTGATGACTTCCGACCGGCGTACCGCCCTCCTCGTCCCCACCCTGGTCTTCGTCGGGCTGCTCGTCGCCATCGTGAGCAGCCTGGGCGCCCCCCTCATCCCCACGATCGCCCAGGTCGACCACGTGTCGCTCAGCACCGCCCAGTGGGTGCTGACCGCCGCCCTGCTGACCGGGGCGCTGGCCACGCCGGTGATGGGCCGCTTGGCCGACGGCGCCCGGCAGCGCACCGTCATCGTCGTCACCCTGTCCGTCGTGCTGGCCGGCTGCGTGCTCTCGGCCGTGTCGACCTCGTTCGTCGTCCTCGTCGTCGGACGCGGCCTGCAGGGTGTGGGGCTCGGCCTCCTCCCGGTCAACATGGCCATCGCTCGGCGCAATCTCGACCGGCAACGGGCCGCCCGGGCCATCGCCACGCTCTCGGTCTCGACCGCCATCGGCGCCGGGCTCGGCTACCCGTTGACGGCCCTCGTCGCCCAGGTGTTCGACGTCCACGCCGCCTACTGGTTCGGCGCCATCGTCGTCGTCTGCGCGCTGGCGTGCTCCCTCGTGGTGCTGCCGTCCCGGACGCCGGCGGCGCCGGTCGCCTTCGACGTGCCCGGCGCCGTGCTGCTGAGCCTGGCCGTCACGGGGGTCTCGGTGATGCTGAGCGAGGGCGGCAATTGGGGATGGACCTCGGCGCGGACGCTCGGCATCGTCGGCGCCTGTGCGCTCCTCCTGGCCGCCTGGGTCCCCCACGAGCTGCGTTGTGCACATCCACTGGTGAACCTCCACCACCTGGCCAACCGGTCGGTGCTCATGGCCGACCTCGCCGGGTTCCTGATGAGCATGTCGATGTACCTGGTGGTGCCGATCGTGGTCGAGTTCATTCAGATCCCCCCGTCGGCCGGATTCGGGTTCGGCGCGTCGGTGCTCGTGTCGGGCTTCGTCCTCACCCCGCTGTCGCTCGGGACGTTCCTGGCCAGCCGCCTGCTCGTCCCCTACGAGCGACGCTTCGGGGTCCGCAGCATGATCCCGGTCGGAGCACTCGTCTTCGGCACCGCCTCCGCCTACTTCGCGCTCGATCACGGCTCGTTGTGGCAGGCCTTCGTCACCATGGGGATCGTCGGACTGGGGATCGGCTTCACCTTTGCCGCCATGCCCGGGTTCATCATCCGGGCAGTGCCGACGGCGGAGACCGGGAGCGCCACCGGCTTCTACCAGGTGCTCCGCAACATCGGGTTGTCCGTCGGCAGCGCGTTCGGCGCCGCCGTGCTGCTCGCCTACACCCCCCACGGCGCCACGTTCCCCGAGCTCGGCGGCTTCCGCGTCGCCCTCCTGATCTCGACGGCCCTCACCGTGCTCACCGCCGTCCTCGCCTTCGTGCTCCCGGGGCGCCCCGAACCGCGGGGCCACCGCCACCCGACGGCCGCCCTCGACCCGCTCGAGGAGCGCATGGAGGAAGAGGCCCTGCTCGAGGCGGGTGGCGCCCTGCTCGTCGACGAGCTGGACCTCGACGTCGGGGACCGACAGCAGTGACCGCCGTGCCGGGCATCCGGAACGACACGGCGAGGAGGCGCACGCGCGACGCGGATGCCACCCGACACGCGCTGCTCACCGCCGCCCAGCGGCTCTTCGGCCAGAAGGGCTACGAGCGGACGACGACCCGGGAGATCGGCGAGGCCGCCGGGGTGGACCCGGCGCTGATCGCCCGCTACTTCGGGTCCAAAGCCGACCTCTACCTGGCGGCGGTGGCGGCCGACCGGTTGGGCGATGACGAGGGCCCAGCCGACCCGGACCGCGTCGACGCCCCCTTCACCGACCTGGCCGAGGTGGCCCAGGTGGTGCTGCGGCGCACCGCGGCACACGGTCCCGGCCCGATCCTCCAGGCGCTGGTGCGCGACGACGCATCGCCCGAGATCCGGGCCGCGGCCACGGCCCGACTGGTCCGGCGCATGGTGGAGCCGCTGGCCGCCGAGTACGCCGCCACCGGGTCGGACCGGCCCGAGCTACGGGCCCAGGTGGCGGTGGCCGCCGTCCTGGGGACGAGCCTCGGGCGATCACTCGGCTGGTTCGACGAACTGCATGCCGCCGACCCCGACGAGTTGGCCGCGCTCCTCGTGCAGGCGCTCGGACGACCCGGCTGACGGTTCCGTCCGGCACCCCGATCGGGCGCGACTGTCGATTCGCGGCAATCCTGTTCGTCGGAGTCGTGGAAGGGCCCGAATGGCGGGTCCGTCGAAGGGAGCCGAGATGGCCGAGTACCTGGTACTGATCTATGAGGACGAGTCCGCGATGGAGCAGGCCGACCCGTCGGCGTGGCAGACGATGATGGACGGCCACATGGCCTTCGGCGAGAAGCACGGGGCGTCGATGCGAGGCGGCAATGCGCTGCAGCCGGCGGGCACGGCCACCTCGATCCGCGGAGACGGCGCGGGAGGGTTCACCATCACCGACGGTGCCTTCGCCGAGACCAAGGAGGCCCTGGGCGGCTACTACCTGCTCGAGGCGGCCGACCTGGACGAGGCCATCGCACTGGCCAAGGAGATACCTGCGGCGTTCGGGGGCGTCGAGGTCCGGCCCGTCCGCCCGCTGGGCTGAGGGCCGGGACGCCGGTGGACGCCTCGGTCGAGGCCGCGGTCGCCGATGCGCACCGTCGTGAGTGGGCCTTCGTGCTCGCCGCGACGGTGCGTGTCACCGGCGACATCGACCTGGCCGAGGAGTGCGTCCAGGAGGCCTACGCCCGGGCACTGACCACGTGGCCCGACCAGGGGGTCCCAGCCCGGCCGGGCGCCTGGCTCACCACCGTGGCCCGCCGACGGGCCATCGACCTGCTCCGCCGCAACGCCACCCACGAGCGGGTGCTGCCCCAGCTCGTCGGCACCGGCGACGACGCGCCCGACGTACCGGGCGCCCCCGGGTCGATCGACGACGACCGCCTCCGGCTCATCTTCACCTGCTGCCACCCGGCCCTCGCTCCCGAGTCCCAGGTGGCGCTCACCTTGCGCCTCGTCTGCGGCCTGACCACCTCGGAGGTGGCCCGGCTCTTCCTCGTCCAGGAGGCGACGATGGCGGCCCGGATCACCCGGGCCAAGAAGAAGATCGCAGCGGCCCGCATCCCCTACCGGGTGCCGGCGGCCGACGAGCTGCCGGCACGGATCGATGCCGTGCTGACCGTCGTCCACCTGGTGTTCACCACGGGCCACACGGCGCCGGCGGGCTCCGACCTGGTCCGGACCGACCTGGTCGAGCGGGCACTGCACCTGTCCCGCATGCTGCGATCCCTGCTGCCCGAGGACCCGGACGTCGCAGGGGTGCTGGCCCTGATCCTGCTGACCGACGCACGTCGGCCGTCGCGGACTTCGGCGGACGGCACGCTCACGCTCCTGCCCGACCAGGACCGGAGCCAGTGGGACGCCGACGAGATCGCCGAGGGGCTCGCCCTGGTCCGCGAGGCGCTCGGGCGCCGGCCCCCGGGGCGGTTCGCGCTCATGGCGGCCATCGCCGCAGTGCACGCCGAAGCGCCCACGTGGTCGTCCACCGACTGGGCCGAGCTGGTCGGCCTCTACGACCTGCTGGTGCGGATCTGGCCGTCGCCGGTGGTGTCCCTCAACCGCGCCGTCGCCATCGGGTTCGCCGACGGACCGGCGGAGGGGCTCGCCGCGCTCGACGCGCTGGCCGCGGAACCCCAGCTGGCCACCTACGGCTACCTGGCATCGGCCCGGGCGGACTTCCTGCGGCGGCTCGGGCGCCACGACGAGGCGGCGGCCGCCTACCGGCGGGCCCTGGCGCTCACGGACAACGCGGTCGAGGCCGAGTTCCTGGCCGCCCGGCTGGCCGAGTCCGAGCGCGAGGCGAGACCCGCCTCCTGAACTCCGGCATCCGGACGCGCCAATGACGCGACTGGACCTCGGGCATCCGTCAGACCGGCAGCGGCGCACCCGGCAGCCGGTCGATCACCCCGTCGGGCAGTGGGGGCGTGCCGTCCATGACCAGTTCGGTGAACCGGGCGATGTGGTCGTAGATGGAGCGACTGGCCTCGGCCCACGGCATGAGGATCTGGAAGACGTGAAACATTCCTTCGACCTCGTGGGCATGGGTGGGGACACCGGCCTTCTCCAGGCGCTCGACGAACCGTCGGATCGGGTCCCGGAACATCTCGTCCCCGCCCCACGAGACGGCCACGGGCGGGAACCCGTCGAGGTCGGCGTCGACGGCCGACACGTAGCCGCTCGACGCGTCGAATCCGTGGAGGTAGGAGGCGGTCGGGATGTTCCACGGGAGGATGTCCGACTCCGCGTTCTCGGTCACCGACGGCTCGTCGAGCCGCAGGTCGACCTCGGGCGAGAACAGGATCAGTCCGGCCGGCCGCACCAGGTGGATGTCCTCGGGCGCCGCCACCACCAGCGAGGTGGCGAGCCCCCCGCCACCCGAGTCGCCGGCCAGGAACAGGCGGCCCGGCGGGACGCCGGCACCGACCAGGGCAGCCAGCACGTGGGCGGCGTCGACCAGACCGGCCGGGAACGGGAACTCGGGGGCGAGGCGGTAGTCGGCCACGAAGACGGCGCACCGGGTGCGGGCGCAGATCCGCGAGGTGAAGAACGCGTACATGGTGGGTGAGGTGCCGATGTAGCCGCCGCCGTGCAGGTAGAGGGAGACCCCCTCCGGCGCGACGTTCCGGGGGACGTAGAGGATGCCGGGCACGCCACCGATCTCGGTGACCCTGCGCTCCACGTCCCGGGCGTGGACCACCGGGGCCATCACCACCTTGCACAGGTCGTCGAGCAGCTGCTCGATCGAGCGGAACTCGGCGATCGGCAACGACGAGCAGTAGCCCATGAACGACCGGATCACCTCGCGGGTGACGCTCGCCCCGAAGTTGGACAGGCGGCCGGAGCCACCGCGGAGCGGGTGGCGGAAGGGCACGCGGGCCAGCGCCGCAGCCATCTGTTGGGCGAGGAGCACCGTGTCGATCGCCACCACGGGCGTCGCTGCGGTCCGGACCTCGGGCCGGTCGGCCATCACCATCGGGTTGCTCCTCGTCGACTCGTCGGGCGCTCCAAGGCTACCCGCCGCACCAGTTCCTCCCGGGGCGCAACAAGACCCTCCGGGTCGTTCCTGCCACCGGCGTCAACCCAGCGTGGCGAGCGCCTCGTTGAAGGTGGCCGACGGTCGCATCACGGCGGTGGCGAGGGCCTCGTCGGGCAGGTAGTGCCCGCCGATGTCGACCGGCGAGCCCTGCACGGCCAGCAGCTCGTCGACGATGGCCTGCTCCTCGTCGCCCAGCAGCGCGGCCAGCGGCGCGAAGTCCGCAGCCAGGTCGGCGTCCTCGGACTGGTCGGCGAGCCCGCGTGCCCAGTAGAGCGCCAGGTAGAAGTGGCTCCCCCGGTTGTCGATGCCGCCCAGCTTGCGGCTGGGGGACCGGTCCTCATCGAGCAGGCGCTCAGTGGCCCGGTCGAGCGTGTCGGCCAGCACCTGGGCCCGGGCGTTTCCGGTGCGCTGGGCCAGGTGCTCGAAGCTGACGGCCAGGGCCAGGAACTCGCCGAGGCTGTCCCACCGCAGGTAGTCCTCGGCCAGCAGCTGTTGCACGTGCTTTGGCGCTGACCCACCGGCGCCGGTTTCGAACAGGCCGCCCCCGTTGATGAGCGGGACCACCGAGAGCATCTTGGCGCTCGTCCCGAGCTCGAGGATCGGGAACAGGTCGGTCAGGTAGTCGCGGAGCACGTTCCCGGTCACCGAGATCGTGTTCTCACCCCGTCGGATCCGCTCGAGCGACAGGGCCGTGGCGGCCTCGGGCGCAAGGATCTCGATCCGCAGGCCGTCGGTGTCGTGGTCGGCCAGGTAGGTGCGGACCTTGGCGATGAGGTTGGCGTCGTGGGCCCGGCCTGCGTCGAGCCAGAACACGGCCGGGTCCCCGGTTGCCCGGGCCCGCGAGACGGCGAGCTTGACCCAGTCGCGGATCGGCACGTCCTTGGCCTGGCACATCCGGAACACGTCGCCGGCGGCCACCGGCACGTCGAACACGACCGCTCCGGTAGCGTCGGCGACCCGGACCGACCCGTCGGCCGGGATCTCGAACGTCTTGTCGTGGCTGCCGTACTCCTCGGCGGCCTGGGCCATCAGACCGACGTTCGGCACCGAGCCCATCGTCGCCGGGTCGAAGGCGCCGTGCGCCCGGCAGTCGTCGATGGCCACCTGGTAGACGCCGGCGTAGCTGGCGTCGGGAATGACGGCCAGGGTGTCGGCCTCGGCGCCGTCGGGCCCCCACATGTGTCCCGAGGTGCGGATCATGGCCGGCATCGAGGCGTCCACGATCACATCGCTCGGGACGTGCAGATTGGTGATGCCCTTGTCGGAATCGACCATGGCGAGGGCCGGCCCTGCGGCCAACTCGGCCTGGAACGAGGCACGGATGGCCTCGCCGTCGGGCAGGGTGGCCAGACCGTCCAGGATGGCTCCCCACCCGTCGTTCGGGCTGAGCCCGGCAGCGGCCAGCGTGTCGCCGTAGGCGGCGAACGTGGTCGGGAAGAACGCCCGGACCACGTGCCCGAAGATGATCGGGTCGGACACCTTCATCATCGTGGCCTTCAGGTGGACCGAGAACAGCACGCCGTCGGCCGCCGCACGGACGATCTGACGGTCGAGGAAGGCGCGGAGCTCGGCGACGCGCATGACGGCGGTGTCGACGACCTCGCCGGCCAGGACGGCGATGGGCGCCCGCAGCGCGGTGGTCGTGCCGTCGACCGCCACCAGCTCCACGGTCAACGACCCGTCGGCCTCCATGACGGCGGACTGCTCGGTGGAGCGGAAGTCCCCTCCCTCCATGTGGGCCACGTTGGTCTTCGACGCCGGCGACCAGGCGCCCATGCGGTGCGGGTGGGACCGTGCGTAGTTCTTGACCGATGCCGGCGCCCGGCGGTCCGAGTTGCCCTGGCGCAGGACCGGATTGACGGCGCTGCCCAGCACCGTCCGGTACCGGGTGAGCGTGGCGACGTCCTCGTCGGTGGACGGGTCCTCGGGGTACTCGGGAACGGCGAATCCCTTGGCCTGCAGCTCGGCGATCGCCGTCTTCAGCTGCGGCACCGACGCCGACACGTTCGGCAGCTTGATGATGTTGGCCTCGGGGGTCAGCACGTCATGGCCCAGCTCGGCCAGGTCGTCGGCGATCCGCTGGTCCTCGGTCAGGTGCTCGGGAAAGGTGGCCAGGATACGCCCGGCCAGCGAGATGTCGCGGGTCACGACGTCGACGCCCGCCTTGGCGGCGTAGGCCTGCACCACCGGGAGAAGGGAGTAGGTGGCCAGGGCCGGCGCCTCGTCCGTGTGGGTGTAGATGATGGTCGATTCGGTCACGCGTGCTCCGTCGTCGGTCGTCGGATGGTCGCCCAACGTTAGACGGGCCGTCGGGGTGCCACGGAGCCGTGGACGTCCCGGCGACCGGTCCGCTCTGGGACACTGGGTCGTCATGTTCGCCCTGGTCCTGGTGGCCGTCTCCGTCGGCCTGTCCAACTTTGCCGCTGCCGTGGCGATCGGCGTGTCGGGTGTCGACGCCCGCACCCGGTTCGAGGTGGCCGTCGCCTTCGGGGTCTTCGAGATCGGGATGCCGATCGTCGGCCTGGCCCTCGGTCACCGCCTGGCCCACACCCTGGGCGACGCGGCCCGGTGGCTGGGCGGGGGGCTCCTGGTCGCAGCCGGGCTCTACGGGCTCGTGACCGGGCTGCGGCGGGCCGGGCACGAGCCGGCTGCCGCTGCCGGGCTGTCCCGCGGGCGGCTCGTCGTCACCGCTGCCGCACTCAGCATCGACAACCTGGTGGTCGGCTTCGCGCTCGGGGCCTACCGCGTGTCGGTGCTCGTGGCGGCCATGGTGATCGGACTGGTCAGCGTCGGGCTGTCCCTCGTCGGCCTGGAGCTCGGGGCCACGATCGGCGCACGGACGGGGGACCTGGCCGAGGCGGTCGGGTCGGTCGCCCTGATCGGGGTGGGCGCCGCCATCGCCGCCGGGCTCATCTGAGCCGACCGGCCGGGGTGCCGGCCCGTCAGCCCCCGATGGCACCACCGTGTGAGCCGACCACGGTGGCGGTCGCCGGGAACGGCCCCTCCTCGAGGCGCTCCCCGAGGCCGGACTGGAATGCGGCGAACGCCGGTGACGACTGCAGCGGGTTGTCGTCGCCGTCGAGCACGGCGACGTGCAGGAAGCTCACGCCGTCGTCGAGGCGGAGTGCGGTGTAGCGGATGCCGGTGGTGCCCTGCTCGGCCAGCTCGGCGAACACGTCGCCGATGAGGCGGGCGTTGTCGTCGGCGCACTCCGGCGTCGTGCGGTAGCGGACGACGCGGATCTCGGACATCAGATCGCCCGCATGCTGTTGTTCCGGGCGTCATGGGTGACCTCGGCCAGCCCGATGGCCTCGAGCAGCGGGGGAAGGTACATCCCGAAGCGTCCCCGGTAGCCCTTTCGGAGCCCGTACCAGCCACCGACCGGATTGTCGGCCGACCGACCCCAGGCCTCGACGGTACCGGGGGCCGGCTCCTTCTTCTCGTCGGCGGCGCCGAGGGGAACCCAGTCGCCCTGGTCGACGAGCCAGGCGTGGAGGTCGTCCACGGCACGCCACAGGTAGACGAGCTTGGTGGAGCCGACCTGGCACACCAACTGCTCGGGGTCGGCGTCGGCGTCCCGGAACATCTCGTAGGCCGAGCTGCCCGGAGGCGTCGTCAGCTTCCAGGGGTCGTCCTTGGTCCCGGTGGTCATGATCGGTCCTCCTCGGTGGTCGTTGGGGCAGGGGCGGTCGCGTCGATGTAGTGGGGCACCAGGGTCTGCCAGCCGAGCTCGTTGCGGGCGCGCCACACCTCGGCGTCGGCGCCCAACCGGTCCCACCCGGTGTGCTCGATCTCCACCCGGGTGCCCTCGTCGCCCCGGGGCAGGAAGCGGACCGACACCACGGTGGCGTCGGACCGGTCCCGGCGGAGGTGCCAGAGGTAGTCGAGGCGGGCCGGCGGGTCCCACCGGGTGACCTCGCCCCAGTCGTGCTCGTCACCATCCGGAGTCCGCTCGAAGATGCGCCCCCCGACACCCGGCTCGAGGCTGATGGTCACGTCGTCCCGGCCGGTGACGGTGTGGTCGGACGGCCACCAGGTGTCGATCCTGTCGGTCCACAGGGCGAACGCCCGGTCGGGCGCACAGGTGAGCTCGAAGGACAACGTGAGCGGCACCGTCACCGGCCCGCTCCCCCGTCGGCGTCGCCGATGTTGTCGGCCAACAGGCGGAACCGGGCGGCGGCGTCGCCCCACACCCGCTCGAGGTAGCCCTGGACGGCCTCCAGGCCCTGCTCGTGCAGGTGGTAGATCCGCCGGGTCCCGTCGGCCCGCTCATTCACGAGCCCGGCCTCCTTGAGGAGCCGGAGATGCCGGGAGACGGCCGGACGGCTGATGGGCATGGCGTCCGCGAGCTCGGTGACGGCCTTGTCCCCCTCGCCCAGCAAGCGGAGGAGCTCGCGGCGATTGGGGTCGCCGAGCGCCTCGAACGGGTCGCCGTCGGGTGCGGGCCCGGCCAGCGCCATCGGCTCACCCACCTCGCCCGGCACGGGCGTCCCGGCCTGTCGTCGTCGAAGCGCTCGTGACCACCGTCGCCCTGCTCTCCTCTGGGTAACCTGACGGTTACCGTAACCCACGGGTTACGGAGACGCAATCCGCAGGCGGTGCCGACGGGTGCGGTCGGTCGGCAGGGGTGCGCCGGGCACAGCCTGCGGTCAGCCGCAGCAGCGTTGCTGCGCCGACCGGGCCAGCTCCTGGTGCGGGGCGGGGTCGACGGCCTCGACCTGGGCGTCGAAGGCGTCGAGGTCGATGCGGTGTCCCCCGACCCACGTCCCCAACACCGACACCTCGGTGGCGAGTCGAAGTGGATCGACCGTGTAGGGGTCGGCGGACAGTTCGACCAGGTCGGCGACCTTGCCTGCCGCGAGCGAGCCGAGTCGGTCGTCGACGAACAGCTGCCGGGCGCCGTTGACGGTGACCGCCCGTAGCGCCTGATCCAGGCTGACCTTCTGATTCGGGCCGTGGACGGCGCCGGAGATCGTCGTCCGGGTGACCATGGACTGGAGGTTGAGCAGCACGTCCGGCGGCGTGACCGAGCCGTCGTTGTGGAACGAAGGCTCGAGCCCGGCGCCGAAGGCGTCGCCGACCGCCTGCCACTGCGAGCCGATCTCGGACGGGAACATGGTGCCGTCGAGCAGGTCGCCCCAGTAGATGAATTGGAACGGGCCCATGGACGCCTCCACGCCCAGGGCGGCGGCGCGTGCGAACTGCTCCTTGCGGCAGGCGCCGAGGTGCTCCACACGCCAGCGGTGGTCGGTGCCGAGGAGGCCGTGCTTGGTGAGGCCCCGCTCGTACACGTCGAGCACGACGTCGAACGCGGCGTCGCCGTTGCAGTGGAACGACAGCTGCCAGCCCTCGGGGGCGTGGGCGTCGACCACGGCGTCGAGCTCCTCGGGCGTGTAGTTCATGGCGGACACGCCGGCCGGGCCGAGCGGGATCTCGGCCCGTCGGACCACGTCGGTGTCGAGGTAGGGGAACGAGAGGGCGGCGTTGCCGATCCAGGGAGAGCCGTCGGCCCACAGCTTGATCCCCTGCTTGCGGAGGCGGTCCGGGAACGGCGAGTCCAGCGGGTCGCCACAGTGGTCGGACGTCGACACGTGGTAGAGGGAGACCCGCAGGGGACAGTCGGCGAGCGAGCCGAGCGCCCGGTAGGCCGCGAGGAACGGCTGGTCGTAGGTCATGTCCGAGGTCGAGGTGATCCCGAACGAGGCCATCGACCGGTACCACGCGGCCGCCGAGCGCAGCGGGTGGGTCACCACCCGCGCCATGACCGGCCCGGCGACCGCCATGACAGCGGGCAGTTCGTACGCCCGTCCGTCGAGTCGGCCGCCCGACGTGCGCCCGAACGAGCCGCCGGTGGGATCCGCGGGGACCGTGGTGTCCCACCCCTGGAGCGCCAGGGTGGCCGTGTTGACGTAGGCCAGGTGGCCGGAGTTGTCGGCGACCACCACCGGTCGCGACGGGAAGAAGCCGTCGAGCATCTCGGCCGTGGGCGCCGGCGCGCCCTGGAGCAGGCGGTCGAGCCCGTTGAACAGCAGCGGCCGGCCGGCCGGGGTCTCGACGTCGAGCTTGCGGAAGTGGGCCACGACGTCGTCCCAGGTGGGAAAGCCCATGTAGGGGGCGATCCATACCGCCGGGGACTGGGTGACGATGCCCGAGACCACGGGGTGGCTGTGAGGTTCGACGAAACCCGGCAGGAGCACTGCGTGCCCCAGGTCCCGCACCTCGGCGCCGGGTGCGACCGCCAGGCACGTCTCGAGCGAGCCCACCGCGGCGATCACCCCGGTGGCGGGATCGAAGGCGATGGCCGCGGCCCGGGGCGCCGACGGGTCCATGGTGATGATGGACGAGGCGGTGAGGACCACCGGGGTCGACCCCACAGCTGCGTCAGCGGGTACTGCCGTGCTCATTCCTGCTCCTTGCCGTGTCCCGGCCGAAGGGGCCGCTGGTGGCGACGCTACCCATGGACGCCGGCGTCCCACCGGAACTGGTCCCGTGACCCCGTGGGTTCAGGACGGGGCGTCGGGCGAGGTCGCCCCGGACGCCGGCCCCCAGAAGCGCTGCCACGACAACCACTCCCCCGGCAGGGTGCCGGTGCCGTCATGGTGCTCGGGCCAGTCCGCCGGGGGCAGACCGAGCGGGTTGACCCCCACTTCGGCCCCGTAGAAGAGCCGGTGGATGCGCCGCACGAAGCACCAGGTCCCGTCCACCCGGCGGTACTCGTCGTCGTAGACGATGGCCTGGTGGATCCAGCGGTCGCCGTCCTGGATCTCCCCCGTGCAGTACACGGTGCCGGTGGCGTGGTCGGCGTCGACCACGTCGATCACCTGCGTGCCGACGTCGAGGACCGAGACCCCGATGGCCCGCAGCGACCCGTCGAACGACGCCCGCAGCGCCGCTCGGCCGATCGCACGGGAGCCGACCCGGACGTCGGGGACGAACAGGGCGACCAGGGTGTCGAGGTCGCGGGAGTCGATGGCGACGGCGTAGCGGGCCGCCAGCTGCCGGATCGCCTCGTAGGCCTCGAGGCGCCCGAGCCGGTCAGCGGTGGCGTCGTCCGTCACGTCGCCGCACCGTCGGCCGGCCACGCCGCCGGCTGCACGACGCCGTCGGCCACCCACTGCTCCACGGTGGCCTCGTCGGCACCGAGCAGCTCGGCCAGCACCTCGGCCGTGTGCTCGCCCAGCAACGGGACCTGACGGTCCGGGCCCTCCTGCATCTTCGAGAGCTTCACCGGGTTGCCCCCGACGAGGACCGGCCCGTCCGCGCCGTCGGTCCGCGGCACTTCGACCACCATGCGGTGCTGCACGACGTGCGGGTCGGCGGCGATGGCCTCGGGCCGGGTGCAGGGGGCGGCGGCCAGTCCGGCCTCGGCCAGGCACCGGGCGGCCTCGGCCATGGTGAGGTCGGCGGCCCACGACTGCAGCGCCGGGCTGATCACGTCGTCGAGGTGGCCGCTCCACCCTGCCCGGTCGGCCAGCCGGGGGTCGTCCAGCCACTCGTCGTGCCCGATGGTCCGGGCGAACCGTTCGAACTGGTGCTCCCGGCCCACCTGCAGGATGAACCAGCCGTCGGCGCACCGGCACGAGGTGAGGATGATCGGGACGCGCATCGGTTCGTCCGGGGCCCGACCGAGGCCGAGGGAGGCGAAGTTGTAGGAGACGTCGCACAGGGCGACCATGGCGTCCAGCATCGAGACGTCGACCAGCTGCCCGAGCCCGGTGGCGTCCCGCTGGCGCAGGGCGGCCAGCACGCCGATGACGGCGAACAGGCCGGTGCCCGAGTCTCCGAGGCCGCCGGTGGGGCTCAGGACGGGCGGCTGGTGCGGGAGCCTCGAGTACTCGTAGATGCCCGACATGGCCTCGGCCACCGAGGCGTAGGCGGGCCACCCCTCGTACGGCGAGGCTCCGTCGCTGCCGAACCCGGAGATCGACAGGTAGACGAGTCCCGGGTGGTCGGCCTCGAGCGACGGGTGGTCGAGCCCGAGCCGACGGGCCTTGCCCGGGCCCAGGTTCTCCGCGACCACGTCGACGTGACCGATCAGGTCGAGCACGATCCGGCGGCCGGGCTCCGAACGGAGGTCGACGGCGATGCTGCGCTTGTTCAGGTTGTTGCGCAGGAATGTGGCCCCGATGGTCTCTCCGTTCTCCCGGGTGACGGCGGGGGACGACTGGCGGCCGGCATCGCCCCGTCCGGCCTGCTCGATCTTGATGACATCGGCGCCCAGTCGGGCCATCAGCTGCGTCGCGTACGGCAGTGCCTGCATCTGCTCGAGGCTCAGGATGCGGACGCCGGCCAGTGGCCGGCCGAACGGTGCGGCGTCGTCGTTCGCCGATTCACCCAGCCGCACGGCGCCCGCCTTCGTCGAGGCCCCGGTCCAGGTCGAGCTGGAGCATTCGGATGGCGTTGCCCCGGACGATCTTGTAGACCTCTTCGTCGGTCAGGTCCTTCATCATCTCCTGCGCGACCGCCAAGGTGTCCGGCCAGGTCGAGTCCGTATGGGGATAGTCGGTCTCGAAGGTGACGTTGTCGACGCCGACCCGGTCGAGCGACTCCAGTCCGTGCTGGTCCCGGAAGAAGCAGCCGAACACCTGCCGGTAGTAGTAGGTCGACGGCGGCTCGAGGATGGTGTCCCGTACGCCTCCCCACGCACGGTGCTCGCGCCACACGTCATCGGCCCGCTCGAGGATGTAGGGGAGCCACCCGATCTGCCCCTCCGAGTAGGCGAGCCGCAGGTCGGGGAAGCGGATGAGCACGCCGGAGAAGAGGAAGTCGGCGAGCGAGGCCATGGCATTGCCGAACGACAGTGTGGCGGCAACGGCGACCGGGGCGTCACCCGAGGTGGCCGGCATCTTGGACGACGACCCGATGTGCATGCAGACCACCGTGCCGGTGGCGGCGCAGGCCGCGAAGAACGGGTCCCAGAACCCCGAGTGGATGCTGGCCAGGCCGAGGTGCGGCGGGATCTCGCTGAAGCACACCGCACGCACGCCGCGGGCGGCGTTGCGGCGCACCTCGGCGGCGGCCAGGTCGGCGTCCCACAGCGGGATCAGGCACAGCGGGATCAGGCGGCCGCCCGAGTCGCCGCACCACTCCTCCACCATCCAGTCGTTGTAGGCCCGGATGCAGGCGAGTCCGAGGTCGCGGTCGGGGGTGGCCTCGAGGAAGGTCTGGCCGCAGAACCTCGGGAAGGTCGGGAAGCACAGCGACGCTTCGACATGGTTGACGTCCATGTCCTCGAGCCGGGCCTTCGGCTCGTAGCAGCCGGGACGCATCTCGTCGTAGGTGATCGGGCTCATGGTCATGTCGTCGCGGTCGAAGCCGACGGCAGCCACATGGCGCTTGTGCACGTAGACGAAGTCCTCGAAGAACCAGCAGTCGGCCTGCGGCCCGTCGTCGTCCCAGGTGATGTCATAGTTGCCGCCGCCGGTGTGCCGCATCGGCCCGATCCCCCGGCGCTCGATCCGGGGCGCACGGTCGGTGTAGGCCGCCGGCAGCCACGTCGTCCAGACGTGGGAGGGCTCGACCACGTGGTCGTCGACACTGATGATCCGTGGGATGGCGGGCACGGCACACTCCGATCTGACGGTCCGTCAGATTCTACAGCACTCCCTTCACGCCGCACCCGTCCACAACGTCCGGCTCCTGAGGCTCAGAACAGGCCCCGCACCACGTGGATGAGTGCGGCGCCCACCGTCAGGATGAGCACCACACCGCCCCCGCCGATACCGACGCCGATGGCCAGCGCGACGATGTCCTCGAGGATGAGGGCGAGGGCCACGAAGACCGCCCCCAGGGCCGGGAGCGTGTCGAGTCCCGAGAAGGGCGGCGCCACCGCCGCGGCGACAGCAAGTCCGATGAACACGATGCCGAGGATCCGGAGGAACCACCGGCGGTCGAAGAGCCATGCCGCTCGGGGTCGGGAGAAGCGCTCGAACCAGCGGATGCGGCGCATCATGAAGGGGATGGCCTTCCCCGTGGTCGTCGCACCCAGCGTGTGGTCCCTCCACCGGGCCGGCAGCCAGATCGACCGGGCGCCGACAACGAGCTCGGCCGCCAGGAGCACGGTGACCGCCTCGAAGACATGGGTGATGCCGCCCGTCGGCAAGGGGAGGGCCGGCACGAACATCAGGAAGAGGATGGTGACGGCGAAGCTCTTCTCGGCGAACACGTTGCCGAGGTCGCCGATCGTCTTCGGGGAGTCCGATTCCAACCAGGACTCGAGTTGGTCGCTGAAGTGGTCGTCAGCCGCCATGTCGACCGTGCTCCACGAGCCCAGTCTGCCGTGTGCCGAGGGCGGGCGACGGCCGGGGCCGGCCCGTCCCTGGTGTCGATCTCCGGCGTCCCGAGTTCGCGAGGTCGCGAGGGAGGGGGAGTGGCTCGACGGTCCGGAGCGGCTCGTCAGGAATCATGCATCGAACGAGTCGGCAACTGGTGGTCGCCGATGTCGCGTCCGCGCCGTCGGCGCCGCAGTTCCAGCAGGACCACGCCGACGAGGACGAGCGCGAGGAGGGCGGCCACGAGGATCAGGAGCACTCGGTCCCCACTTCCGGTCGCGCCCGTCGCCAGCGGTGGGAACGTGATCGCGGCTGCGGCCGAACGCTGGACCAACCCGTTCGTGAGGACGAGATGTGCCCGCCATGGGCCGCGGGGCATGGCACTGCGGAACGGGACGGAGACCCGGGCCGATCCACCCGGCGAGATCACGGATCCCGCGGTGACGGCGAACGGGCCGGCGCTGAGCCCGCCGGGCCCATCGGTGAGGGTCAGCGTACCGTTGACGTCGAACGCGCTCGTACTCGTGTTCCGTACGCCGGCGGACACCGAGGGGATGCCGGCGGCTGATCGCCGTGCGACCATCGGGCCGATCACGAAGCTGGACGAGACCGGGCCTCCGGAACCGACCGAGACATACACCCGGACACCGACCCGGTTGACGAGGGTCACCCCGCCTGTGCCCGTCGGTGCAGCGGTGACCTCGGCCCAGATGACCGCGGTGCGACTACCCGGTGCTGCCGTCCGGGGAACGGTGATGGTCAGCGAGTCGGTCGCAGCAGCCTCAGGAGCAACGTGGATCACGCCCTGATCGACCGAGGTCCACCGGGACAGTTCGTTCGAGCTCCGACCGGGGGCGAACACAAACGTCCCCTTGGCGACTGTCGCCGCTGCTGCGTAGACGGCAACATCGAGTCCCGCGTGGCTCCTGTTGACGATCTCGACCGAGCGGGTGAGGCTCGTCCCGGCGACCATGGTGTCGATGATGTACAGCCGGGCCAGCCGGTCGTCGGACACCGCTCCCGGTACGGCGACGAGCCGGACTCCGAAGCTGCCCGTGGTGCCTCCGCCCCGACCAGCCGGCGACCCATGGGCTCCACCCGATGGCAGCAGGACCACGAGCGCAACGGCCAGGAGTGGAACTGCGATGAGCCGCCGCATGGCAGTCGTGGGGTCCGACTAGCCGGACGACACCCGCGGACCCGGGTTCCCCCGAGATGCACGGGCGGGATCGGGACGGCGACCATGGATGCCGGGCCGATGGCCGCCGTCGGCCCCCGATGACCCGATGGAACCGGGCATCTAGGCGACGGAGTGCGTGATCGTCGCCGTGTAGACGCCCGGCGCGAACGACGCCGGCACGACCACCGAGATGGTC
>JADGOH010000119.1 GCA_017883025.1 Acidimicrobiales bacterium
CTCGACGAGCGCGTCGAAGAAGGGCTGGCCGCCCCACCGCTCGAAGGGGGTGCCCTCGGACTTCCGCTTCAGTCGCACGCCACGACTGTAGGCGGTGCGCGATTAGCCTCTGCTCCGGGCAGAACGAGTTCCACTCCAGGAACCGGGTCCGACGACGGGAGGTCGCAATGTTCGAGTGGTCCGAGGAGCAGCTCATGGTGCGGGACGCCATGCGTCGGTTCATCGAGGCGGAGGTCGTGCCGCACATCGACGCCGTCGAGCACGACGGCGTGCCCCCCTACGACATCATCCGGAAGCTGTACGCCACCTTCGGCATGGACCAGATGGCCCGAGAGCGGTTCAAGAAGCAGCTCGAGCGCAAGAGCGCCGGCACCTCCGAGACGGCCGAGGAGCGGGCCGAGCGGGCCGGCGACGGTGGCGCGGCGGCCATGACCCTGATCCCGATCATCGAGCTGTGCCACCACTGCCCGGGCATCGTGACCTCCATGGGCGTGAGCGTCGGCCTGGCCGCCGGCACGATCATGAAGGGCGGCACCGCGGCCCAGATGGAGCGCTGGGGCCTCGACCTGCTGACCGCCGAGAAGATCGGCGCCTGGGCGATCACCGAGCCGAATTCCGGCTCCGACGCCCTCGGCGGCATGACCACCATGGCCCGACGGGACGGCGACGAGTACGTCATCAACGGGTCGAAGACCTGGATCACCAACGGCCCCTACGCCGACACGATCGTGCTCTACGCCAAGCTGGACGACGGCTCGGACACGCCGATCCGCGACCGGCCGGTGCTGACCTTCATCCTCGACAAGGGCACGCCCGGCCTCGAGCAGTCGAAGCCCCTGCGCAAGATGGGCCTCCACTCCTCCCCTACCGGTGAGCTCTTCCTTTCCGACGTCCGGGTGGGCAAGGACCACCTCCTCGGCGAGCAGGAGCAGCGCGGCGGTGCGGGCCGTGAGTCGGCCAAGTCCAACTTCGTGACCGAGCGGGCCGGCGTGGCCGCCATGGCACTCGGCGTGATCGAGGAGTGCCTCAAACTGTCGGTCCAGTACGCGAAGGACCGGGTGCTCTGGGGCACGCCCATCGGCGAGTTCCAGCTGATC
Source organism: Acidimicrobiales bacterium (assembly GCA_017883025.1). Lineage (GTDB taxonomy): Bacteria > Actinomycetota > Acidimicrobiia > Acidimicrobiales > RAAP-2 > Bog-756. Next base: position 1,098 of record JADGOH010000119.1, read on the forward strand.
CAGCTGAAGCTGGCCAAGATGGAGATCGCCCGGCTCAACGTGGAGAACCTGGTGTTCCGCCACATCGAGACGTCGGCGGCCGGCAAGGACCTCACGCTCGCCGAGGCCTCGGCCCTCAAGCTGTACTCGGCCCAGGCCGCCTCCGAAGTGGCCATGGAGGCCGTCCAGCTGATGGGCGGCAACGGCTACACCGCCGAGTACCGGGTCGAGCAACTCGCCCGCGACGCCAAGGTCTTCCAGATCTACGCCGGCACCGACGAGATCCAGGTCACCCACATCGCGAAGGACCTGCTCCGCCGGTAGTCGGCGGCACCACCCACCGGCCCGCCCGGCGTGGCGGGCCCCGTAGCGAGGAGCACCTCCATGACCCCGGACATCGCCGCCGACCCCAGGATCGACCCCCGGATCAAGGCACTCCTGGCCGCCATCCCGGCACTGCCGGTGACCGACGTGGCCGACCGCGACGTCTTGGTCGCCGAGGCGAACACGCCCGAGGCACTCGAAGGGGCCGAGGTGTTCCGGTCCTTCATGGACCTGTGCGACACCGAGGAGGTGGCGCCGTCGGTCGGCCTGCGGGTCCACAGCGAGACGGTGGTCTCGTCGCCCGACGGCAACACGATCAACCTGCAGGTGATCCGACCCGACACCGGGGACACCGTGGCCTGCGTCTACTACCTCCACGGCGGGGGGATGACGAACCTCTCGTGCTTCGACGGGATGTACCGGGGATGGGGCAAGATCATCGCCGCCCACGGCGTCGCCGTCGTCATGGTCGACTTCCGCAACGCCGTCGCTGCGTCCTCGGTGCCCGAGGTGGCGCCCTACCCGGCCGGGCTGAACGACTGCATCTCGGGGTTCCACTGGACGGTCGCGCACGCCGGCCAGCTCGGCATCGACCCGCGCCGGGTGGTCATCGCCGGTGAGAGCGGCGGCGGCAACCTCACCCTCGCCACCGGGATGTCGCTCCTCCGGTCGGGCCACATCGACCAGGTCAAAGGCCTCTACGCCCTGTGCCCCTACATCGCCGGCGAGTGGCCCCAGGACCGTCTGCCGTCGTCGACGGAGAACGAGGGGATCCTGCTCAGCCTCCACTCCAACCGTGGGCGCATGAGCTACGGCATCGACGCGTTCGATGCCGGTGACCCGCTGGCCTGGCCGCTGTTCGCCACCGTCGACGACGTCACCGGACTCTGCCCGGTGGTGATCAACGTCAACGAGTGTGACCCGCTGCGCGACGAGGGCATCGAGTTCTACCGGCTGCTCATGCAGGCCGGTGTGCCGGCGCGGTGCCGCCAGCAGATGGGGACCATGCACGGCACCGAGATCTTCGCCATCGCCTGTCCCGACGTCAGCCACGACACGGCACGGGACCTGGCCGCGTTCGCCCGCGACTAGGGCCGTGACGGTCGGTCCGGACCGTCACGGCCTGCGGCCGACCGCCAGCTCGGGTGCGGCACACACCTGACGGACCCGCTCGCCATCCAGCCGTCCGAGGCGCGGGATCACCGGGTCCCGGGAGGGAACGACCATCGTCCGGCAGCGCGCCGACGGCAACTCGCGCCACCAGGCCTCGCCCCGCAAGGGTGGTGAGCTCACGTGGCGGCGGCGCGAATCGACGCGAGGTCGCCCCACTCGTCGTGCTCGGCCAACGGATGGCGGACTTCGGCGCAGTACGCCGCGTCGATCTCCATCTCGCGCTCCAGCGCGAGCAACGCGGCCGGTGCCTGGTCGAGGCGCGCCGAGTCCCGGAGCTCGGGCTGCACGCGGCGCGCCGTCCCGCGGAGGTCCTCGTCGACGGTGGTGCTCACCCGGGCCCGGGCCCGGACCCCGGAGGTCCCCGTCCCCGGTCACCTGCGGGCTACGCGGCTGCGACTGCCGCACGGCGCCGGTCCCCGTGGCCGCCCCGGGTCAACCCGGGGCCGATGCCCCCGACTGCAGTCCGGCCAGCACCACCCGGCCGCCGGCGTCGGTGACCGCGATGGTCCGGATCTGGTCGATCGGGAGTGCACAGGCGACCGTCACGGTGACGCCGTGGGAGGCGGTCACCCGGTAGCTCCCGGCGTTCCACAGCCGCCCGTACTCGGTGGTCATCGACACCGTGAGGACCTGGCTCGCCCGACGGGCCGGGTCGGTGAGCGTGATCGACGTGCCCCAGGACTCAGCCGTGAGCACCGCCGTGGCCCGGCCACCACCCGGGCCGGTCATCGCCACCGACCGTGTCGGCGGCCGGTGGTGCCCCACCAGTCCGAAGGCGCCGACGACCAGCAGGGAGGCGGCCACGGCCAGCACGGGCACCAGGACCCGGAGTCGATGGCGGGACCGGGGACCGGGGGCACCCCCGTCGTCGACTCCCGACGTGCCGTGCCCGGCCAGGATGCCGGCCACCGCGGCGTCCAGCGCACCGGTGGGCGCGACCTCGGGATCGGCCGCGCCGGTCCGGGCCAACTCCTCGGCAACCGTCGGCCCGATCCAGGCCAGGGCGCCCGCTGCCCATGTCACGTCGTCCGCGTCCGCCCTGCAGTCCGCGCATCCGCCGAGGTGTGCCTCCAGACCGGCGCGCTCGATCTCGTCGTCGAGGCCGCCGACGGCGTCGGCGGCCAGCAGCCCCCGGTACCGCTCGCACTCGGTCCCCGACGTCACGAGTCCCACCCCATTTCGTCGAGCACCAGACGCAGCGACTTCAGCGCGTAGAACAGCCGACTACGCACCGTCCCCTCGGGGATCCCGAGTTCGGCGGCCAACTCGCTCCCCGAGCACTGCCCGAAGTACGTCCGCACCAACACGCGGCGGTGCTCGGGCTTGAGCCGCCGCAGGGCCTCCTCGACCTGCCAGCCGATCAGCGCCACGTCGATCTCGTCCCGGGCGTCGGCCCGCTCCTCGTCGAGTGGCTCGGCATGCTGACCCGACCGCTTGACTGCCAGATCGATGACGACCCGCCGCTCGATGGCGAAGAGCCAGGCCCGCAGGGGCCCGACCTCGGCGTCGAACGTGGCCCGGGACCGCCAGGCCCGGGCGAAGGTCTCCTGCACGGCCTCCTCGGCCAGCTGCGGGTCGTGCAGCGACCGGCGCGCGAAGCGCAGGAGCTCGCCGCCGTAGGCCTGGTACGCGGACCCCAGAGCCTCGGTGTCGGTCCCGTCGGGCCCGTTCGCCATGGAACGATCATGCACGACCAGACGAGTCACGAGCCACACCCGCCTGAACGGGCCGCCGTCGACGGGTACGTGGTGGCCGCCGCGGCCGACGATCCCGGTGCGCCCGCCACGAACCACACACCCTCGACGCCGTGTCCGCACGAGTCCGAGGTCACCGTGTCCGGCGAGGACGAGTGGCCCTGGCCCGTCAGCTGGAAGGCGTTGTCGGTCCGGGTCGGCGTCCCGTCCGGACCCGACTGGCCGCCGGCCGGCCGGCGTGACCCGTTCGGGGTGGTCGTCCTCACGGACGTGGTCCGAGTCGTCGCGCGCATGCCTATGAGTACCGGAAGGGTGGGGGATCTGTTCACGGGACCGGCCGGATCCCTGGATTGCCGTCGTCCCGGGCCGAGTTGACCCTGCCTCCGGTCCGGACGGTCCCGGATGGTTCCGGGTCGTGGTGCCGCTGGCCGTCTCGGCAGCTGGCGATGTCGGGCGGCTCGGGGCTGCCCGCCGGCCAACCATGCCGGCACCCGGCCGGCTCCGGTCATGCCGGAGCCCCGGGTCAGTCGGCCGCCACCGCCAGGGTGTCCGCGTCCGACTGCACCGACGACGCGATGGCGTCCACCAGCCCGTCGACGGCCACGTCGTGGGCCACGGTGATGGCGTTCACCATGGCCACGTGCGTCGAGGAACCGTGGCTGATCACGCACACCCCGTCCACGCCCAACAGCATGGCCCCGCCGGTGGTCTCGGGGTCGAGCTTGCCGGCCAGCGGGAGCAGGTGCGGGAACAGCACGTCGGCGGCATCGGCCACCTCGGGCTGGGTGAGGATCCCCGTCAGCGTCGACATGAGGAAGCGGAGGGTGCCCTCGAGCGTCTTGAGGGCCACGTTGCCGGTGAACCCGTCAGTGACGATGACATCGGCCTCGTCCTCGAAGAAGTCCCGTCCCTCGACGTTGCCGACGAAGTCGAAGTCGCCGTGGCCGCCCTCGGCCAGCACGGCGTGGACCTCCTTGACCAACGGGGTGCCCTTCGACTTCTCCTCGCCGATCGACAGCAGCGCCACCCGCGGGCGGCCCACGCCATAGCGCTTGGACGAATAGGCCGCGCCCATCTGGGCGAACTGGAGCAGCATCGGCACGGTGGCCTCGGCATTGGCCCCGGCGTCGAGCATGACCGTCGGGTAGTCCTTCTTGAGGTCCGGGATCGGCGTGGCGATGGCCGGCCTGATCACCCCGGGGAGCCGCCCCATCCGCAGCAACGCCGAGGCCATCGTGGCACCGGTGTTGCCGGCCGACACCATGGCCATGGCGTTGCCGTCGCGCACGGCTTCGGCGGCCCGCACGAGCGACGAGTCCTTCTTGCGGCGGACACCCTGACCGGGGTCGTCGTCCATGCCGATGACCTCCGTGCAGTGCAGCAGCGGGAGGTCGCCGGTGTCGCCCATCTGCCCCTCGAGCCCCACGAGCAGGACGCCGATACGGCCTGCGTCGGCGACGGCGCGCGCTCCGGCCACGATCTGCTCAGGCGCCCTGTCCCCGCCCATCGCATCGACGGCCACCGGAAGGACGTCGAACGCGGCCCCCGTCGGCCGCGGGTGGCGTCGCGCCACTAGTCGACTTCGATGGCCTGACGGCCTTTGTACCAACCGCAGTTGGGACAGACGATGTGAGGGAGTTTGGCGGTGGTGCACTGGGGGCACACCGAGCGTGCCGGCGCCTTCAGCACCCAGTTGGATGCCCGGCGGCTGCGGCTCTTCGCCTTGGAGGTCTTCTTCTTCGGAACGGCCATAAGAGGTACATCCTAGGTCAGATCGGCGGGTCCTCACCACGCAGGGTGTCGAGGGCGGCCCACCTCGGGTCGACGGGCGGGGCGCAGTCGCACGTCTCGGTGTTCCGGTTGGCCCCGCACGTCGGGCACAGGCCGGCGCAGTCCTCGCGGCACAGGGGGGCCAACGGCAACTCGAGCAGCACCGCGTCCCTGGCCAGAGGCTCGAGGTCCAGTTCGTCACCGGTGAGCGGGTAGGCCTCTTCGTCCTGGTCGGTCCCGCCCGTCGGGGCGAAGCGCTCCTTGACCCGGGCCTCCACTCGGCCCTCCACCGGACCGCCGCAGCGCCGGCATTCGCCCCGCCACGATGCAGTCACGGCTCCGTCGGCCGTGATGCCGCCCGGGTACGAGGAGAGGGTGACGTCGAGTACCACGGGCTCGTCCTCGGGCACGACCACCGAGACCGCCCCGAGGTCGGCGATCAGGCCCTCGCGGTGCTCCACCCGCGCCGCCCCGTTCTGCTTGCGCAGGGCAGCCACCTGGACGAGGAACGGTCGCCGCACGCGCGTCGGCTCGTCGACGGGGGCGGGCGGGGGCGGGGCAGTGGCCGACCGGCCGGCGTCGTCTGGGGCGGACACGGAAGGTCTCAGGCCATGTCCTGGTCGAAGAACCCTTCCGGCTCGTCGTCCGAGCCGGTGCCGGGGACCGCAAGGGACGTATCCCCCTGGTCGCCGATCTGCACGGCCGGAATGGGGCTGACCTGGAGCTTCTCCCGGCCCGCCTGCACCGTCTTCATGGTCCGGTCGAGCACGATCTCGAAGCTGGCGAGCTTCTTGTCGGCATAGTCCTCCGCCTCGTGTCGGAGGCGGCGGGCCTCCTCGTTGGCGTCGTCGAGAATGCGCTGGCCGACGTGGTTGGCCTGGCGCACGACCTCGGTGCGCTGGACCATGCGCTCGGTCTGGACCCGGGCCTCCTCCATGATGCCGGCGGCCTTGCGGTTGGTCTCGGCCAGGAATTCCACGCGCTCCTTCAGCATCCAGCGGGCCTGCTTGATCTCCTCGGGCATGCGCTCGAGCGCGCCCTCGAGCAGCTCCACGAGCTCGTCCCGCTCGACCCGGACCGACGACGACAGGGGCATCGGCTTTGCCGTCAGGACGACGTCGAGCGCGCTCCGGATGTAGGCCTCGGCATCGGCCTGTTCGCCGTCGGCCACCTCCTGGTCCAGGTCGTCGAACAGGTCACTCATCGGCGAACTTCTCCTCGAGCCGCTGGGCGACCACCTTGGGGACGAACGCGGTCACATCGCCTCCGAAGCGGGCCACCTCGCGGAGCAGGCGCGAGGCGATGAACGAGTGGGCGGAACTGGTCGGGATGAACAGGGTTTCGACCCCGGAGAGCTGCTTGTTCATCTGGGCCATCTGGAGCTCGTTCTCGAAGTCCGACACCGCCCGAAGACCCTTGACGATGGCACTGGCCCCGACCTCCTGGGCCACGTTCACCACCAGGGTGGACATGGTCACCACCCGAACGTTGGCCAGGTGGGACACGGTCTCCTCAAGCATGTCGCGCCGCTCGTCGTCGTCGAACAGCGCCTCGCTCTTCTGGGGGTTGCGCAGGGCGGCCACGACGACTTCGTCGAACAGCCGCGACGCCCGCTCGATCACCTCGAGATGCCCGTTGTGCACGGGGTCGAACGACCCCGGGATGAGCGCAATCCTCACGAGACACCTTTCTGTGTCGCGCGTTCCGGACGGGCGACCGTCACGATGGTACCCCCATAGTGCTTGGATCTGAGTACTTCCCACCCGTCGGGAGCGGCGACTTCGGCGCTCGATTCGAGCACGACGAGGTCCGCCGGCAGGCGTCCGAGCAGCGTCTCCCACCCGCCGTACGCGTAGGGCGGGTCGCACAGGACCAGGTCGTAGCGCGCCGCAGTCCGGGCCACCCACGCGTCGACCTCGGCACGGACCACGGTGGCGTCCCCGTCCGCCTCGGCATCGGCCATGCCGACCGAGGCCAGATTGGACCGGATCCCGTCGATCGACCGCGGGTCCTGCTCGACGAAGGTGACCGACGCCGCCCCACGGGACAGCGCCTCGATCCCGAGCGCACCGGTACCGGCGAAGAGGTCGACGACCTGCAGGCCCTCCACGCCGCCGAGGCTGTAGAGGATGCTGAAGATCGCCTCGCGCACACGGTCCGAGGTCGGCCGCACGTTGGGGCCCACGGGAGCGAGGAGGCGTCGACCCCGGTACTCACCACCGATCACGCGCATCGGTCCACCCTACCGGGAGGGCCAGTCGCTCCCCCGCCAGCCAGGACAGCGCGCACGCGGTCAGCCTGGCGGATCCTCACCGCCGCGTCCGTTGCGGGCCCGCAGCGTCGCCAGCATCTCGGTGAACAGGCCGCTGTCGCGTGCGCCGATGAGCTGCCAGGCGCGTGCGATGCCGACCAGGAACAGCACGACCGTGAGGATGGCGAGCGTGGAGACGTACCCGTGTTCCTGCTTGTGCACGGCGAGTTGGAGGCCGACGAGGGCTTCGTAGGCGAACACCAGGCCCTGGATGACGAGCAGCCGTACCTGGCGCCTGCGCCCCGGTCCGGGCCGTCCCTCGCGGGCCAGGAAGATGCCGAGCGCGACGCACGAGGACACGCTGACGAGGCCGATCACGACCGCGGTCGCCCCCAGGTCGTTGCCCGGGATGAGCGCGAACAGCGAGATCACCAGGGCGTTGATCAGCGCCGAAAATGCCACGCCGGCCCGAACGTCGGACCGCACCCGGGTGGCGGGGTCGTCGAGGGACGGATTGACCGAGATGGCGACGAACAGCAGCCCGATGAGGGCGCCGGCCACCGCTGCCGTTGCCGCGAAGAATGTGGCGAAGTCGGAGGGGACCACAGGTCCGGACCGTACCGCACCCGCGCCTCCGGTCCGGTGACCGTCGGCATGTCCCGTGGAACGGTGCGACCGGCCTCAGCTCTTGAACAGGAACTCGGCCTCGTCGTCGTCGATGAACAGCCGGAGCTCCTCACCCAGCAGGGGGTGATCGTCGAGCCGGGGGTCGCCGTCGACCAGGTCGACAGCCAGCCCTCGGGCGTCCACCACCAGGTCGCGGTCGGAAAGCAGCTTGGCCAGCTTCAGGTCCGACCGGCCCTTCTGGCGGGCGCCCAACAGGGTCCCCTCACCCCGCAGCTCGAGGTCGACGTCAGCCAGGACGAAGCCGTCGGTACTCCGCTCCATGGCCTCCAGCCGGGCCGTCGACTCGGGCGAGTCCGACTCGGACAACAGGAAGCACCACGCCGGCTCGCCGCCCCGGCCCACCCGGCCCCGGAGCTGGTGGAGCTGGGCGATGCCGAACCGGTCGGCGTCCTCGATCACCATGACCGAGGCCTCGGGCACGTCGACCCCGACCTCGATGACGGTCGTCGCCACCAGCACGTCGAGCTCCCCCGAGCGGAACGCGTCCATGGCCTGCTCCTTGTCGGCCGGGCGCATCTGCCCGTGCAGCAGGCCGACCCGTAGCCCGGCCAGCTCGTCGTCGGCCAGGCGCCCGGCCTCGGCCGTGGCCGACGCCGCCTCGATCTTGTCCGACCCCTCGACGAGCGGGCAGACGACGAAGGCGCGGTGGCCCGAGCCGACCTGTTCGCGCACGCGAGCCCAGGCCTGTCCGGACTCGAGCGGGGTGCGCAGCCACGCGGTGGCGACCGGCTGGCGCCCTGGCGGCAGTTCGTCGATGACCGTCATGTCGAGGTCGCCGAAGACGACCATGGCCGCCGTACGGGGGATGGGCGTCGCCGTCATCACCAGCAGGTCCGGGTCGCGGCCCGTGCCGTCGTCGCCTCGCCCCTTGTCGCGCAGTGCGGCGCGTTGCTCCACGCCGAAGCGGTGCTGCTCGTCGATCACCACCACGCCGAGCGAGTCGAAGGCGACCCGGTCCGTGAGGAGCGCGTGCGTGCCGACGATCAGGTCGACCGAGCCGTCGGCCAGGCCGGCCTGGACGGATGCCCGCTCGGACGCCGCCGTGCGACTGGTCAGGAGGGCGACCTGCAGCGGGCGCCGACCCTCGAGCGTCGACGGGTCCGACACCACCAGGCCGGCGACCAGGCGACGGACCTCGGTGGCGTGCTGCTCGGCCAGTACCTCGGTCGGCGCCATGAGCGCGCCCTGGTGGCCGCCCTCGACCCCGATGAGCAGCGCGGCGACGGCCACGACGGTCTTGCCCGCGCCCACGTCGCCCTGGAGCAGCCGGTGCATTGGCAGCGGGCCCCCGAGGTCGACGGCCAAGTCGTCGATCGCACGGGCCTGGGCGCCGGTGAGCGGGAACGGCAGGCCGCCCGTGAACTGCTCGATCAGTGTGGCACCCCCCTCAGCCCGCTCAAGGGCATGGCGGATGCCCCGGGCGTCCTCGTGGAGCCGCTGGCGCCGCAGCACCAGAGCGAGCTGGAGGCGCAGGAGCTCGTCGAAGGCCAGGCGCCGGCGGGCGGGCTCGACCTCGGCCATCGACGCCGGCCGGTGGATCCCGGCGAACGCCGTGGTGCGGTCGACGAGCCCCAGCCGTGACCGGGCCTCCCCGGGCACCGGGTCGGCGAACTCCCCGGCCCGGTCGAGGGCCTCGTGGACGAGGCGGCCGACGCGGGCTGAGGTCAGGGCGGCCTTGTCGGTCAGCGGGTACACGGGGTAGATCCGACCGGACGCCGGGCCGCCGTCCTCGGTCGTGCCCTCGTCCGGCCCCCGGAGGACCTCGACGGTGGGGTTCACCATCTGGAGACGGTCCCGGTACGAGCTGACCGGGCCGAAGGCGAGGACGAGCGCGCCGACGGGGAGCTGCTTCGCCCGCCACGCCTGGTTGAAGAAGACGACGCCGATCCGGCCCCCGCGGTCGGCAAGGTCGACCTGCACCCGCGCCGGTGCCCGGCGGCCACGGCCCTGGCGGGACGGCGGCGCGCTCACCCGGGTCACCGAGGCCAGCACCGTCGCCTTCTCCCCCTCGGCCAGCTGGTCGATCGTCACCATGCGGGTGCCGTCGATGTAGCGGCGCGGGTAGTGGGTGACCAGGTAGAACACCGTGGTGATCCCGAGCTCGGCCAGGTCGGCGGCCACGCCGGGGCCCACGCCCCGCAGGACAGTGACGGGCAGCTCGGCGAGCTGTCCGAGGCGCCGGCCGGCGGAGGTCGCGGGGCTGGTCACGCGGGGCGGGTCACTCGCCGCCCGTCACTCGATCGAGAACAGGTATGGGTAGAGGGGCTGGCCGCCGTGGTGGACCTCGGTCTCCACCGCCGGGCGCGCCTCCTTGAGCCACTCGGTGATGCGCCGGGTGTCGGCGGCGCCCGAGCCCTCACCCTCGATGATCGTGACCAGGTCGTGCGAGTCGGACACCAGCCGGTTGAGCAGGCCGCACGAGGCGTCCGCCAGCGTCTCCCCCACCACCTCGATGCCGTCGCGCGACAGGCCGAGCCAGTCGCCCGTGCGCACCGGGCCCGCCGGGGTCTCGGAGTCGCGCACGGCCCGGGTCACCTCGCCCGGGACCACCTTGCGTGCCGTCGCCTCCATGGCGGCGGCGTTGGCTTCGCCCCCCGCCTCGGGGTCGTAGGCCAGGAGGGCGGCGAAGCCCTCAGCGATCGTCTCGGTGGGGACCACCCAGACCCGCTTGCCGCTCAGTTCGTCGACCCGGTTCGCCACCGGCCGGATGTTCCCGTTGTTGGGGAGCACGATCACCTGGTCGGAGGCCAGCTCGTCGACGGCGTCGACCAGCTCGGCGATGGACGGATTCATCGACTGGCCTCCGGCGATCAGACGCTGGACGCCGAGCGAGCGGAAGATGCGGCCGATTCCCTCGCCGCTGGCCACCGCGACCACGCCGGTGACCGGCGTCGGCCCGAACGGCGCGTCCGACGGGCCCGAGGCGACGTCGCCGGCGCCCTCGCGCACCCAGCGCTCCTCCTCGACCTCCTCCAGCAGGTCGGTGACCCGGATGTTCCGGGGCCGTCCGGCGTCGAGGCTGGCCTCGATGGCCGGTCCGACCTCGTCGGTGTGGATGTGGCAGTTCCACAGTCCGTCGCCGCCCACCACGACGATGGAGTCGCCCAGTCCGGCCCAGACCTCCTTGAAGGCGGGAATGGTCCCGTCGGGCGCCTCGAGCAGGTACATGACCTCGTAGCGGAGTCCGGCCAGCGCGGCGTCGGCATCGCTCGGGGCCCCGTGGGCGCCGGTCGCCCCGTCGACACCGGCCGCCACCTCGGGCAACTCGGGGGCCACGGGCATGTCCCGGCCGTCCAGCACGGTGAGCAACGCGTCGAACAGCAACACATAGCCGGTGCCGCCGGCGTCCACCACCCCGGCCTGGGCCAGCACGGGCAGCAAGGTCGGGGTCAACTCGAGCGCCTCGACCGCCCCGGCATGGGCGGCCTCGGCCACGCCCACCAGGGTGGCCCCGTCGTCAGCGGCCGCACGCGCCGCCTGGGCAGCCCCCCGGGCGACGGTCAGGATGGTCCCCTCGACCGGGCGCATGACCGCCTCGCGGGCGAGCTCGTCCGCCGTGACCAGTGCCGCGGCCAGCTCCTCCGCCCCCGGGCGCCCGCCCGGGGCGTCGAGGCCGTCGGACAGCCCGCGCAGGAGCTGGGACAGGATGACCCCCGAATTGCCACGGGCGCCCATGAGCGAGCCGTGGGCGATGGCCTTGCAGGTGGCGGAGAGGTCGGCTGCGCCCAGCCCGTCCAGCTCCGAAGCCACCGACTCCAGGGTGAGGGCCATGTTCGTGCCCGTGTCCCCGTCCGGGACGGGGTAGACGTTGAGGCGGTTGATGAGCTGCTGGTGGGTCCGCAGGCCGTCCCTGAAGGTGCCGATCACTCGGCAGAGCTCCGCTGCATCCAAGGCGTCGAGGGCGACCATGGGCAGGATGCTAACCTTTGCGACTTACCCAGAGGTTCTTAGAGGAAGTCGGAGTGTCATGGCAGCGGTGTGCGAGGTCTGCGGCA